>JAJPJC010000052.1 GCA_021324445.1 Isosphaeraceae bacterium
GATATCTACTCGCTGGGCCTGACGCTCTACGAGCTGCTGGCGCTGCGTCCGGCCTTCGAAGGCCAGGACCGGGCGGAGATCCTGCGGCGGATCGCCGAGGAGGAACCGAAGCCGTTGCGGTGGCTCAACTCGGCGGTGCCGTGCGACCTGGAGACGATCGTCCGCAAGGCGATCGACAAAGACCCGGCGGGGCGGTACGCGACGGCCGCCGAGCTGGCCGGCGACCTCCGTCGCTTCCTCGAGTCACGGCCGATCCAGGCGCGGCGGCCGAGCCTGGCCGATCGGGCCGCGAAGTGGGCGCGGCGGCACAAGTCGGCCGTGGCCGCCGCGGCTCTGGTCGTGCTGGCCGTCCTGATGGGACTGGGCGGCGCTGCCGTGTGGCGCAACGGCGTGCTCCGCCGCCACAATCGCGAACTGCGCCGGGCCCTGGAGCTCGCCGAGCAGAATGAATCGTCCACGCGACGGCTCTGGTATGACTCGCAGTTGAGGCTCGCTCAGCAAGCGTCGGCGTCCGGGCAGGTCGAGTTCGCACAGGAGATCCTCGAAGGGCTCAGGCCGGAGTCGTCGGGACGCGACCTCCGCGGCTTCGAGTGGCACTACCTGCACCGGGTGTGCCACCGCGACGTCTCGGTCCTCACAGCCCACGATTCCAGTTCCATGATTGTCTCTCCGGATGGCCGGACCCTGATCTCGGGCGATCGGTATGGGTCGATCCTCGTTTGGAACTTATCCGCGGGGCGAGAACTCATCCGCTTCCAGGGACATCGGCGCGAGGTCTGCGGGCTGATGATCTCGCCCGATGGGCGAGCCCTGCTCTCCTGGTCGTCGACGATCGGGGAGCCGAGCGAGGTCAAGCTCTGGGATCCGGGTTCAGCGCGTCAGCTCGCCGCCGTCCCTGGGGTCAACGGCTACGCTGAGGCCCTGGCCTTCGCCCCAGGCGGCCGCGCGCTGGTGATCCTGGAACATGCCGAGAATCCGGACTCCGCCGAGAACAAGCTGGTGTTCTGGAATCTTGCCCCTGGCCTGGAACACCTGAGACCTGGCAGACCCTCGATTCCCAGTGACTGGATGGACCTCTCCCGGGATGGCCGATGGCTTGCGACGGGCATGGTGCGCGGAACCACGGTGACGCTGAGAGATGCGGCAACCGGCGAGCCGATCCGGACCCTCTCCAAGCGATTCCCTGGGATGGGAGGCATCGTTTTCTCTCCCGACGGCCAGACCGTTGCCGCCCATTCTCCGGGAGTGACCATCTGGGAGACGCGCTCGGGGCGCGAGCTGGGTTCCCTCCCGGGTTTGTCGTGGAGCGAGCACGCGTTTTCGCCCGATGGAAGCCGACTCGCTGGGATCACGGCCGCCCGCGACAAGATGGAATTGATCACGGACGTGACAATCCACCCCCGATTGGTTCCGCTGGAAGCGATTTCCGCCAAAGACCTCCAGATGGCCTTCTCGCCCGACGGGAAAACGCTCGCCGGCGGTGGCGCCCGCCGATCCGCGACTCTCTGGAATACCTCCTCGGGGCGGAAGATCGCCGAGTGTCCCGGCGAGACGGGGATGATCGGGCGCCCGGCCTTCGCGCCCGACGGCGAATCGCTGATCTTTGGCGGCGAGGACGGGCGGATCCGCTCCTGGCATTTCGTGAAAAAGCCGGAGCCTCTCGCTCAGCTCGCGGGCCACACGGCGGAGGTCTGGGGACTGGCCTACACCCCGGACGGCACATCACTGATCTCTGCCGCGGACGACCATTCGATCAAGATCTGGGACCCACTCCAGGGCGCACTGCGGTCCACGCTGACGGGGCACGCGGCGCTGGTGGCGTCTCTGGCGATCAGCTCCGATGGCGAACTGCTCGCCAGCGGGAGTTTCGACAAGACGGTGAGGCTCTGGGACCTTGTCCGCGGCCAGCCCCGCGCCGTCTTCCGCGGGCATACCGATCGCGTGCGGGCCGTGGCGTTTTCCCCGGACCGTCGCCACCTTGCCTCGGCCGGCTCCGACAAGACGGTCCGCATCTGGGATGTCGAGCGCGGCGAGCCGATCGTGGTCTTCCCGAGGCATACGGATACGGTCCGCGCCCTGGCATTCGACCCGACCGGCGCCCTGGTCGTCTCATCGAGCGACGACCGGACCATTCGGGGAATTGACGTCAAGCGGGACAGGGAAGTGTTTTCGCTGGCTTGTCCGAATCACAACTCGGCCCTGGCGTTCTCGGCCGATGGGTCTGTCCTTGCGTCTGCGGACGACCGGGGAAACCTCACGATCTGGGAGGTCGCGACCTGGACACGGCGGCGGTCGGTCAAGGGGGCTGACGCCGGGATCTGGGGCCTCTGCTTCTCGCCCGATGGGAGGACCCTCGCCGCCGCCTGTGGCGATGGGAAGGTCCGTCTCTGGGATCCGATCACCGGCCAGGTGATGCTTGTGCTCGAAGGCCACGCCCAGCGCGTCAACGCCGTGGCGTTCGCGCCCGACGGGGCGACGCTGGCTTCCGCCAGCCACGATGGGGCGATCCGACTTTGGCGCAGTTCGCCTTGACCGGTCCGCCAGCTTTGTTACAAGTTCCGCACTGCCCCTCATCGAGCCTCTCGCGCTGACCCGTTCTGGGGAAACGAGCCGCGACGTCGTCCTGGCGATGAGATCGGCGTGCGCGCGGCGCGGCAGGGACGTGATGAGGCGTTCGATCGATTGACGGATCGACGCCGCCTGAGTCGGCCGATCGAGGGGACCGTGCCTCTACGGCAACGCGCCCCGAGGATGAGATGGGACAATGCGCATGAGCAAGACACGGAAGCAACGGCGGCCATCCCGGTTCCGCCGTCTGGTCTACCTCCTCATGCTGGTGAGCGGAGGAGGGGGCGGTTGGATGATGAAGGACCATCCGCGGGTCCAGGCGCTGTGGATGCTCCTGACGGGACAGCCCGCCGAGGGTAACGGAGCCGCCCCGGACGGCGACGGCCCGGGCGCGCTGGCGAAAGTGGTTGCCGGTCTGCTCGAAGCGCCCGAGGAGTTCCGCCAGCCCGGCACCTATCAGGTGGCGATTCCCCGGGTGCATCTCGATCCCAGCTTGTTCAAGGCCGGGCATACGGTCGACATCCAGGCCCGCGTGCTCAAGCTGGATCCCCGCGGCCGATCGACCACCCTGTGGGAGACGAAGCCGTATGGCGAGCAGCTCGCCGTCGCCGGCAAGGATGAACTGAGTGCCGGCTGGCCCCAGCGCCCGTTCCAGGTCGAGTGGCACCCGGGCGAGCGGCTCCTGGTCGAGGTCTACGACCAGCGTCCCGGCCTGTTCGTCGAACCCAGGCGGTTCCACCTCGCCCCGCCCGAATCCGAGCCGCGCGAGTTCCCCCTCAAGCCGGGCACCTTCCCGCTCGAGCCGGCCGACCGGCCGGATCCCCCGGTGGACCCGCGGAACAACACCATCGTCCTCCGCAGCCATCGCGTGGGCGACCTGCCCGCGCCGGCGACGTCGCGGGCCGACGATGACCGTCCCCTCGTCATCAAGTAAGCCCGATCGCGGCCCCAGAAAGGAGCGTGCGGCGTGTCCGTCCGTCTGTCTCTCTCGCTGGACCGGTTCGAGGGCAAGGGGAAGTCGATCGCCGTGCTGCTGACCGACAGCGGCGAGGCGCTCAACATCCCCCGCTCGCTGCTGGTCCCCGATGCCGTGCCTGGCGACGTCCTGGCGCTCACCCTCGAGCGTGATGCCGCGGCCACCCGCCAGCTCGCCGAGCAGACCCGACGTCTCCAGGACAAGCTGTCCCGGCGCGATCCCGGTGGAGATCTCCGACTGTGACGATCAAACGATCGATTCGCCTCTTCGCTCTCGTCCTCGTCACCCTGGCCTTCACCGGGATGCCTCCGGCGAGTCGGGGGCAGTGGTCCTGGCCGTGGTCGGGAGGCCCGGCGTCGCCGGCCGTCGTCGCGGTGCTGGATGTCGGCCAGGGCGACGCGATCCTGGTGCGCTCGCCCGAGGGGAAGACGGCGCTGATCGACGCCGGCCCGACCCGGGAGGGAGCCGTCACCGCGCTGAAGCGCGAGGGGATCCGCCATCTCGACCTGGTGGCGATCAGCCACCACCACAGCGACCACTACGGTGGGATGGAGGAAGTCATTCGCCAGTGGAAGCCGCGGTATTTCCTGGCCTCGCGGTCGGGGCATTCGACCAAGACATATCTAAAGCTGCTCCAGGCGGTCGAAGCCGAGGGAATCACGGCGATCCAGCCGACCTCGCGGCCGCGCAAGATCGCCCTGGGCTCGGTCGAGCTGACGGTCTTCGCCCAGGCCCCGGAAGACCGCAGGGAGGAGAATAATAATTCGGTTGGCATTCGATTGAAGTATGGCTCCTTCTCGGTCCTGCTGCCGGGGGATGGCGAATCGCCGGAGAGGCGCTGGTGGCTGGAGCACGAGCCCGACCTCGTGCGGGACTGTACGATCCTCAAGCTGGCCCACCACGGCAGCCGGAACGGGACCGACGCCCACTGGCTGGACGCCGTCCGGCCCGAGCTGGCCGTGGCCAGCATGGGCCGGAATAACGAATTCGGCCACCCCCACCCCGAGACGGTGAGCCTCCTGCGCCGCGCGGGGATTCCCCTCCTGCGCACCGATCGGCTCGGGACGATCGCCATCGAGAGCGACGGCCGCTCCTGGAAAGTCGTCCGGCCCGCCCTGCTTGCCCGTCGCGGCCGGCCGACGCAGGACGATGTCGACCGGGTCGCGGCCAGCACGACCGATGACGCTCCGACGAAGCCGGCGCGACGAACTCGTGTGCGGTAGACCTGGCTGCGGGGCTGCCGCCCTCGTCCGCCGAGACCCACGAAGGACGGCCCCGTGGAGTCGGATCGCTCCTCGTCCCTGTCGTCGTGCAGTGTGCCTCAACGAAATCGCTGTTTGGCCGACGCGGAGGACGGTGGACCCGGGTCGCTGCTACGACCGGGTCGGTCACTGTTGGGACGATCGTGGGCGCGCAGCCATCCCGTTGGCGGCGGGCGCCGCCGGTGGTATGCTAGGGTTTGGCATGAGCTTTCGCGAATCAGGCGGCGACGACCAAAGAGGATGACCTCCTCAATCCTGGCCGTGCGCCCGACTCGGATGGCATTGCAGCAGTGAAAACCAAGGACGTTGATCTATCAAGGCTCATTCCTCCTGATTCCAGACCTTTTGCGGCCCCGGACAAGCTCCTGGACCACGGTCCCTTCGACTGGCAGAAGTACACTCCCATTATTGTGGAGACAGATGGCAGGCGCTTCTGGTTAATGGATGGAATGACCCGTGTCGAGAATGCCAGACGTGCCGGGATCACGAAGCTCCCCGCTTACGTCTTCCGGAGGAGGTAACCTTCGTGACACCGATCGATTCTCTTTATGCACAAACTTTGCACGTCGGGTTCCTCGTACTCAGACAGGCGTTCGAGTCGGGCATTCGGGACTGGATCAACGCCGAACTCGAGTTCCTGCACAACGTGCCTACTTTGATCGGGGAAACCAACAAGGAGCGTCATCATTATTTCTGGCACAAGGAGCGAAGGCGTTACATGGACTGGGTGTCAGCGCCCGGGCGCGACCAGGCGAAATCGCGCATGATGACCTACTATCAACCGATTTGGGACGAGATGGAACCCCTCATGACCCAGTTTCTCGACTCCCTGCCCGAATCGGCCTGCATGACCGATGACGCTCCGACGAAGCCGGCGCATCGGTCAGGTGTCAGATAGACCTCGTCACGTGCGTTCGAGCCCCTGCTCCCTGGAGAAGGGAACGGCCGAAAGTCCCCTCGGGGCTTGACGGTCCGGGCTGCCCTGGGTTATGCGTCGGGCAGTGGAGCAGCCGGGACAGTCCCGGCAGGCGATTAACGCGGGCTGGTCGCCCAGGCCCTGGCTCCCTCCGACTGGAAGCAGGCGCTGGCCCTCATCGAGCCGATCCCGGGCGAGGGGATGGAGAAGGATCGGCACCGCGCCTTCATCGCCGGCGCGATCGCCACGACCGACACGAGCCGGGCGATAGCTTTGGCCGACACGGTGGGCGGCCTCGCGTTTTACCACGAACTGGTGAAAACGGAGATCGCCTACAAGATCGGCGCCGACCGGCTGGACGAGGCGATCAAGATCATCGAGAGCATCAAGCGCGACCGGTGGGACGCCCAGTGGCAGGCCGGGGCGTTCGGCTGGCTGGCGGTGGCCGTGGCACCGCGCGACCGGAAGCGGGCCTGCGCGCTGATTGACCGGGCCCTCGCCTTGATGATCGACCTGCGAGATTGGATGGGGCGCGGCGACGAGATGACCGTGGCGGCCCGCATCGCCGTCTGTGCCCGTCGGATCGGTTATCCCGACATGGAGAGCGTGGTCATGCGGGTGATGGCGGCCCGCCCCACGGACTCGCCTGGTCTGTCCGGCGACCGCGCGCGGCTGATGCAGTCCGTCACGGAGGCCGCGGTACCGTTGGCCCTGATCGACCCCGGGACAGCCCGCACGGTGCTCGAGCAGATCTCCGCGCGGAGCGGGCTGGATCCCACCACCCTGTGGAACGTCCGCCAGCCGTGGCTGACCGCCTGGGCCTTGGTTGACCTCAAGCGAGCCGAGGCGCTCTTCGAGGCCGAGCTGACCGCGCTCGAGGGAGCCAAGGAGGTCGACCTCTGGAACGCCGGCTTTTTCCCGATGCTCGACTTCCTGGCCGCCCCGCCTCACCGTCGCGAGGCAGCGCTGGGCGACCGCTCCTCTGGGGGATTCTGGTGGCCGGGGCAGGATCTCTGAGGCTCCTGTCGGGAACCGCGCGGTGGCTCCGCCAAACTCACGTTGTCCGTCTGAAGTCGGGACGTCCACTCCTCAAACCAAGGTTCGGGACCGAGTGGCCGCCCGACTCTGGCCCCCGGATCCTCGCCCGCACTTCCGGAAACAAGGGGTAGCGTGAGCTAGGACCCACTCTCATTTCACCCGGTTGTGAGGATCCCACGCGTGCCGGCATGAGGCCCCAGGGGATATCGGCCGTTGGCTCGAGAATTGCTGAGTAGGTCCCCACCATGGGGAACCTGTGGGCCAGCCGCCCCCGGCTGGCAAATGGCAGCCGGGGCGGCTGCCCCACCTTCGATCATCTGACGGAGGGGCTGCCGTTTATGATCCGGGCTCTCATCTTCGACATCGACGGGACATTGATCGACTCGGTCGATCTCCATGCCGAGTCCTGGCAGGTGGCGCTCCGCCACTTCGGCCACGAGATTCCCTTCGAGCGAGTCCGCGCCCAGATCGGCAAGGGCGGGGACAAGCTCATGCCCGCCCTGCTGCCCAGCGATGAGGTCAAGCAGCGGGGGAAGGAGATCGAGCAATACCGGCTCGAGCTCTTCCGGCGCGAGTATCTCCCGCGCGTGAAGGTGTTCCCGCGCGTCCGCGAGCTGTTCGAGCGGATCCGGGCGGACGGCAAACGCATGGCCCTGGCCTCTTCCGCCAAGGCCCAGGAGCTGGAGCAGTACAAGCGAATCGCCGGCATCGCGGATCTCCTCGACGAGGAGACCTCATCCGACGATGCGGACGAATCCAAGCCCGAGCCGGACATCTTCCACGCCGCGCTCGATCGGCTCGGGGGGATCGATCCCGCAACGGTGATCGTCGTGGGTGATACGCCCTACGACGCCGAGGCCGCCCAGAAGGCCGGTCTGCGCACGATCGGGCTGCTCTGCGGCGGCTGGCCCGAGACGGAGCTCCGCCAGGCCGGGTGCATCGCCATCTATCGCGACCCGGCCGACCTCCTGCGGCAATACGACCATTCCCCGCTCGCGAAACCGCTCGTATAGTAGTCTTGGACTCTGGGACCTCGCCTCGAGGACGGGTCGAGCCGAGCGCCGCGGCCCAGGCTCCCACTATCTCATCCGTTCGCGAGGGGCACGGGCATGACGGAACTCCGCTTCGCCGCGCTGGGGGCCGGCTTCTGGGCGCGCTACCAGCTCTCCGCCTGGGGCGAGCTGCCCGGAGTCCGCTGCGTCGCCCTCTGCGACCGTGACCGCGCCAAGGCCGAGGCTCTTGCGCGCGACCTCGGCATCCCGGCCGTCTATGACCAGCCCGAGGCTCTTTTCGCGAGCGAGCAACTGGACTTCGTCGACGTGATCACCGGCATCGAGTCCCACGGACCCCTGGTCCTCCTGGCGGCCGAACACAGAATACCGGTGATCTGTCAGAAGCCCATGGCACCGAGCTGGGCGGAAGCCGAGGGTCTGGTCGACGCCTGCCGGCGGGCGGGCATTCCTTTCCTGATCCATGAGAACTGGCGCTGGCAAACGCCGCTGAGGCGCGTGAAGGAGGTTCTCCAGGAAGGCCGGATCGGCACAGCGTTCCGGGCGCGGATCAACATGATCTCGGGGTTCCCGGTCTTCGTGAACCAGCCGTCCCTGAAGGAGCTGGAGCGGTTTGTCCTCGCCGACATGGGCAGCCATCTCCTCGACGTGGCGCGGTTCCTCTTCGGCGAGCCGCGGAGCCTGTATGCCCGGACGCACCGGGTCCACGCCGACATCCGTGGGGATGACGAGGCGACCGTGGTCTTGACGATGGGCGAGGACCGGACAACGGTCATCTGCGAGATGGCGTTCGCCGAGAATCCGCTCGAGCGCGACTGCTTCCCCCAGACCTTGGCGTTCGTCGAGGCGGATCGGGGCTCGCTGGAGCTAGCCCCCGACTTCTGGGTGCGGGTGACCACCACCGAGGGAACGCACTCGCGCCGGCATCCGCCGCCGTCTTACCGATGGGCCAACCCCGACTATGCCGTGGTGCATTCGTCGATGGTCCCCTGCCTCGCCAGCCTGCTGGGGGCGTTGCGGTCTGGTGATCCGACCCGGGCCGAGACCCACGCCGAGGATAACTTGAAGACCTTGCGCCTGATCTTTGCCGGCTACGAGTCGGCGCGCGAGGATCGAGTGGTCCCCATCGAGAGCTGAGACGCGATGCTCGAACCGACCATGCTGGCCGTGGTGGTGGACGGGCGGTGGCGACCCGGGATCGGCGACCCGACCGTGATGGGCTGGGTCACGGTTGCGGCGTACTTCAGCGCGGCGATCGCTTGCTACCGGGCCGCCGCGCGCGAGCCCCGGCCCGACGGCACGCGGCGGACCCGGCCGGCTCCGTTCTGGCTGGTGCTTGCCGGCCTGATGGTCGCGCTGGGGGTCAACAAGCAGCTCGACCTTCAGAGCCTGGTCACCCAGGTCGGCCGCGACGTGATCGAGGGCCTGGACCTGTATTCGCAGCGCCGCACGTTCCAGGCCGGATTCATCCTGGCCGTCGCGGGGGTGTGTGCCGCCGCGCTGGCGGCGTTCCTCTGGGCCGCGCGACATCTATTGCACCGGCGATGGCCGGCGCTGCTGGGCATGCTGTTCATCCTCGGCTTCGTGGTGATCCGCGCGGCGTCGTTCCACCATGTGGACGCCTTCCTCGCGGCGCGGCTGGGTGGGATGAAATGGAACTGGATCCTCGAAATCGGCGGGATTGCCGCCGTCGGCCTGGCCGCGCTGCGAATTGCCTCGGGCGCTCCGCCACGCCCCTCTCGCCCCCAAGGCGCGATGACTTATCACTACCGAGTCAAGTAGGTCAGGCTTTCAGCCTGACAGCCTGGGAACGTCAGGCTGAAAGCCTGACCTACGGGAGTTTCTGGGCCCGCCACGCTGATCAATCCTTGAGCTCGATGTCGATCGTGTTGCGGCTCGCTCGAATCTCGCACATCAACGGTGTCGTCTTGGAGCCGGCATAGAGAGCCGGAAGCGTAGGGGCCTCACCGCCGGGCCGCGGTTCGATCGTCACCTTGTAGGTCCCCGGCAGCGCCCCATCGTCCGCATTGACGGTCGTCAGGCGATATCGTCCCCCGCGGATCACGCCCGAGGCCCGATGGCCGCCCGGGTCGTTGGAATGGAAGATAATCAGTCCGTCCGCGATCGGCTGACCATCGAACCGGACCGTCCCCGAGACCGGGAACCGTTCGGGGAGCTCGCTGGCCTGCGGCTGACCTCCCTCTCCCAGGAGGTAGCGGCGGAGGAACTCGACCTCGACGGCCTGGAGGTAGTCCTGGTTGGCCTTCTTGGCGAAGCCGTGTCCTTCGTTGGTGCCGACGATGTACCAGACCGGCACGCCGTTCTTCTTGAGCGCGGCGACCATCTGCTCGGCCTCGGAGATCGGCACCCGCGGGTCGTTCTGTCCCTGGACGACCAGGATCGGCGTGCGGATCTTGGCGGCGCTGGCCAGCGGTGAGACCTGCTCGAGGTAGGCCCGCATCGATGGGTCGCGCTCGTCGCCATATTCGACGCGGCGGAGGTCGCGGCGGTAGCCCTGCGTGTTCTTCAGGAACGTGACAAAGTTCGAGATCCCCACGATGTCGATCCCGGCCTTGATCCGGTCGTTGTAAGTCGTCTGCACGGCCAGCGACATGAAGCCGCCGTACGAGCCGCCCGTCACTCCGACGCGCGCCTTGTCCAGATCGGGCTGCTGGGCGATCCAGTCGAGGAGGGCGCCGATATCCTTGACGGCATCGGCGCGGTGCATGCCGTTATCGAGCTTGAGGTAGGTCTTCCCGTATCCCGACGAGCCGCGCACGTTGGGGAAGATCACGGCGAGGCCCAGCTCGTCGATCAGGTAGTTGAGCCGGCCCAGGAACCCGGGGCGGAACTGGCCCTCGGGACCGCCGTGGATGTCGATCAGCACCGGCCGCGGGCCGGGGAACTTCCGGACGGACGGGCGGTAAACGAACGCCGGGATCTCGCGGCCGTCGAAGCTGAGGTACTCGGCACGTCTGGGCTCGGCGAAACTCTCGGGATCGAGACCGCCGGTCTCGCTCCAGGTCCAGCGATCGGCGCCCTGTCCCGCCAGGTTCTGAAGGTTCTTGGAGTGGGCGTCGGGAGACGACCGGGCCGTACTCAGCGTGAAACCGAGCTGATGTTTGCCTGGCTGGAATCTCAAGCCGGAGATAACGCCCTCCGGTAGGCCGGGGATTGGGACCGGGCCGGGGCCCACTGGCAAAGGGCCGGAGCGGCTGACAGGCCGGAGGAACGAGATCTGACTAACGCCGCCGACGTTGGCGTCCAGCGCGATCATCTGGCCATCACTACTGAGGTCGAATTCCTCGATATCCCAGGGACGATCTCCGGTGGGCATCGTGCCCACCCCGGAGGCCAGTTCGTAGCAGACCAGCCGGCGGAATTCGCTCCCAACGTCCGAGAGGAAGTAGATCGCCTTGCCGTCCTTCGACCATTTTGCCTCACCGGTGAAGAACCGCTCGGCCTTGGGGTCGCCCGGCCGCGGCCAGATCGTCTCCGTCTTCCCCGTCGCGATGTCGATGATGTGGATGTACGACTCGTTGATCGAGATCTCCTCGACGGCGACGACCTTGGTTTCGTCGGGCGACCAGTCGGAGACGACCCAGTGGCCCGAGACCTCCTTGATCCTGCGGACGAAGTGCGGATCGAGCGGAGATGCGACATATAAGTCCATATCGCGGCCATTACGGGCGTTGCTGCTCCAGGCCAGGAGCTCGCCGGAGGGGGACCACTTCGGATCGGTGTTGCGGCTCTTGCCGTCGGTGATCCGCCGGGCCTCGCCGCTCTTACGGTCCTGGAGGAAGAGCTGGTAATTCTCCGCGCCTCCTTCATCGATCATGTAGAGAAACTGATCGTGCTTGGGCCGGGCCGCGACGCGAAGCACGCGCTCGGGGAGGAACGTCAGTTGGGTCCGCGCGCCGGACGGCGTCGCCACGAAGTGAACCTGGGGCACATCGGCGAACCGGGTGATGATGTACATGCCTGAGCCGTCCGACGCCCAGTCCTGGAAGCTCGCCGAGCGGATGTTCTGATAGCGGTTCAGTGCCTGGCGCACCGAGGCCGGGATCGGCGGCACGCCCTGGGCCCGGATCGTCTCGGGGATTGGTATCGCCGGGCCGTCTCCCCGCGCTGGGATGCCAACGATCAGAATCAGAATCAGCCAGGACAAACACAGGCCGCGCTTCATGAGGGAGATCTCCGGGAGGTCACACGCAGAACGCTTGATGGTACATCACCTCGTTGGCTGCCGAGATGGTCGGTACCTCGTTCCAGATCGGCGTCACAGCAGATCCAGGATGAATTCCCCGCCATGCTCCGGGTTACCAATCAACCGCTGATTCTTGGGATCGACGACGAAGTCAAGCGCCTCCAGCGGTAGATATCCGATGAAAACGGGACACTCGTCGGCAACCTCGGATACGTCGATCGAAGTCATACGTCCCTGGATCGTAAGCCGGACGGGCCCGTACACTCCGACGGTCGCCAACCCAGCGGCGGTCAGGGCGCGGTCGGTTCGAATCTGAGGGATCCCCAATCGCTCGATCAATCGCCTGGGCATCCCCAGGAGGGTCGCCCCCGGATCAACCCGCGCGTTGGTGACCTCAATCCGGCGCACTTGATCGTCGGGGATCTGGCCCTTGCTCGCCGCATAGAGATCCATCACATTCTCGATCTTGGCGGGAACCAGCACTTTCCCCACAGGTGCTGTCTCCATTTCGCAATCCTCTTACTCACGGAACATAAACGAACTCATTTGCATTATACAAAGCCCGGCAGAAGGCCGCCGCCCCGTGGCGCTCGATCAGGGTGACGGCAGCGGCTAGCTCGGTGTCTGAAGGCGCGCGGCTGAAGGCCAGGCGGAAGCCGCGCTCGGCCTGGCGGGTCGGGTCGGGCCCGGCCTCGGCGCGGAGGCGTCCAGCGAAGAACCCGGCCTGCTGCACGACGAAGCCGCTGTTGAGGAGGTTAAGGGCCTGGAGGGCCGTTGTCGAGACGTTCCGGCGGGGAGCTACCAGCGCCGCGTCGGGACAGTCGAAGGCGCCGAAGGTCGGGTCCTGCTGGCTCCGCGGCTTGAACTGGTAGACCATCCGCCGGAAGTCGTCGGGACCCAGCTCGGCGCGAGGTTTGTACACCGCGACGTAGTTGGTGTTCTTCTCCCAGATGTTGTATCCCGGCCCGCCCATCCGGGTCTCGAGCCGGCCGCTGGTCGCGAGGATCGCGTCGCGGATCGACTCGGCCTCGAGCCGTCGCGGCGCGACGCGCCAGAGCAGGCGGTTGTCCCGATCGAGGGCCTGGGCCCTCGGGTCAAGCCGGCTCGACTGGCGATACGTCGACGAGCCGACGATCAGGCGATGGATCGGTTTGAGCCGCCAGCCCCCCGCGACGTAGGCGGCGGCCAGCCAGTCGAGCAGCTCGGGGTGCGATGGCGGCGCGCCGTTGAAGCCGAAGTCGCTGGGCGTCGCGACAATCCCCCGGCCGAAGTGGTACTGCCAGACCCGGTTGACCATCACCCGGGCCGGCAGCGGGTTGGCCGGGTCGGCGATCCAGCGCGCCAGGGCCGCGCGGCGCTCCGCCTCGGGGGACCCGGTATCCAGGACCAGCGCCGGGCTCAGGCAGGCGACCGCCGAGGGGCGGACCTCCGGACCCTTGCGGGTCGGGTCGCCGCGGACCAGCAGGTGCGTCGGACCCGGCTGGCGGAACGTGCCCGCGTAGACCTTAATCGTCGCACCCAGTTGGGCGAGCCGCTCGCGGAGCCTGGCCCCCCGCGCGACCAGCTCTGCGACCTCCCGTGCCGCCGCGGGCGAGAGCCCGGTCAGACTCACAGACTGAGACCTGGCCGCGGCATCAGCACGGTACGCCGCGCGATCGAGCGACGAGGCGACGACCTGCCAGCGACCGGGCTCGGCGGCCGCCTCGAGGTAGTAATGCGTCGCCAGGCGGTCGCGGTAGACCTCCTCGCGGTCGCGGCCCCAGACCACGCGGTCGATCATCACCGGGTCGGGCCATGAGAGCGTGACCACCCCCCGTCCCGGAACCTGCGAGATCCAGCTCCGGCCGTTGCCGTACCGGCCATCGTTGAGATGGACGATCCGATGAATCGGGTTCCCCGGATACTCCGACGACGCCGAGGCCTTGCCGCCGGAGGCGGCCAGCGCGACGTTCCGAGGCGCGGCGTTCTCTCCGCCATGGTCGTGGTTCGGTTGGCTGGTCTGGGAATAGACCTCGATCTCGTCGATGCAGGGCTCGGTACCATCGGCGGTGGCCAGGATTGTGAGGCGGACCATCCGGGCGAGCACCGGTGTGAACCGCTCGACGTTGCGCCGCGGGTTGACCATCCGCCGGGCCGGGGTATCCCGGCCGGGCTGGGCGCACGGCTCGAACGCATCGAGACGCTGCTCGACTCGCGCCAGCTCGGCCGCGACCGCCGCCGCCTCGGTTCTCCGCCGCGCGGCGTCCGGAGCGGGGAGCTCGCGCTCGGCGTGCGTCACCCCGGCGAAGATGGCCTGGAGGCCGTAGTAGTCGGTTTGCCGGATCGGGTCGAACTTGTGGTCGTGGCACCGCGCGCACTGGACGGTCAGGCCCAGGAACGTCGTGCCGGTCGCCGTGATCATGTCGTCGAGGTCGTCGGCGCGCTGCTGGAGCATCCCCTCGACCGTCTGGTTGCCGACGACGTCGTGCGTCCCGCCGACCAGGAACCCGGTCGCCGCCGCCGTCAACCAGTCGGCTGGGTCCGGGCCCGAAGTGACCGTGTCCCCGGCCAGTTGCTCGAAGACGAATTGCGGGAAAGGCGTGTCGCGGTTGAAGGCGCGGATGACATAATCGCGATACGGCCAGGCCGAGAATCGGGGCAGGTTGGTCTCATAACCCTGGCTCTCGCCGAACCGGACCACGTCGAGCCAGTGGCGGCCCCAGCGCTCGCCGTAATGGGGTGAGGCGAGCAGGCGGTCGACCAGGGCATCGTAGGCCATGGGGTCGGGGTCGTTTTCGAACGCCGCGACCTGTTCCGGCGTGGGCGGCAGGCCGGTCAGGTCGAACGTGAGGCGGCGGATCATCGCGGCGCGGTCGGCCGGCGGGGCCGGCTCCAGGCCCGCGGCCTGGAGTTCCCGCAGGATGAACGCGTCGACCGGAGTGCGGATCCACGCCGCCGCGGGGCCGTGGACTTCTGGTGGGGCGACGCGGCGGATCGGCCGGAGCGACCACCAGTCCGCGCCGGCGCGGCGCGGGGCCAGCGGCTCGGACGGGTACGGTGCGCCTGCCTCGACCCACGCCCGGACCGCCGCGACCTGGTCCTTGGACAGCGGACCCTTGGGCGGCATCTCGCCCCCAGCCACTTTCTCGATGAGCAGACTCTCTCCCGGCTGGCCCGGCACGATCACCGCCCCGCTGTCGCCCCCCGACAGCGCCGAGGCCCGCCGGGTCAGGTCGAGTCCTCCCTTCTTCTTCTCCGGCCCGTGACAACTCACACACTGATTAGCCAGGATCGACCCAGCCTCCTGCGCCAACCTCGCCAGGTCGAGCGGGCGCGGTTGCCGCCGCGCCGCCTGGCCCGATGGGGAATCCGACTGCGCCGCCGCGCCCGGCGTCAGGATGCAGAGGACGACAACAACCAGAGGCGCTCTCATCGCCGAGGTCTCCCGGTACGGCTCAGCTCGATGCCCGCCGAACCTTCGCGTTCCGATCCGCGTGTGCGTCCACCTTCTCCGGTCCGTGGTAAACGTTCTGCCCCGAAAATGCAAGCAACGGCCTCTCCCGACCGCGAGGGCCCAGGTCCTCTTGCAGGACACCTGCGCCGCTTCCACGCCGGGTCAGGAAAGCGGCCACCTGGATTGAGCGGGTGACCTTCCCCAGATCGCGTTGCGGATCCGTTCCCCGCGCCGATGCCAGCTCGCGTAAGTCGTCGCGGTGATTTGGAATACTGAGCCGGTGGAGGAAATCGGCTGAAATCCTGCAAGCTGGGGGCTTCTGGCCCGCCACGTGCATGACACTCCAGATCAAGACCATCCCTTGAGTGGAAGAACAACGAGGCTGAGATCCCCTGGACTGAGCCAATGGCCGTGACGTTCCGCTCCAGCACGCCCCGCCAGCTCTTCCCCGAGCACTCGCCGAATCCGGACCGCCGAGTTCGTGTAACCAAGCATGGATCTTGCTCGGTTCGAGAGACCTCGTTCCGACAGGGTTCCTCCTTCCTTCCCGATGGGCGGTCCACTCGGCACGGCGAACCCTGAGAGCGGCGTCACACCGACCGAGGAAAACATGGGTCACGCGGCGAGCATCGATCGCATCGACGTTTCCGCCTACAAGGTGCCGACCGACGCCCCGGAATCGGACGGCACCTATGCCTGGGACCACACCACGCTCGTGGTCGTCGAGGCGGCCGGGGGTGGCAAGGCGGGCCTCGGTTACTCCTACGCGGACACCTCGGCCGCAACCTTGATCCGCGACCTGCTCGCCCACGTCGTCCGGGGCCGGGACGCGATGGCGGTGCCCGGGGCCTGGTCGGCGATGGTCGCAGCCATCCGCAACCTCGGCCGGCCGGGGATCGCCTCGATGGCGATCTCGGCCGTCGACGCGGCCCTCTGGGACCTGAAAGCCCGCCTGCTGGGTCTGCCCCTGGTGACCCTCCTCGGCCCGGTCCGAGACGCCGCGCCGGTCTACGGCAGCGGCGGGTTCACGTCCTATTCGATCGAGCGACTCCGCGACCAGCTCGGCGGCTGGGTCGCCGCCGGCATCCCGCGGGTCAAGATGAAGATCGGCCGTCATCCCCCCGACGACCTCGGCCGGGTCCGAGCTGCCCGCGATGCGATCGGGCCCGAGGCCGAGCTCTTCGTCGACGCCAATGGGGCGTACCCGCGCAAGCAGGCCCTGGCCCAGGCCGAGCGGTTCGCCGAGCTGGGGGTGAGCTGGTTCGAGGAGCCGGTCTCCTCCGACGACCTGGACGGGCTCCGGCTCCTGCGCGACCGCGGCCCGGCCGGCATGGACATCGCCGCGGGGGAGTACGGCTACGACCTACCGTATTTTCGCCGGATGCTCGAGGCCGGCGCCGTGGACGTCCTCCAGGCCGACGCCACCCGCTGTGCGGGGATCACCGGCTTCTTGCAGGTCGGCGTGCTGTGCGAGGCCCGTTCGATGCCGCTCTCGGCCCACTGCGCGCCGTCGCTGCACGTCCACCCGGCCTGCGCCCTGCCGAGCTTCCGCCACCTGGAGTATTTCCACGACCACGATCGAATCGAGCACATGCTCTTCGACGGCGCCTTGAGGCCCGTGGCCGGCGCCCTGCGGCCGGACCTATCCCGGCCCGGCCTGGGCCTCGAGCTCAAGCGCCAGGACGCCGCGCGTTACGCCGTTTGAAGGGCCCGGACCCAGGAGAGGACCATGACGATGGCCATTGCGACCGCGACCACGATCGAGCAACGGCACCGCAAGGAGGTGGCGGGCCCCCTGTTCGTCAACGCCTCGGCCATCGCGGCCGAGCTGCGGGGGGCGATCCGCGGCGAGGTGCGATTCGACGCGGGCAGCCGCGCCCTCTACGCCACCGACGGCTCGAACTACCGCCAGGTCCCCATCGGCGTCGTGATCCCCAGGGATATCGACGACGTCGTCCAGACGATCGCCGTCTGCCGACGGCACGGAGCCCCCATCCTCTCGCGGGGCGGCGGCACGAGCCTCACCGGTGGTTGTTGCAACGTCGCCGTCGTCATCGACTGGTCCAAGCATGTCAACAAGGTCCTGGCGATCGACCCGGTCCAGAAGCTGGCCCGAGTGCAGCCGGGCACGGTGCTCGACGTGCTCCGCAGCCGGGCCGAGGAACACCACCTCACCTTCGCCCCCGACCCCTCGACCCATAATCACAACACCCTGGGCGGGATGATCGGCAACAACTCGTGCGGCGTCCATTCGCTGATGGGCCTGGGCACCGGCCGGACCTCGGACCAGGTCCATGAGCTGGAGATCCTGCTCTACGACGGCACCCGGCTGACCGTCGGGGCCACGAGCGAGGAGGAGCTGGAGCGGATCATCCGTGCGGGGGGACGACGGGGGCAGATCTACACCCAGCTCAAGGCGCTCCGCGACCGGTACGCCGACGAGATCCGCCGCCGATATCCCAAGAACCTCCCGCGCCGCGTGTCGGGCTACAACCTGGACGACCTGCTGCCGGAGAAGGGGTTCCACGTCGCCCGGGCGCTGGCGGGCACCGAGGGGACGTGCGTCACGATCCTGGAGGCGACCTTGCACCTGGTCCCCAGCCCGGCCGTCAAGTCCCTGCTGGTCCTCGGCTATCCCGACGTCTACTCCGCCGGGGACCATATCGCCGAGATCCTGGAATCTCAACCCACCGGCCTGGAAGGGCTCGACGACATCCTGGTCGCCGACATGAAGAAGAAGGGCATCCACCCCAAGGACATCACCCTGCTCCCCGAAGGGGGCGGCTGGCTGCTGGTCGAGTTTGGTGGCGAGAGCAAGCAAGAGTCCGACGAGAAGGCACACCGGCTGATGGATCGACTCAAGCGGGCCAAGCAAGCGCCGTCCATGAAGCTCTTCGACAACGAGGCCGAGGAGGAGCACCTGTGGAAGGTCCGCGAGTCGGGCCTGGGGGCGACCGCCCGCATCCCCGGCGAGAAGGACGCGTGGGAGGGCTGGGAAGATTCCGCCGTGCCCCCCGACAAGGTCGGTCCCTACCTCCGCGACCTCCGCAAGCTGTTCCAGAAATACGACTACAACTGCTCCCTCTACGGGCACTTCGGCCAGGGGTGCATCCACACTCGGATCGACTTCGAGCTGAAGACCTACGCGGGAATCCAGCACTTCCGCCGGTTCCTGGACGAAGCAGGCGACCTCGTCGTCAGCTACGGCGGTTCGATCTCCGGCGAGCACGGCGACGGCCAGTCGAAGGCGGCCCTCTTGCCCAAGATGTTCGGCGAGGACCTGGTCCGGGCCTTTGGCGAGTTCAAGGCGATCTGGGACCCGGACAACAAGATGAACCCGCACAAGGTGGTCGAGCCCTACCTGCCCGGCGAGAACCTCCGGCTCGGACCGGCCTACCACCCGCCCCAGGTCGAGACCCACTTCAAGTACCTCGACGACAAGGGGAGCTTCGCCTATGCAACCGAGCGCTGTGTCGGCATCGGCGAGTGTCGCAAGGAGCAGAACGGGACGATGTGTCCCAGCTACATGGTGACCAAGGAGGAGATGCACTCGACCCGGGGGCGCACCCACCTGCTCTTCGAGATGCTCCAGGGCGACCCGATGACAGGAGGCTGGCGCAACGACACGGTCCGCGAGGCGCTCGACCTCTGCCTGGCCTGCAAGGGTTGTCGCACCGAGTGCCCGATGAACGTGGACATGGCGACCTACAAGGCGGAGTTCCTCGCGCATTACTACCAGGGCCGCCTGCGGCCCCGGCACGCCTACGCGATGGGCCTGATCTCTTGGTGGGCTCGCGTGGCGTCGCTGGCTCCGGGGCTGGTGAACCTGGTCACGCATCTGCCCGTCGTCGGCAAGGTCTTGCAGGCGATCGGGGGCATCTCGACCCGGCGCACGATGCCCTGGTTCGCCCCGGAGACCTTCGTGGCGTGGTTCCGTCGCCGCCGGCCGCGGAACGCCGGCCGACCGCGCGTGCTGCTGTGGCCGGATACCTTCAACAATCATTTCCACCCGCAGACCGCGAAGGCGGCCGTCGAGGTGCTGGAGGCGGCCGGATTCGAGGTCATCATCCCGCCCCGACCGCTCTGCTGCGGCCGCCCGCTCTATGACTTCGGCATGCTGGAGACGGCCAAGGGACTGATCCGCCAGGTCCTCGACGTGCTGCGGCCGGAGATCGCCGCGGGCACGCCGGTCGTCGGCCTGGAGCCGAGCTGCGTGGCCGTCTTCCGGGACGAGATGACCAACCTCTTCCCGATGGACGAGGACGCCAAGCGGCTCTCCGCCAACACCTTCATCCTGAGCGAGTTCCTCGAGCAGAAGGCCCGGGATTTCCGCATGCCGAGGCTCCGGCGCAAGGCCCTCGTTCAGAAGCACTGCCACCACGAGCACGTGATGACCTTCCACCCCGAGAACGCGGTGCTCCAGAAGCTCGGCCTCGACTACGAACTGCTCGACTCCGGCTGCTGCGGCATGGCCGGGTCATTTGGCTTCGAGGCGGGTCACTACGATGTCTCGGTCGCCGTCGGCGAACGGCGGCTGCTGCCGGCCGTGCGCCAGGCTGATCCGGACACCCTGATCATCGCCGACGGCTTCAGTTGCCGCGAGCAGATCGCCGGCCTGACCGACCGGGGCGCGCTCCACCTGGCGCAGGTGATTCAGATGGCGATGCACGAGGGACCCGAGGGTCCTCAGCCGGCGCTGCCCGAGCGGGCCTACCAACCGCTCGGCCAGTGGGAACCGGCCCCGACGCCGGCCACGGTCGCGGCGGTCGTCGGCCTGGGCCTGCTGGCCGGGCTGGGCGTGGCGTGGGCCCTCACACGCAGCCGCGATTCGGGCCTGTCGGGCAGCCGCCCCCGGCTGCCATCGTAGGGGAATGAACAGGAAAGGAGATGGCGATGCCCCGGAAAGCCGCCGAGCCCGGCTCGGGCAAGCAGGAAACCAAGCTGCACCAGGTGGACGGGGTGCAGGTCTACGCCCGCAGGGACGATCAGGGCAAGCCGACCAAGCTCGACGCGATCGACCCGGACGAGGGGAAGATTCGCGACATCGCCGACCGGCTCCAGCGTCGCGGCTTCGGTGTCATGCGCCAGCGGAACCCGCGGGCCGGCAAGGTCCTCTACACCCTCAAGGCTACCTGGGCCGGCGATGGCACTCCCCCCGAGGATCCCTTCGAGGGCACCGGATCGGCTGGGGAGCACCCAACCCGCAAACCCGGAAAGGACATAAAAAAGTGAAATCTCAATTGATCCATGAAGATCGAGGCGCCAAGACCTACGCCCTGATCTTCGAGACCGGCGATGAGGCCATGGCGGGCCTGGTCGATTTCGCCAAGCAGCACCAACTGGGCTCGGCCGGCCTCACCGCCATCGGGGCCTTCCGCGACGTGGTCCTGGGCTATTTCGACTGGGAGTCGAAGGAATACCAGAAGATCCCGGTGCGGGAACAGGTCGAGGTGCTCTCGCTGATCGGCGACGTCGCGCTCCAGGACGGCGAGCCGAAGGTCCACGCGCACGTGGTCGTCGGTCGTGCCGACGGCTCGACGCGCGGCGGCCACCTGCTGGAGGCCCACGTCCGTCCCACCTTGGAGGTCATCCTGAGGGAGTCGCCGGCACACCTGCGGAAGCAGATCGATCCGGAGAGCGGCCTCGCGTTGATTCGCGTCTGAATTCGACTTTTGCCGTTTTTCGAGGCAAGTTCTGCCGGAAAACCGTCCGCGGCCGCGAGAGACCGGGTTTTGAAAACCCCCGGCCCAGCCGGAGGGTTTCAAAAACTCATGTGTACAAAATCGTGTGCGCCGATCTTTCGGCGCCGCGGATCGCGGCAATCTGTGCATCTCCTTCAGACAAAGGGGTTGCGAGCTTGGCGTCATGACCCCGCAGAAAACGGCAAAAGTCGAATTGAGTCGCCATGGATGGTCCCCTTTCCGCGTCGCCAGGGCAAACATTGCCCACCGATTCGATCTTACTCAATTCTTTGTCTTGCTCAAGTCGAGGTCGCTCCCGGCCGGCAACGGCACCTGCGCCGGATGCGACAGGTAAGCGATCAGGTCGCGGATCTCGTCGGGTTTCAAGGTATCCAGCAAGCCCTCGGGCATCAAGGATGAGGGCGAGGGCTGGATGCCCTCGATCTCGGAGCGCTCCAGCGGGATCGCCTCGGTCTGGGTCTGGAGCGTGATCGTCCGGGGCGACTGGGCCTTGACCTGGCCGTTGAGGACGCGGCCGTCGCTCATGGCCACGACGATCATCCGGAAGTCGGCGCTGACCGACGCACTGGGATCCACGATGTTCTCCAGCAGGTAATCCAGGTTCTCGCGGCCCGAGCCGGTGAGGTCGGGTCCGATCTCGCCGCCCTGGCCGTGGAGCCGGTGGCATGAGGCGCAAACCCGGTTGAACAGTTCCCGCCCCCGACCGCGGTCGGCCTTGGCCAGGGTCGCCGGATCGAGCTGCTGCTTGAGCTGCTCGATGCGCCCCCGGCGGTCGGCGGTCGTGGTGTGGAGCTCGCCCCAGACCTCGGACAGCCGCCGGCTCAGCGCCGCATCGCCCAAGCTGAGGATCTGCCGCGCATGGAACGGAGTCAGATCGGCGCGGGAGATCTTGCCGGCGGCGATCTGGTCGAGGAGGGCGCGCGCGAAGACCGGCCGGGAGACCAGGGTCTCCATCGCCGCGGATCGCTCCGAGGGGTGGAACGCGCGATAGCCCTGGGCGAGGGACTCGCCAATCGCCGGGTCGTCGAAGAGCGCGAGTCCGCGCACCGCGACCGCGTTCAGGAACCGAACCCGCACCAGCCGCTCGCAGATCGGCCGCAAGTCGGGGGGCCGGCTCTCGATCAGGGTCTGGAGCGCCCGTTTCCTGACGTCGAGGTCCGCTTTCTCATTCAGGGCGAGGCGCCGGACCTCGTCCAGGGCCCGGCCATCCCCGAAGAGAACATCCAGCTCGCGGACCCGGTCGCGCAGGCCCGAGTCGGCCGTGGCGCCGAGCGTGCGCTGGAACTGGTCCCATGCCTCGGGCTTCCGCGCCGTGCGCCAGCCCGTCAGGGCCGCACTCAGCCCCGCCACGACCTGCGCCCGGACGACCTCGGAGCCCTGCCCGGCCCCGGACAGCAACCGATTCAACGGGGCCGGCCGGGACTCGATGTCCTCACCCAGTCGCCGGGCGATCCAGGAAGTGACCTCCGGAAGCCGGCATTCGCACGCCAGGGACGCCAACGCTTCGGGATCGGCGGCGGCGACCGGGATGAGACCCGTCCAGATCAAGGCCGGCAGGTTGTGGTCGGCGGCGTCCTCGGAGCGCAACAGCAGGGATCGGGCCAGGGGTACTCGGCGATGGACCGGCAGCCGTTGCAACGTGGACGCCAGCACCAGCCGCACCAGTCCCGAGGGATCGTTGCCGGCCATCGCCGTGAACTTCGTGAGCAGGTCGGCCGGCGGATCCACGTCGGGGCCGATCCGCTGGCTGAAGATACTGTCGAGCGGCAGGTCGTCGGTGAGCAGCCGGATCGCCCAGGCGCGCACCGCTTCGTGCGGGTGGTCCAGCCGGGTGCGGAGGAATCGCTCGTCGGCCCCGCCGATGACGTACAGCGACCAGAGAGCCCGGAGCTGCCGCACCGGGTCGGGGTCCTGATCGAAGAGGGCGCGGAGCGACGTCCGGGACGGATCGAGAGGCTCGCCCCGCGCCGCTCGCTCGGCCAGCACGCGCCGGGCCTGGCGGACAAACCATTCATTCGGGTGCCGGTGCAAGGCCAGCAGCCTCGCTTCGTCGAGCGTCGACAGATCACCGATCGCGACCCGGCGCGGCTCACCGTAGGTCGCCTTGTAGATCCGGCCCGAGGTGCGGTGGACTCCGTCGTGGTCGTGGCAGTCGCCGGTGTCGCTCCAGTCGAGGAGGAAGACGCCGCCGTCGGGACCGTAGCTCAGGTCGATGCCGCGGAACCAGGGATCCGCGGCGAAGAGCATGTCCGGCTCGTGGCGCCCGACATAGCCGCTGCCGGCGCGCTCCAGCCGCTCGACGTTCACGCGACGGCCGTGGAAGTTCAGGGTCAGCAGCCTACCGTGGTATTCCGCCGGCCACTGGTCGGCCAGGTAGATGGTCAGACCGACGTGGGCATGTCCGCCGCCGCGACGGCTGTCGTCGGGACCAGGAGCGCCCAGGATCAGCTCCCGGGAATGGTCCCAGTGCCAGTGGTCGGCGTGCTGGTCGATCAGGCCGTACGCCCTCGGGTTGGGCTCGATCGTGTGCGGGCGGACGAAGTGTGCGCCGGGGATCAGATGCCAGAGGTGGCCGTTGACCGTGTTGATGAAGAACGCCTCGCCCAGCGCGTTCCAGTCGTGCCCCCAAGGGTTGGTCGTGCCGTGAGCCAGCGTCTCGAACCGCCGGCGCAGCGGATGATAGCGCCAGAGGCCGCCGCGCAACGGCACGCGCAATGCCTCAGGCGTGCCTGGGGCGCCGATCTGGCCCGGTGACGAGGCGCCGCAGCGGCCATAGAGCCAGCCGTCGGGACCCCACTTCAGCCCGTTGGCGAACGTGTGGTGGTTCTCCGCGGGGACGGAAAACCCGTCGAGCAGGACCTCGGCCGGTCCATCAGGGACGTCGTCGCCGTTGCGGTCGGGGAGGAACAACAAGCGCGGCGGGCACAGCAGCCAGACGCCGCCAAAGCCCAGCTCGAGGCTGGCGAGCCGTTGCACCTCATCGGTGAAGACGGTACGCCGATCGAACCGGCCGTCGCCATCCCTGTCGTCGAAGATGAGGATGCGATCGCGGAGGCGGAGGTCGAACTTCTGGGCCTGTTCGGCATAGGTGTAGTTCTCGGCGATCCAGAGCCGGCCGCGACGGTCCCAGGCCATGGCGATCGGGTTCTGCACATCCGGTTCGGCGGCGAAGACGATGACCCGGAACCCCGGCGGCACCTGGAAGCCGGCCGCGGCCCGGGATGCCGGCATCCGCTCGGTGGCGGACCGCTCCGTATTCCGAGGTGGGGGAAAATCCCCGCCTGCGGCTGCCGAGGTTGAAATCGTGGCGAGGGCGAGGAGGACGGAGAACGACAGCGCGGTTCTTTTCATGCTCGGCCCGGGAGCGAGGGTCTGGATCGAGGAGGGACGGTCCTCTCCAGCTTATCGGACCGGTCCCCGGCCGTCACGCCGATCTCCGCACGCGGTCCTGGCGAGAATGGGGCGCCGGAGGTGGCATGACGCCAATTGGGTCCTCTCGTTTCGACATCATCGCGTGGAATTGATGACTTGGAACCGGCTCGGCTTTCTTCAGCAGGAGTCCATCCCATGAACGACCGTAAACGTCCGGCGACCCCCGGATGGGCCATCCGCGTGCTGGGCAGCATACTGGCTGTCGCCGGGCCAGGCGGCGGAGGGGCCGCCCTGGCCCAGGCCGGCGACGCCAAGGCCAGCCCAACCGGCACTCCCACGGCGGAGGCGGTCCTGCGGCAGACCACGGACTTCTACAAGAAGGTCAAGAGCTTCGCGGTCGATGTCGAGCGCACCCAGAAGATGGGCGCGATCACCATGAAGACCACGATCGCGATCGCCGTCCAGCGGCCGAACCGATTCGCCATCCGCACCAAGGGAGGTGGTCCCGCCGGGATCGACGTGGTCAGCGACGGCAAGACGCTGTGCGTCTCGATTACTCCCCTCCAGAAATACACCGAAGGCGAGGCGCCCGATTCGGTTGAGGGCCTGGGGAATGACCCGATCGTGCAGGGCATCCTCCAGGGCCTCATGATCGGCGAACTCTGCGCCGACGACCCCTATGCGAAGCTCATGGAGGGCGTCAAGACCGCCACCAATGCTGGTCAGGAGACGCTCGACGGCGTCAAGACGCATCACCTGAAGTTCACCCAGGACCAGTTCGATTGGGAGATGTGGATCGCCGCCAGCGGCGAACCGCTCATTCGCCGGATCGTCGTGGACCTCACCAAGGGCCTGGCCAATTCGCCCCTTGCTCAGCAGTTCAAGAATCAGAAGCTGGACCTGACCCAGGACTTCAAGGATTGGCGGATCGACCAGAGCGTCGACGAGAAGAGTTTTGCGTTCGAGCCGCCCAAGGGGGCCCAGAAGGTGGACAGCTTCCTGGCGGGGCTCGGCGGCGGCGCCCAGGCTCCCGCTTCACCGCTCGTCGGTAAGCCGGCACCCGATGTGAAGCTGAAGCTGCTCGATCACGGCGAACTCCGGCTCAAGGACCACCGCGGCGCACACGTCGTGATGCTCGACTTCTGGGCGACCTGGTGCGGGCCCTGCGTCCAGGAACTGCCCCTGCTGGCCGAGGTGGCCCCGGCCTACAAGGACAAAGGCGTCGTCTTCCACGCGGTCAACGAGCAGGAGAAACCCGCTCAGATCCACAAGTTCCTCAAGGAGAAGAAGCCGGCGATGACCGTCGCGCTCGACGCCGAGGGCGCGGCCGGCAACGCCTATCACGCCGAGGCCATCCCCCTGCTCGTGCTGATCGACAAGAAGGGACTCGTCCAGTCGGTGCACGTCGGCTTCAACCGGGCGATCAAGACCACGCTGCGCAAGGAGCTCGATGCCCTGCTCGCGGGCAAGGACCTGGCCAGGGAGGCGGCCCGCGACGCGAAGGCAGACCAGAAGAATCGGATCGGGCCATCTCTGGGTTTCGTTTTCGCCTGGGCGGCGGGTGTCATTTTTTGCCGCCATTCGCGCGCTTTCTCCTGCTGATCCCAGGCTTCGTAGAGCTGCACGAGCCGCTCGCCGGCCTCGGCCAGGCGGTACCGGCTCGGCACCGGGATTCTCGCTTCGCGCGCCTTCAGACCCTCATAGCCGGCCAGGAGCATGGGCTCGGCCTCGGTGTATTTCTTCTGGGCGAGCAGGCTGGCACCGAGCCAGACTTGGGTGTCGGATCGCAACCACGCGTCGGGCCGTTTCGCCTCCAGGATCGCCAGGCCCTCGCGGAGCGTCGCCTCGGACTGGGACCATCGCCCCTGCTTCAGCAAGCTCTGGCCCAGTGCGGCGAGGGTGCGGCCGACCTCCGGATGCTGGCCGCCGAGCTTCTTCTGCCGCGCGGCCAGGACGTCGCGGAGCATGGCCTCGGCCCCGGCGGAGTCGCCCCGCCCCTGGTAGGCGCACGCCAGATCGTGGCGCGTGGTGAGAGTGCTGGGGTGGTCGACGCCCAGCCTGGCCGTGCGGCCCGCCAGCGTCCGCTGGAACACGGTGATCGCCCGGTCGACCTGGCCCGCGGCCTGGTAGGCCGAGGCGAGGTTGTTCTGGGTCGAAAAGGTACTGGGATGGTCGGCGCCGAGCTTGGCCGTGCGGCCCGCCAGCGTCTCTTGAAGGAGTGCGATCGCCCGGTCGATCTGGCCGACAGCCTGGTAAGCCGGGGCGAGGTTGTTCTGGGTCAGGAGCGTGTACGGATGGTCGACGCCGAGCCTGGCCTTCTGGGCTGCCAGCGTCCGCTCGAACAGCGGGATGGCCTGGTCCCACCGGCCGGCCTCCCGGTAGGCCATGGCGAGGTCGTTCTGGGTGGTGAGGGTATCGGGGTGGTTGGCGCCGAGCCTGGCGGTGCGCGCGGCGAGGGTCTGTTCGAACAGGGGGATGGCCCTGTCCAACCGGCCGGCGGCCTGGTAAGCCAGGGCGAGCATGTTCTGGGTGGTGAGGGTGTCGGGGTGGTCGGGTCCGAGCCGGACTGTCCTGAGTTCGAAGGCGCGCTGGAGCTGTCGCATCGCCAGCGTGGGCTGGCCCAGAAAGCTGTAGCTGCTGCCCAGGGTGTGTCGGATGGCGGCCTCGGCGCCAGGCTGGTCAGAGAAGGCGGCGGCGATCTTCGGCTCGGCGGCGTCCACCGCCTGGCGGAGGGTCACGTCCTTGCCCAGTCCGCCTTCCTGGCCCTCGGGCCGCGCGGCGGCCAGGAGCTGGTCCTGGAAGAAACTCAGCACCGCCTCGGCCTGCGCCGCGGAGTGCCTGGCCTTCTGGCTCTCGGCCGTTGCCTTGGCCTTGGCATCGAGGGCCGCCCGGGCCTCGAACGTGGCCCGGACCTCGGCCCGTCTGGCCGCAATTGCCTGCCAGGTGCTCACCGCCGCCCCCACGACCAGCAGCGCCGCGAACCCCGCGGCGGTCACCAGCGCGGCGCGGTGCTTGCGGGCCAATTTTCGGAGCCGGTACGCGGCCGAAGGTGGACAGGCCTCGACCGGGTCGCCATCGAGGAAGTGTCGGACGTCGCGGGCGAAGCTGCTGGCCGTCTCGTAACGCCGGGTGCGGTCTTTCTCCAGCGCCCTCATCACGATCCAGTCCAGCTCGCCCCGCATCAGCTTTGTCAGCCGCGCCGGCTCCGTGCTCCGCTGACCCGAGAGGATCTCCAGGCGCTCGCCGGAGGCGAACAGCCGGGTCGAGGGCCTGGGGGGCTCCCTCTCCTTGATCCACTCGAGGATCTCGGCATAGCTGGCGCCCTGGAGCCGCTCCCGCTCCAGGGGCGTGCTGCCGGTGAGCAGCTCGTAGAGCACGACGCCCAGGGCGTAGATGTCGCTCCGGGTGTCGACACCCAGGGCGCTGAACGCGGCCTGCTCCGGGCTCATGTATTCCAGCGTACCGACGATCACCCCGTACTGGGTCATCATCGTCTGCTCGGTGATCCGCTGGTCGGTTGCCTTGGCGACGCCGAAGTCGATCACCTTGGGCACGGCCTGGCCGTCGTAGAGCGTGACCAGGATGTTCGACGGCTTGATGTCCCGGTGGATAATCCCCTTCTGATGTGCATGCTGGATCGCCTGGCAGACCTCGATGAAGAGTTCGAGGCGCTCGCGGGGCGTGAGTCGGACCTAATCGCAATACTCGGTGATCGGGATGCCATGGACCAGCTCCATGACGAAAAAGGGGCGGCCGCTGTCGGTCGTGCCGGCGTCGTAGACGCGGGCGATGCTGGGGTGGTCCATCATCGCCAGGGCCTGCTGCTCGGCCCGGAACCGGCCGATCACCTGCTCGGAATCCAGGCCCGGCTTGATGATCTTCAGGGCGACCCGCCTGCGGACGGGCTGCTCCTGCTCGGCCATGTAGACCACGCCCATGCCCCCCTCGCCGATCCTCCGGAGCAGCTTGTAGGGACCGATACCGGTGTCGGGACCCTCGGCAGTCGCCGCGGCACGCCCCGGGTCGCCCGTCCCGCTGGCGATCGTCGCATCGTCCGACAGTGAGGTGAGATCGGCCGTGACGTCGGCGCGCGGTGCCGCCACGGTGTAGTCGTGGCGTTCCACTTCGGTTCCCGTCAAGGGTGTCATGGCCCGCCGGAAGTCGGAGAGCGGCTCATTGAACAAAGTGTCGAACTGGTCGTGGGCCTTCAGCATCGCCTCGACCCGCTGCCGCAACTCGCCATCGGCCGAGCACTCGCGGTCCAGGATCGCGGCGCGGGCCGCGGGGTCGTGATGGTCCACGGCTGCCAGGAACGCGGTCTGCACGCGTTTCGGGTCGAGCGGCATGGGATATCCCTCGAGTCGGGTTCACCCTTCTCTGCGCCGTCCGTGGCCGGACCTGTCGAGAAGAGTCTGAGACAGGCAACCCTGGTCGCAGTGCGAGATCGACCGGTCGACGCGATCGGCACTGCCCGATGTAACTGTTAAGCGGTTCCTCTCTTGGTGCTCGGGAATTTCGGGCGACCGGAGCCATCCGAAGGCCGAACTCTCTGTACAGAAGCTTCGTAATGGAGGGTATGGTTCCTCCACCGCCGATCCCCGCACCGCTCTGGAACACGATCCCACCCGAGGCCCAAGCCACCCTCTTGGCCCTGGTCGCCTCCCTGGAGCAGCGGATCGCCGACGTGGAGGCGGAGCACGCGGACCTGCGCCGTCGGCTGGCTCAGGTCGAGCACCAACTGCAGAACATCCGTCAGCGCGGCCGACGGCCCGCCCACCGCCGCGACGATCCCAAAACCCCCCGCACCGACCGCCGGCGCCAGAACACCGCCAGCATCCCGGCTGCTTTCGGCCTGAGCCCCCACCCGGCACCGTCTTCATCGAACACGATGTCCACCCCAAGCAGTGTTCTCATTGCGGGGCCAGTGATCTCGAACCCACCGGCCAGTACGACGACCACGTCATGGCCGATCTTCCCGAGCCCAAGATCGAGTGGCATCGCTACCGCCGGTACGTCTACCGTTGCCGGTGCTGTCAGCGGACCTGCCAAGGCCGCGGCGACCTGGAACTGCCCGGCGCGCACAGCGGCCCGCGCGCCCGCTTGCTGACCTGCTACGGCCGGGCCCACCTCGGCATCTCCTTGGGCAAGACCCAGGATCTGCTCCACGACTTCTTCGGTCTGACGATCAGCCGGGCCGGCCTGCTCGGTCACCTGCGCTGGGGCGGCCAACTGTTCGCCCCAGTGGTCGACGAACTCCTGGATCTGCTGCGTCAATCCCCCGTGGTCCAGGGAGACGAGACCGGCTGGCGGATCAACGGCCAGCCCGCCTGGGCCTGGTGCTTCCGCGATCCCCGCTTGGCGTTGTTCCTCATCGACCGCCACCGCAGCCGGGATGTCCTCATCCGGACCCTGGGGGCCTCGTTTGCCCGCACCCTGGTCAGCGATTTCTACGCGGTCTACAACGGCCTGGATGGCGCCAAGCAACGCTGCCTGGTCCACCTGCTCCGCGAGCGGGCCAAGCTCCGTGAGCAACTCCCCTGGCAATCGGTGCGGGCGTTCATTCAGCCGCTCATCGAGCTGTTTCAGGACGCGATCCAACTGGGCAAGGATCGGGAGAAGCTCGGCCCCAAAGCGTTCTTCCCAGCCTACCAGCGGCTGATCGTTCGTTTCGATGACGTGCTGCTGAAAACCCAGTCGAGTCATCCCGACTGTGTGCGGATTTGGAAGCGGCTGTACAAACCCTGCGACGAGTTGTTCACCTTCCTGGACGACCCGGCGGTACCGGCGGACAACAACGGCACGGAGCGGGACATCCGCAGCTTGGCGGCGGCCCGCAGCGACGGCGGCACGCACCGAGCGGACTGGAGTGCAGCAGCGTTCGCCCGGCTCAAGAGCATCATCGTCACTGGCATGAAGAACCAGGTGCGGTTCATCCAGTATGGGATCGAAGTGGTCCGCGCCAAGCTCCGCGGCGAGCGTCTCCCCCTTCCCTGAGCTCCGACACCGGACACCAGCTAGCCGCTCGGCACCAGCAGCCCGCCCTGGCCAGGGCACCCTGTCCGTCCCTCAGACCCACTCGCCCGCCCTTCCACCGCCAATCCAACGCGGCTACGATGATCGTACGCGCAAGACACGACTTAACAGTTACCCGACCGCGGCGCCGGCGGCCATGAGTGGCGAGGCGACGGCAATCCCCGCGAGGAAGAGTACTCCCGTGCCCGCATGCGCCTGGAACATCACCTGCCCGATCCCTCGAAAGGCGACCTTCCCGAGGGCCCAGAAGTTACCCACCCGCTCCGCTTGGTTCGCGGTGAATGAGGTCGACATACCGATCACCCTGGGTGGCAACACGGGTGGCGTGCCAGGGGAATTGAATGACCACGCCAACTCCAAGTGGCACAACGGGTTCCTTCTGGCAGGCTGCCGTGGCGGATCTTGCTGCCCCGTAATGACTTACGGAGGCCGTTCCTCCTCCCTGTGACACGACCGCGACGCGAGTCGCAGATGATCGATTCGAGAATCGACGCTTAGAGCAGATCACGGCGTCAGGAATCACGACAGCTCAAGCCGGAAAAGCTGATCTACGAGGAAAACTCGGCCGATAAAGACCACATCTATGTCTTCCACGACTCCTCGCGCAGACCGCGCTCACCATCCAGCAGATAACCAGCCTAATATCATCCAATCATGCATGTCAGTGAAATCTCAAGATCGATGACTTGACTGCGAGCCCTCAGGGTCCAGTCAAGGCTCGGATCATTACCTTTCTTTCCCCGATTAACCAGGGGTCTTCCAGGGCGAGTATCATAAGGGGCTGTCAAAGTGATGTCCAGCGCGTCATCGCGAGGACTGCGGGCAGCCCGGACGGTGTGGGTCCTCTCCCTGTGCGTGGCCTTCAACTTGCTCATATCCAATCGTGATTCGGCCGGAGCCGACGACTCCCGTTCGTCCCCACCAGCATCTCCTCTTTCGGCGACGATCCCTGCGAAGAAGGCCGATCCCCCTCAGGATATCGAGGACCGATTTCGCCGCCTGGAGGCAGTCGTCAGCAAGCAGGCGGAACAGATCCGGCAGCTTTCGGAGGAGAACCGCAAGCTCGCCGGCCAGATCCGCGGTCGATCCGCCGCTTCATCGGATCCTCGGGTCACGCCCGCGCAGACAGACGCCGCGTCGACGCCGCCTTTACCCAGTCCGGCCGCTCTGGGGGTCCCGGCCGATGATTCCGCTGCCCCGCCAGCCGAACCTGCGTTCACCGTCCCGCTGGAATCGCAATCCGCCGTCCGGGGGCTCGACGATACCCCTTCGCCATATTCCAGCCTGCTGGATGCCGGTAACGACGCCATCCCCGAACTCGAGCCCTCGGAGCTGGCGCGACCATATCTCACCGGCTTCTACGATAAAGGGTTCGTGCTCGTCGCGCCCAACGACAAGCAACTGACCCCGTTCGCCCTCAAGCTGAACGTGACGACCCAACTGCGTTACACGGGCTTCTCCCGGTCGGTCGACACATGGACGGACAGCTCCGGCTTGGTGCAACCTATCTTCAACCGGAGCTACTTCGCGCTGAACCGCCAATGGTTCAGCTTCAGCGGCTTCGCCTTCTCGCCTCGGCTCCAATTCAACGCTACGGTCTTCACCACCTCGACCACGAATGTGACCGTGTTTCAGGGCTTCATCACCTACTCGTTCAGCCAGGCATTCGCCCTCAGCTCCGGCTACTTCAAGGTGCCGGGGACGCGCGAATGGATCGAGTCGGCCCGCTACACCCTGGGCGCCGAGCGGACCATGGCGAACACCTTCTTCCGGCCTTCGATCAGCCCCGGCGTCTGGGCCACCGGCGAGCCCCTGGAAGGCTTCTTCTACTATGCCGGGATATTCAACGACTTCAATTCCACCTCCAACGGCGCGAACCGGGTGAGCGACAACATGACCTACTCCGGGAATATCTGGTGGGAGCCCCTCGGAAAGTTCGGGCCGGGCTACACGGACGAGGAATATCACGACCGGCTCGCGATCCGCACGGGAAGCAGCCTGACCTACCAGCGGGCCCAACGCGAGCCGAACCTCCAACTCGGTCAAACGAACCCCGAAAACACGATCCTGCGCCTCTCCGACGGCACGCCCATCTTTCAACCGGGCGCACTGGCCCCGGGCGTCACGCTGCTGGAAGCCAACGTCGCCCTGTTCTCCTACGACCTGGCGTTCAAGTACCGGGGCTTCAGCCTGAGCACCGAATACTACGGGCGGTGGATCTACGGACTCAAGGCCACGGGCGGCGCGGTGCCAAAAGCTTACATGAATATATTCGACACGGGCGGGCTCGCCCAGCTCTCCTATGCGTTGATCCCGAAGAAGTTCGAGCTCTTCGCCCGGACCTCCGGTGTTTTCGGCCCGTTCGGGGACGGCAGCGAATATGGCGGAGGCGCGAACTGGTATGCTTTCTCCAACCGAAATGTTCGCGTCACATTCGAGGCCAAGCGAATCAACCACTCGTCCGCGAACAATCTTCTGTACGGCTACTTCGCGGGCGAGAGTGGAATGCTCTACCAATTGCAACTACTCACGGACTTTTAGTGTTCGATCTGGACACCCGCCACGCGCGGCCGGGCTTCGACCGGGGCTCCAGCCTTTCACCCGGTCAGGCTCGGGGTGGCCGGCAGGAGGCTGGTCATGGAGCGGAGCGAAACGAGATGCCTTAGACGATGGTCGCCGAGGGGACTCTCCGCCCCGCTGGGGACGGCGGCGGTCGCGATCGCGACCTCGCTCGGGGCCCGTGCTTACGCCCAGCAACCGACGCCCCCCCCGCCCTCCCCACCACCCTCGTCCCTCCCGGAGGCCCCGGAGCCTCTCCCGGCCACGAACCAGGAACTCCTCCAGGAGCGGAAGCGCCTGAGGGCCGAGGTCGAGGCGGGGCGTCAGGAGCGTGAAGCGGACCGCGGGCTGCGGGAGGAGGTCCGACAGCTCCGCTCGGAGGTCAGCGCCTTGCGCGCGACCCAGTCCACGTTCCCCCCGGTCCCGGGTCCGCCCGGCCTGACCGGTTCCGCCTCGGAGCCCACCGGCGGGGCACTGAGAAGGTTGCCGAGCATCTACCAGTCCGGGGCGGCCGGCCCGGAAGTGCCCGAACCGCCCGACGCCGACCGGTACCCCGTGAGGGGGCTGTACAAGTACAACCACAACGCCACCGGCCCGCTGGGCGGCGGCGGCTACTTCAGCATCTCCACGCCCGACGACGAGTTCACGCTGAATTTCACCAACCAGATCACCGTCGATGGGACGTTCTTCGATCTACAGGGCATGCCCACCAATGAGCAGGGCTTCAACATCCCCTTCACCCGTTCCTTCCTCTACGGCAACATCACGAAGGATTTCTCCTACCAGGTCGGCACCCAGGCCTCTCCCGGCACGTTCAATCTGCTCGACTGCTGGCTGTCGTGGCACATCAACGACTATCTGACGATCCGCGCGGGCAAGGGTCTGGCGCCGCCTGTCTACGAGTATACCGCCTTCTCCCCCGCGCTCGAGCCGGTGATCTCCAACTCGCCGATGTTCCAGCTCGCCGCCAAGCGCCCGATCGGCGTGATGTTCTCGGGCATGCTCTTCGACCGCCGCGTGCAATGGTGGTCGGGCGTGAACAACAGCGGCACGAGCTTCTTCGGGAACCTCTCGCGCAACATGGATTTCAACGGCGCGCTCGACATCACACCGTTCCGGGGTGACCGCTGGACGGGGACCATCTGGGAAGGGCTTGGCGGCGGCGCCGGCGTCTCGACGGGATGGCAACAGTACGCCCTGGATCAGACGTCGATCGCCTTCACGAACAACGGCGAGGCGACGACCAACCCGTCCTTCGTCACCTCGGTCGGCGTCCCGTTCTACGTCTACAACTCGAACGTCAGCGCGTACGGCAATCGCACCCGGGTGGCCCCGCACCTCTACTGGTTCGGCCGGTTCACAGTCCTCGGCGAGTGGATGTACTTCAGCCGCGAACTCACCGACGGCCCCCGGATCGGACGATCGGTCCAGAACACCTATTACATCAACGCGTCGTACTGGTTGACCGGCAAGCGTGATTTCGCCGGCAACGGCTTCCAGGCGTATTCCACTATCGAGCCGCTCCGGCCGTTCTATCCGCCGCGCGGCCTCTGGGGACCCGGTGCGTGGCAGATCGCGGCGCAGTGGTCCCAGTTTAACGCCGGCTCCGCCGACATCACCCGCGGGTTCGTCGACGCAGCCCGCTCGGCAACCCAGAACTACAACGTGCAGCTCGGGGTGAACTGGTGGCCAAACAAGTATACACGTTTTAGCGTCGATTGGGTCTGGACCGGTTTCAACCGCGCCATCCCCATCACCGGTCCTACGCCGGTCTCGCAAGACAACACGCGTGGTTGCGTTTCGCGATGTTCTTCTGATCAATCGCTGTCCGCGTTCTCATCCTCCGGTCGGACCCCATCACCCCTGGAAGCCTGTCGGCACGGAATTGACCATTGCGCCGAGGAGAGCTCCAATCCCTAGTCGCCCGATTCGCAGGCGGACTCCTTACCTGCGCGGTTGTCGTCGGCGTCGAGCCCGACGTTCCCGGACAAGAGGCAGCTGGCGAGCCGACGAGGTCGCGAGATGTCCACGCCGCTCGTCCGGCCCAGAAACCCGAGGGCCGCGCGGCTGGACGCCCCGAGCGCGGTCGCGAGATGTCCACGCCGCTCGTCCGGCCCAGAAACCCGAGGGCCGCGCGGCTGGACGCCCCGAGCGAGGTCGTCCGGCAACCGGCCTTCCCACTCCCGGACCGACGGTAGCGCCGGCGGCGGATGTCGCGGCACCCCTCACCCAGGCGAGTGATACCGATGAAGGGCGACCGACTTCCGCAAGCCCCCCATCTTTCAGTGAGTTGGCAACGGACACGGACCTTAGGAACTGGCTTTCAAGGGCCGCCGCGGCCCGGTCAAACTTCCCCGTCCCTTCCGTCAGCGGCGCCGTCCGAGAAGTCCGCGAAGCCACTCCTCGAGAGAAGCGGTCGCGACTCCTCGAGCGATTCCTGGGATTGGAGGACAGTCCGTTCAAGGTGTACGGATTGATCGAGAACAGCTTCACGGGCAATCCGGGCGGCCGAACCGATGCCGAGAACTTCGGCGTCAATCCCAACCACCTGGCCAACCAGTGGATGGGCAACCAGTATTACCTGGCCCTGGCACGTCCGCTCCAGCAGACCGACTCCGTCAACTTCGGATTCCGCGCCGACCTCCTGTTCGGCAACGACTGGCAGTTCAATCACATGCAGGCCCTCTTCAACTCGGCCTGGCCCTTGAACTCGTTCCCGGGTTTCGACCCCGCCCAGTTCTATACCTCGGTCCATCTGCCGATCCTGACCCCGAAAGGGCTCGATATCATCGGGGGGCGATGGTACACCATCGCCGGCTTCGAGGGGGTGCCGGCGGTCTCGCGTCCACTTCTTTCGACAAGCTATATGTTCAATTATGGTCAACCATTCACCCACTTCGGGATGCTGAGCAGGCTCCATCTCAGCGACCGCGTCAAGCTTTTCAACGGGACGATCAACGGCTGGGATCGCTGGATCGATCAGCATTACATCTGGGGGTACATCGGCGGCTTGACCTGGGACTCGAAGGATGGCCGGGACCACTTCGCGTTGACCGGGATCTGGGGGCCGAACCAGTTCCCGCGGTTCCTGGGCGCCAACCAGGAGATCTACCCCACCGGCTACGTCAACATCCCGTCGCTGGCCGGCCTGCCCAACCCCGGCTATAAGCGGAACGACCGGATCCTGTTGACATGGGTTTTCTCGCGCAAGTGGACGGAGAAGCTGGTCCAGACCATCGAGACCGACCAGGGCTGGGAACGCTCGATACCCGGGCTGGCCTCCGGCGGGCTTAACGGCGCACCCCGTTCCGACGACTGGTACGGCTTCGGGAATTGGTTCCTCTACAGTTTCAACGAGGAGTTGACCGGAGTCTGGCGCTCCGAGTGGTTCCGCGATGTTGCGGGGTCGCGGACGGGGTTCCCGGGCAATTTCTACGAGGTGACGCTGGGACTGGTCATCAGGCCCAAACCGTACATCCTGGTCCGCCCGGAAGTCCGCTTCGATTGGTCACAGTTCTGCCACCCGTTCGACAACGGCACGAAATCACACCAGTTGACGCTGGGGATGGACGTGATTTTCCGGTTCTGAAGCACGGGGACGCCCCCGTTCCCCACCGCCTTCAAGAGCCACCAATAATCCCGGTGACCGCAGGCTACTCGCCATTCCCACGGTCCGGTACATTCAACGCGCCGGGTGAGGGGTGATCGGCGCCCCTTCGGACGATCTCAGCTTGCACGAATGACGAGCCAGGCCATGCAGCAGGTCGAAGGGATCCTGGTCCTCCTGGCCGCGGTGGCCGCCTTGGCCACATTGGCCCGGCGCCTGAAGGTGGCCTACCCGATCCTGATGGTCATGGGCGGCTTGGCTCTCGGATTGGTGCCCGGACTTCCTCGGATCACCTTATCACCCGGCGCCATCTTCCTGCTGTTCATACCGCCCCTGATCTACACCGAGGCTGTCTATACGCCCTGGCGTGATTTCCGGTCCAACCTGCGGCCAATCAGCCTGCTCGCCGTCGGTTTGGTGCTCGCCACCGCCCTCGCCGTCGCGGCGGTCGGGCGCGAGGTCATCGAGGGGATGACCTGGCCCGTGGCCCTGGTCCTGGGCACCATCGTCGCCCCGCCCGATGCTGTCGCGGTCGCGGCCATCACCGCGCGGCTCCGTATCCCGCGCCGGGTCATCACCGTCCTGGAAGGTGAGAGCCTGGTCAACGACGCCACGGCCCTGGTGGCTTACCAGATGGCGGTTGCGGCCGTCATGACGGGCGAGTTCTTACCGGGACGGGCCTTGCTCCGCTTCCCCTGGGCCGTCGCGGGTGGGCTGGCGATCGGCCTGGCGGTCGGCGTGCTGGCGGTCGGCGTCCGACGTCGCCTGAACGATCCGCCGGTGGAGGTCACCGTGTCGTTGCTGATCCCGTTTGTGGCCTATCTGACCGCGGAGGCTGTGGGCGCGTCGGGAGTCCTTGCGGTGGTGGCGGCCGGTCTGTACGTCGGCCGGCATATTGCCGAGGCCTTCCCCGCCGACTCGCGGATGCTCGGGGTGCCGTTCTGGCGGATGATCGAGTTCCTGCTGAACGGCCTCGCGTTCCTCCTGATCGGCCTCGAACTGGTGGCCGTTTGTCAGCACTTGACCGGGTACTCAGTCCCCGCACTGCTCGGTTACGCGGCGCTGGTCAGCCTGACGGCCATCCTGACGAGGATTGCCTGGGTCTTCGCAGAGGCGTACCTGAAGCGCATGGTCAGCCCGGCGGGCCGGCGGCGTGAGCCTCCCCTGCCTTGGCAGGCGGTCACGGTGGTGGCCTGGGCCGGCATCCGTGGGATCGACACGCTGGCGACTGCTCTGGCACTGCCCCCGACCACCTCCGGTGGTGTGCCCTTCCCACACCGCGACTTGGTCATCTTCCTGGCGTTCGCGGTGATCTTGAGCACGCTGGTGCTCCAGGGTCTGGGACTGCCCGTGCTGATCCGATGGCTGGGACCGCAAGACGAAGGGCGTTCCGAGCGCGAGGAGTCCGAAGCCCGCCTGGCCGCGGCCCGAGCGGCGCTCGAACTCCTGGACCAAGTCGCGGCCGAACCCTGGGTGCCGGCGGGGACCGTTGAGCTTCTACACACCATGTATGATAAGCGAGTCGACCGCTACCGTGCCCAGCTCGATCCGCCGAACGAAGCCGGCGGTGAGGGTGACTTCCTGGCCTTCTCGAGGCTCCGACTCCTGCTCCTGAAAGCGGAACGGCAGGCCATCATCGACCTGCGCGACCGCGACGTGATCGGCGACGAGGCGCTGCGCCGCGTGGAGCGAGACCTGGACCTGGAGGAGTCGCGGCTGGCCAAGGACTGAGGCGGGATCATGGCAAACGCGCCTAGGAGTTTGTCTGAGAATTTGCCTGGGATTCGGCATAGCCCCTGGGTTTCTGTGGGGCTTTGGCCTGTCGGCCTCGGCCCCGCCCTCGGCGCGCACTGTCCC
>JAJPJC010000277.1 GCA_021324445.1 Isosphaeraceae bacterium
GGGACAGTGCGCGCCGAGGGCGGGGCCGAGGCCGACAGGCCAAAGCCCCACAGAAACCCAGGGGCTATGCCGAATCCCAGGCAAATTCTCAGACAAACTCCTAGGCGAAGCCGAAGCAACTGGATCGCAAGTTCGTGGAGACCGGCGGAGCGATCGAGGCGGCGGCGGACCGCACGTTGCGGGTGCGCTTCGACCGCCGCAGCCACAACCCGATCCTGCGCGAAGCCGCCCTCGACCGCGACTGCCCACCGATCCCCTGGTTGAGTGGCTACCGCGTCGAGTTCCAGTACCGGTGATCCCGGCGGCGGCGTGGGTGGCTCGCGAAATGTCAGTCGGTTTCCCCTCCGCGGAAATCGGCGCTCGATCTTCCTGCGACTGCTGGCTCCTGATCACTGCGCGTTCGTCACGAACTTGGAGAGCCGGTTGGCCAACCGTTCCAGGGCCGGGCTGCGATCGTAGGGATCCAGATGCACGTTGAGCAGGCTGAAGCTCGCCGTGTTCTCCATGGCGGCGCGGAGGCCGGCGTCGAGCTGGGCGAGGGTCCGGACCTCCAGCCCCAATCCGGCGCCGAGCACTTCGGGAAGCTTGTGGTAGGCCCAGTCCTGGATGTCGTTGAAACTCCCATCGAGGAGGAAGCGTTCGGTGGTATACCCATGGTTGTTCAGGACAACCACGATGGGGTTCAAGCCGTATCGCGCGATCGTCGAGAGCTCCGTGCCGGTCATCTGGAAGGCGCCGTCCCCCACGATGACCAGAAGGCGGGCCTGGGGATTGGCCATGCTGGCGCCGACGGCCGCGGGGACGCCGAAGCCCATCGAGGTATAGTAGGCCGGGCTAAGGAACTCGGTGCGGCGGTGCATCTCCAGGTCGGCCGCTCCGAAGAGCGAATCGCCGATGTCGGCGATGACCGTCATGTCGGCGGCCTGGGCCAGGACCCGGTTGAGCCGCCCGAAGAGGTGGCGGGAACTGACCGGTGTGTCGGGTCGCCCGTGCGACTCCTCGACGAAGGGGTTGGATCGCCGGGGCACCGGCGTCCGGGCGACGCTCAGCCGGCGGTCGATCAACCCCCGGATGAAGTCATCGAGCCGGACATCGCGATAATGATGGTGGCGGATCCGCAGGTTCTCGCTGGTGGCGTCAATGCATTTCGACGGGTCGAGCTTGGCGGTGAAGATCCCCAGGTTGATGTCGGTGAGGAAGCAGCCGAGCATCAGCAGGCAATCGGCCGACTCCACCAGCGCGGTGACCTCGGGGCGGCCCATGGCCCCCTCGTACAGCCCGGCGAACAACGGGTGGGCCTCGGAGATCACGCTCTTGCCCAGGATGGTGGTCGCGATCGGCATGCCGGTCGCTTCGGCCAGGGTCAAGAGCTCGTCCTGGAGGCCGAAGCGGTGGATCTCGACGTCGGCCAGGATGACCGGCCGCCGGGCCGCGGAGAGCAGCGCGGCCGCCTCCTCGATCGCCTCGCGGAGGGCATCGGGATCGCTGGGAGGCAAACCGTCCGGCGGGCGATGCGGCTTGACCTGCCGCGCCTGCACCTGGTCGCGCGGCAGCTCGAGATAGACCGGCCGCTTGTAGCGGACGGCCGCCTCCAGCACCCGGTCGATCTCGCCCAGAGCCGTCTCGGGCTTGTCCAGCACCGCCGAGGCGACCGTGATCTTCTCGAAGACCTCGAACTGGGTCTCGAAGCCCTTGACCTTGTGATGCAACAGCGGGTTGCGCGCCCGCTCCGACAGCCCCGGCGAGCCCGCCAGCACGATCACCGGCGACTTCTCGGCATAGGCGCCCGCGATGCTGTTGCACGCGCTGAGCCCGCCGACGCAATAGGTGACCGCGATACAGCCCAGCCCGTGGATCCGGGCATAGGCATCGGCGGCGAAGCCCGCGTTGTCCTCCCGCGTCATGCCCACGATCTTGATCGGGCTCTCCTCGATCAACTTGTACAGGCTCAGGATGTAGTCGCCGGGCACGCCAAAGACGTGCTCCACGCCGAAGGCCGCCAGCCGGTCGATCAGGTACTGGCCGACGGTCGCCACCGCGGGCGGGCTCGCCGCGGCCGTCGCGGGCCCGTTCCGCCTCCCATTGGCCTTCCCACCCCGGGTCGCACGCTGCCGTGAAGTGCTCGCCATCAGATGTCTCCTTGATTGGAATCCGACGGAGCGGCCAGCCGGGCCCGCCTCCGACCCTCCCAGCGGGACAACGGGCCGCGGGCGTGCGGGGGCAAGGGCCGGTTGTAGACGTAAACCCAAACGAGGTTGTTGTTTCTGGTCTTCGCCTCGACGCGGCGGTACCGTCCGCCCTCCACGTCTTCCCAGCGATCGAGCCGGTCCCTCAGCTCGTCGGGCTCGACCGGCCGGACAAACCCTTCGACCCAGCCCGCCGCCGGATCGTCCAGGTCGATCAGGGCCGGAAAGGGACCGAGGTCGTAGAGCCGGCCGCGCACCGCGTCGGGCTTCCACCCCGCCCGCACCGCCGACTCGGCATCGGCCGGCATCAAGGTCCCGTAGGCGAACAGCAGTGCCGACATGAGGTCAAAACCGGGCGGTCCCTCGTCTCCCACCCGCGCGATTCCCAGACCATCCGCTACGACTATTGTAGCCAATCGGCGGGCGGGAAAGGGAAAAACGTCGGCGCCTGCATGAAATCATTCGCGACGTCGGGCTCGGGAGCTCGGGAGCCGCTGACGACTCCAGGATTGTGGACCATTGGCTACACCCCGCGCTACACGGCGACATCGTCATCACACGACAGGCCACTCCAGCATTGTCGAGCGTTTGCAACGCACCACCAAATTTCCCGACATGAGCCAAAACGGCAATCCAACAGTTCGAAGTCCATCTCGGCAAGATCGACCTCTCTCTGAAGATCATCGGGGCGGCCGTCGTCTTTGCAGCGACGTCGTTCGGCTCTGCCGCCTACCAGGCGGGTCGGATCGTGACCTCCGTCGACGCGATGACGGAATCGCTCGCGGAGTTCAAAACGGACATGAAACAGTCGCTCGCGGAATCGAAGGCGGACTTCAAGACCCGGGACAAACAGCACGCCGATTCGTTGGATCGCATCGAGAAGGCGTTGGTTCAGAACCGGCCGGGCCAGCGGCCCGAGTAGGGTTCTGTCGTCCCCGAGGGCGATCGCCTCGCAGCGGGCGTCCAGGGGCTCGGCGGGTCAGGGTTTTGCCGCAACAATCGGTGCAACCTGGTGAACAGGCATGCTCTCGACCCGACACACCCGACACCCGCGCGCGTGCGCGAGGCGCGTGGTCACGTGGCCGTCGTCCACCGTCGCCGTCCCCTCCCCCGACACCCGCGCGTGCGCGAGGCGCGTGGTCTGGATGCCCCACCGCGCCGCTTTTCGGCATCGTTTGGCCGGGTCGATGGATGCATCCCCGAGGGAGGGGCGGATTCTCCCGATCCCCCTGCCGGGGCATGGACTCACTTCGCGGCGGCCTGGACCATCGCCACGATACCGGCCTTGACGGCACCGGGTAGCCGATCCCAGGCGGCCTGGACCAGGGCCAGATCGGGGTCAACGGGTAGCGCCTCCGGTAGCGCTTTCGGTAGCGCGCGGGGGATGCTTCGTGATGCTTGCCGATGCCTCCTGATGTGATGGCGGGATGGGATGATGCGGCGTTGATGGACGCAACCCCTGGGAAATAGGGCTCTTGAGGCTTCGAGATGTGTCCTGATGCCTCCTGATGTCAATACACCCGACAGGATTCGAACCTGTAACCTTCGGTTCCGTAGACCGATGCTCTATCCAGTTGAGCTACGGGTGCGGATCACGCGTGCGCGTGCGATTCATCTTCTCATGGTAACGCGTGCGGGCTCCGTCGGCAAGCGGGCGCTTCAGGCCTTGGAACGGCCAATCGCGTCAAGCTTGGCATCGCCTCTCAGACCAACCAGGTGCGTCCCTCTTCAGCGGAGCGGTAGGCGGCCCAGATGACGTCCATGGTCTTGAGGTTGTCCGAGGCTCGGGTCTCGTGCTCGGCGCCGGAGAGCAGACCGTCGATAAAATGGCGCTGAGTGGCGATGAACCCTTGGAGATAGACCTTGTCCTCGGGGGGCAGCGCGACCGGCTTGCGCTCGCGCCGCCCGGTCGGGCTGCTCCATTCCAGCGAGCCGTCGGCCAGAAGTCGCAGGGTTCCATCAGTTCCCTCGACCACCGTGGGGAAGAGCGCCCATTCCGGTCGCGACTGCTCGGAGGCGGCGCACCAGCTCAGGTCGAGCCAGCCCAGGGCACCACCGGCAAAGTAGACGGCCAGCATGGCGACATCCTCCCCCACTCCCCGTCGGCCGAATCGCCCGATCGTCGCCGAAACCGTCTGGATCTCGCCGATCAGGTAGCGAGCGGTGTCCACAAGGTGGCAGCCGGTGTCCATCAGGATCAGCTTGGGCATCGTGGCCAGATAGGGTTGCTGCGCGAAGCCGTCCGGGCGCAGCGCCCGCGTGTCGTAGTGCGCCATCCGCAGGCGGATCGGCCGGCCGATCAGGCCCGAGTCGATCTCCGCGCGGAAGGCGCGAAACCAGGGGCGGAACCGCCAGTTCTCGTGGATCATCAGCCGAACCCCGGCCGTGATGCACGCCTCGATCATCGAGCGGAAATCCGACCGCACCAGGGCCGCCGGCTTCTGGCAGAGGACATGGGCGCCGTGTCGGGCCGCCAGTTCCACCAGCTCGCAATGCGACTCCGGCTGCGTGCAAATCTCGACGAAGTCGAGCACCTCCTCCTCGTCGAACAGCTTGGCCGCCTCGGTGTAGCACCGCGCCTCCGGGACCTGGACGCTGGCCTGCTCCAGCCGTTGGCGATCCATGTCGCAGAGCGCGACCAGCCGGGAATTCGGCACGTGCGACCAGGCCTCCAGATGGAACTGCGAGACATACCCGCAGCCAATCAGAGCCCCCAGCAGCGGCGGTGCGGCGCTTCGCATGATCGTTCCTCTTGGCGGAAGGGCCGTCCGGGACGTCGTCCTGGATGTGGCGCATCCTAAATTAAGGCGAGCGGCAGCACTTGATCAAGAACAAATCCACCGCCTCTGGCGGTGAGACCCTATTTTCCGCAGATCGCGATGTGATTCTTTCCGAATTTCTTTTCGCATCGGTCGGCAGTAGCCGTTGACTTCCTGGCGTCAACGTCCGACAGGCGACGCCCTCATTCGTTTCTTTTCACCTCGGTGGGCGCCCGCCGCCGGCTGGCAATTCTCCTTCCGGCTGGTGGGCGCTCGCGCGATCCGCCCAGCCCAGCAATCAGCACCCTCCGGGCCTGATTCCCCCTGCGATCCGGCTGCGGCGACACCCCATTCTTCGCTCCTGTCCTGACGCGGCAGAGCCGCAACCAAAAAGGATGAGCCAAGACGGCGTTCTCCCGTCAGAATGGGGTTTGCTAGACCGACAACTCTCGATTGGTTGTGCCTGAACCCAATGATCTTCCCGTCCTTGCTCGCTTGCCTGGTTTCACACCGCTGGCTGGACCCGCAGCGGACGACCTGTGTATGTAATTTTAATATATAATCAAATATACAAATTAAAGATGTAGTCATGTTCACAGAATTATTATTCATTTAATTAACCGATCTGAACGACTCCCGGTGATTCACGTTCCGCAAGATCACCCCGAAGATCGTCTCGATCTGATTCAGCCACGAGCTGTGCTTGGGCGTGTACACGAAGCGAATCCGGTGGCTGTTCTGGGACAAGAACGCCTGGCGGCTCGCCACGGTCTTGAGCACTGCACGCACATCCTGCTTCCCCAACGGCTCCTCGATCCCACAGACCTTCTCCACCCCACGCACCAGCGTCTCCGAGCTCTGGATGTTCCATTTGTCCACGACGAAGATCCATCCCGCCTCCGGGTCGGAGGCCACCGTCTGCGCGATGTGACTGGCGACGTCCGCCTCGGTCGGCGTCGGACCGATGGTGGCAGCGATCAGGGCCGGCCGAGAGCCGCCGGAGGGATGCGCGGGGCGATTGAAATCCCAACGGGTGAAGGCCCACCGCGAAGCGGGTCAGTTCAACGGGATGGTATCCGGCCGGCCGGCATCAGCTTGGGGGAAGGCGATCGCGCGCACCGGACCGCCGGATACCACCTTCTTCCTTTATGGGTTACGCTGCGTCCCCTTTTCCCGCCCGCGTCGACTCGTCCCCTTTTCCCCGGTCTACAGGCTCCTTCCACGGGCTCTCCGGCACCAAACCCACTGGGCCTCGGAACGCCGCGGGGGCGCCATCCCGCCGTCCCTCCCCTGTCTCCCGTTTCATCGGTCGAGGTGCCGCCGGGCGGCATGACGGCTGCTTTCCGCAGCGCTTGGGACTCGCTCGGTCGCGGGTGATTCCGCATCGGGTGCAGGTTGCTGCCAGGGCGGGTCAGGAGGGTCCAGCTCGGTCTGAGCCGGCTGCCGGGCTGACTCCTGGCAAGTCGACGTCGGTCCAGGGCGTCCCGTCGACCTCGTGCCGCAGCCAGAGGTACAGGCCGGCCGCGGCGGTCCAGAAGAAGCTGAAGGTCCAGCCGGCGGCCAGCAGGCGCACGGCACTCAGCCAGAATCGATGGGTCGCCGCGGCGATCGGATGGGTCGGCGAGTCCCCCTCGACGAACAACTCGGCCGTCAGCGCGCCGGGTGCCGACAGGGAGACGCTCCACTGAGTCAGCGCGATCACCCCTTCAGCCAGGAGCTCCACGACCAAGAATCCCGCGATCCCGGCGAGCCAGGCCAGGACCAGGCCGGCGAGGAACAGGCCGAGGCGCTGGTTGAGATAGCTGAAGGTTCGGCTCAGCGCATCGAGCGCGTCCTCGGCCCCTGCGGCCATCGCGGCGTGCAGCAAGGGCCAACCCGCGACCAGTCCGGCAACCAAGAGCGCCATGACCAGCCCGGCCAGCAGCGGCAGGATGAGCCCGGCCCCGGCCAGGGCCGGCCCGACGGCCGGCAGCCAGTACAGCAGCCCGAAGGCCACTCCGGTCAGGGCGCAGACTCCCAGCGCCAGCAGGGGGCAGAGCGGCGCGCCGATCAGGGGGCCTGCGGATCGCAGCGCGAATCGAAGACTTGCCACGAGCCCGCACGGTGGCGTCGCCGCCAGCTGGACCACGGCGAGCCGGGCGAGGGCTCCGCCGCAGATCCCCCAGACGATCATCAACCAGATCAAGGCCAGCAGGGCATGCCCCATCGTCCCCCAGCCACTGGCCGGATCGAGCAGAGCCCCCAGCGGAGTCGTCAAGAGCCGGACGGGCTGGGCCAGCCGGGAAGTCAAGGCCGAGACGCCCTCGCGCGGCCAGAGGGTCCCCTGCGTCGATGCCGCGGGCTGGGCCAGGTCGAGGACCGCGGGCGTGACCGCGGGCGACGCCGGCAAGGCCAGGTCCAGTCCCCACCAGCCAAGATGGAGCAGGATCAGGCCCAGGGCCGCCAGCACCAGCTTCCTCGGGTCGAACGCCAGCCGCAGGGCCGCGAGGAGTCGCAGCCCGGGATAGAGCCGGTAGGCCGAACCCTGGGCTCGGCTCGGTACGTCCTGGTCCACCTTCGTCTCCTGCGACTTCGCGCCTCGAGCGCCTCGCGATTGGGTCGCGCACGCGGCCGGTGCCGGGGATGGTCTGCGGCGGCCCGCAGGGCCGTAGGAAGCCAACCCGGGGTGAAACCCCGGGACTCGGTCAGACCCTGTCCCCTTCCTGCACCCGGAACGGGGGCCGGAGCGGTCTCCGGCGGCCCTTCGGGCCGCGGGGGATCGGGTGTGTCCTGGGGACCCCGGGTTGCACCCGGGGCGTTGCTCCCGCGGCCTTTGAGGCCGCCCGCGATCGGCTGTTCCTGAGTGTACTCCCTCTTCTGAATCGCTCTCGATCCTGGCGGAGGCTCCGCTCCGTCCCGCTCCCGACGTGCGGCCCCAGGCCGCCCGCGGACTACGGGACCACACAACTGAGGATCGTCGCCTCACCCCGCGGGACAACGTCACAGGGTCCCACGGCCGCCGGCAGCAGCAGGGTCTGGCCGAAGTCGAGCCGGATGCGCTGCGTCCCCCGGACGAGATCGGCGCTGCCGTCCAGACCGACCACGATCGTGAACCGGTCGTCTTGCCCGACGCGGACCGGCTGGCTCGAGCGCAGCCGATCCAGGGCGAAATACGGCGAACGCGCCAGCCGCTCGCGGCTGGCTCCGCCGGGGATTTCCTCCAGCCCCGGGGTGATCGGATTGACCGGTCCGCGGTGGAAGTCGATGGACTCCATCGCCTCGCGGATGTGCAGCGGCCGCGGTCGGCCGTCGTCGCCGACGCGGTTCCAATCGAAGACGCGGAACGTGGCGTCGGACATCTGCTGGATCTCCAGCAGCAGGACCCCCGCGCCAATCGCGTGGACCGTCCCGGCCTCAATCAGGATCGAGTCGCCCGGCCTGGGCTGGAACCGGTGCAGAAGTCGTTCCACGTCGCCGGCCTGGATGGCCTGCTTCAGCTCTTCCGGACCAACCCCTTGCTTGAGGCCGGCGTAGATCCAGCTCCCCGGATCGGCGGCCAGGATGACCCAGGTCTCCGTCTTGCCGTTGTCGCCGGCCAGGCGCCGCCCGGTTTCATCATCGGGATGGACCTGGACCGAGAGCGCCTCGTGAGCGTCGATGAACTTGACCAGCAACGGGAACTGATCGCGAGTCCCCAGCGCCGGGCCGAGCAGCTCCGTCCCCCTCGTCCGGACCAATTCGCGTAGGGTCGTCCCCGCCAGCGGCCCGTCCTTCACCACGCTGACCTTGTCGTGATAGTCCGAGATCTCCCAGCTCTCGGCATAATCCGACTCCGGGCCGATCGGTTTGTGCAAGACCGTCCCCAGGCGACGGCCGCCCCAGATCAGCCGGCGCAGGATCGGTTCGAATCGCAGTGGATCGAGGGGCACAGTGGTCATGATCCAGGAACCTTGTCATTCATCCATGCGTGGTGGCGTTCGCAGTCCAAGTTCGCCTCTTGCCCCGTTGTAACTCCCCACGGAGGAGGCTGTCCACACAGGAACCGGGGAGGAGCTTGGAGCCGCTCCTGGCTCCGGCGTTCCAAGATCCTCTGGCAGCCTCGGTGTCGGCTATGGTAATCTCGCAGTCACAGGAACGCCCCCGCGCGCTCGGCCGTCCCGGCGAGGTCGGCGCGCGGTGCCGCCAGCAAGGGTTCCGGCCTCGGGACTGGCCGTGGCAACCCGCGTCTCCTCGCCGAGCGGCCCTCCGCGGCGATTTCGCTCCTGCCCCGTTTCGGGTGGTTCCCGTCCATGCCTACCGATCAAGATCTCTTCGCCGAAGAGCAGGCGATGGTCACGATGAGCTTCGGCGAGCATATCGAGGAGCTCCGCGTCCGGTTGATCCTGGCCCTGCTGGGCCTCTTCGTCGGCGTGGTCGTGGTGTTCCTGCCGCCGCTGGACATCGCCGTGAATGTGATGCTGAGCATGCAGCAACCGGCCAAGAAAGCGCTCAAGGACTTCTACGACAGGGAGTATGCGCGGAAGGTCGCCCAGGCCCAGGCCGACAACGCGATGGCGCCGAGGCTTCAGGCGACCGTCCCGGCCGAGGACTTCTTCACCGAATTGAAGAAGTACGCGCCTCAACTCCCACTCCCACCAGCCGAGACCCTGCGCGGTCAGACGCTGAACCTACCGGTGCAGTTCTTCTCCTCGGGCCTGGTCAAGGCGGTTCAAGAGTCGGTCGTTCAGACTGATCAGAGCGTGATCTCGCTGCATCCACTCGAGACCATCACCATCTTATTCAGCGTGGGGGTGGTCAGCGGCCTGGTCCTGGTGAGTCCCTGGGTCTTCTACCAGGCGTGGGCCTTCATCGCCGCCGGGCTGTATCGCCACGAGAAGCGGTATGTGCACAAGTACCTGCCGTTCTCGGTCGGCCTGTTCCTCTCGGGCGTGCTGCTCTGCTTCTTCGGGGTCTTACCGGTCATGTTGAACTTCCTGCTCCAGTTCAACGTCTACCTGGGAGTCGCCCCCACGCTGCGGCTGAGCGAGTGGATGGGCTTTGCCACGCTCCTGCCGCTGATCTTCGGCGTCGCCTTCCAGACGCCCCTGGTGATGCTGTTGCTGGAGCGGATCCACATTTTCACCATCGACGACTTCCGGGCCAAGCGGCGGATCGCGATCCTGATCATCGCCATCGTCGCGGCCGTGATTACCCCGACGCCGGATCCGTTCAGCATGTTGTTCCTGGCCGGGCCCATGATCTTACTCTATGAGCTCGGGATCCTCCTGATCAGCCAGGGCAAGGGCACGAGCCTGCCGCGCCTCACGGGTTGAGAGTGACTGGGGGCTCGGGGGCCCGAACCGAACCAGGATGGCGAAGGGAGCAGAGCATCGAACCCCGGCCGGCTCTGCCGCGCGCTGGGCTACCCGAGCACGTTTTCGGATTCCTAAGTCAGGCCGGGAGTGGCGTTTCCAACCATCGCGCTCTCCGAGCAGGCTGCCGCCCGGCAGGCTCCGGCTGGTGCTGGTTTCGTTCCCGGGATCGCACGCATTCACCCGGAATCTCGGTTGGCCGCGCCGTTGGGCCAGCGCCACCGCGCCGAAGAGACGCCCGGAACCTCGGCGATCATCTTTGAAAAAAACGCCGCAACCGCGAAGATTTTTCTTGGAATTGGTTTGCGGATTGCGTAGGATGAAGGGATGCGACTCTATCGAAGGCCGGGCCGGACGCGACTGGGGCTGCGACGTCGCCACTCCCGTCGAGGTTTTGAGCCCGGATGTTGGAGTCTCCCCGGGAACCCGGTCAAGGAGGGTGCCGGTTGGTCATCTGGGGTCTGGGACGACCTGTATTCGACCGCGGCGGTCCTCGTGGCGTGTCCGGAGGATCGGCCCGCGGACTTTTTTTCTCCGAGTTGGCATCGAGCCGACCCGCGCGGGATCGATCCCCGATCGGGTCCGGCCGTCGGACGTAACCTGAGCGGACACCCCGGGCGGCCGTCTTGAATCGAAGCGACTCAATCCATCGGGGCGGGATCGGCCGCCGCTTTCACCCACCAACCACCCCACTTCGGCACGGCCAGGGACGTGCAGAGGAGCGTGTCTCGTGAGCATGGGCGAAAGTGCCTACGATCGTATCAACGACTA
>JAJPJC010000110.1 GCA_021324445.1 Isosphaeraceae bacterium
AGAATGTGGGTCTGTTACCCCCTGCATTCTTGCAAGCTCTCGGCGGGTTTTCGAGCGTTTCCTGGGCTCCCGACCCGGGCCGCCTATAAATCACGCTTGTTTAGGGGCTAGACAGCCTGACCTACGGGGAGCCTCTGATGACCTCGGCCTTGATCGCGGCGTTCTTCCTGCTGGCCCAGCTCGGGAATTCCTCCGATCCGGTGGTGGGTCCGAAGTCGGGGGCACTCGTCGTCGTGGGAGGCGGCGCGCTCAGGCCCGAGATCATCGAGGCGTTCGTCAGCCTGGCGGGCGGCCCCGACTCCCCATTCGTGCTGATCCCCACGGCCGCGGAGAATGACCCGGTCGACGTGCAGGGCAGAGGAGAAGCCTTCGCCAAGGAGTTCGGCGTGACGAACGTGTCGGTGCTGCACACGCGGGACCGACTCCAGGCCGACAGCGAGGCGTTCGTCGCCCCGCTCAAGAGCGCGCGGGGTGTCTGGTTCGGCGGTGGCCGCCAGTGGCGGCTGGTCGATGCCTACATGGGCACGCGCACCCAGCGCGAGCTCGAGGCCGTCCTGGCACGCGGCGGGGTGATCGGCGGCACGTCGGCCGGGGCGACTATCCAGGGTTCCTACCTCGTCCGGGGCGCCCGTGAGGGCAACCACATCATGATGGCCAAGGGGTACGAAGCGGGGTTCGGCTACCTCCGCGGCGTCGCGATCGACCAGCACCTCCTGGCCCGGGACCGCCAGGATGACCTGGTCGCGGTCATCGAGGCGAAGCGCGGCCTGCTCGGCCTGGGGCTCGACGAGCCCGCCGCCATCGTCGTGCATGGCGATCGCTTCCGGGTCATCGGCCGGGGTGTCGTCGGGATCTACGACGGCCGCGACCACGACGGCAAGCGTTATTACTTCCTCGCACCCGGCGAGCTCTTCGACCTGCACCTGCGGAAGCGCATCACGGGCGATCTTGGGGTCAAGATCACGCTGCCGGAATCGGCCCGGGCTCCGAGACCCACCGCATCCGCGCACGGCCCCAAGGCGGCGCTTGACTCCTTCATCACGGCGCACGCTGATTCCTCTTGGGAGATGGCGCGGAAGATCTGGGACTGGGCCGAGGTCGGTTACCAGGAGACGCGCTCGGCGGCGCTCCTGGCTGACGCGCTGGAATCGGGCGGCTTCCGGGTGGAGCGCGGGGTCGGCGGCATCCCGACCTCGTTCATCGCCACGGTCGGCTCGGGACGGCCGGTGATCGGCATCCTGGGCGAGTACGACGCCCTCCCCGGGCTCTCGCAGCAAGCCGTCCCCGTGCGGCAGGCTCGGGCGGAGGTCACCGCCGGCCACGGCTGCGGCCACCACCTCTTTGGGGTGGCGTCGGCCGCGGCGTGCCTGGCGCTGGCGGAGCAGGTCCGCGCCGGGACAATCAAGGGCACGCTGCGGTTCTACGGCTGTCCGGCCGAGGAGGGGGGCAGCGCCAAGGCGTTCCTGGTGCGGGACCATCTCTTTGATGATTGCGACGCCGTGCTCCACTGGCACCCCGCCAGCGAGAACGCGGCCGGCGACATGACCAGCCAGGCGCGGATCGCCGTGAAGTTCCGGTTCCACGGCACGAGCTCCCACGCCGCCGCCGCGCCGGAGGCCGGGCGCTCCGCACTCGATGCCGTCGAGCTGACCAACCACGCGGCCGAGCTGCTCCGCGAGCACACGCCCGACTTCACCCGGATCCACCACGTCATCACCGCAGGCGGCGAGGCCCCCAACGTCGTCCCCGACTTCGCCGAGGTCTCGTATTACATCCGCCACCCGCGCTCCGAGGTCGTGCAGAAGCTCTATGTCCGGCTGGTCAAGTGTGCCGAGGCCGGCGCCCTGGCCACGGAGACCCGCCTCGAGACGCGGAACCTCGGCGGCATCCTGGAGCTCTTGCCCAACCAGGCGCTGGGGAGGGTCGTGCGCGCGAATCTCGTGCGCTTGAACGACCTGCGGTACGACCCGCGCGAGGCCGAATTCGCCGCGACGATCCGCAAGACGCTCGCCGAGCCGCTCCCTCCCCTGGAGAACCTGGCCCGGGTGGCCGATCGCACCGGGCAGGTGGGCACGGGCTCGACCGACGTGGGGGATGTCTCCTGGGCCGTGCCCACGGCCGGATTCATGACGGCCTGCTTCGTCCCCGGCACCTCGGCCCACTCGTGGCAGGCCGTCGCGGCCGGGGGGACGAGCATCGGCCGCAAGGGGATGATCCTCGCGGCCCGCGTGCTGGCCGCCAGCGCCTACGACCTGTTCCAATCCCCCGAAATTCTACGCGCCGCCAAGGACGAGCACCGCCGCCGCCTCGCCGGCCGCCCCTATCGCTCGCTGCTCGCTCCGGGCCAGAAGCCGCCGCTCGATTATCGCATGGCACCAGACCGTCGCCGACAGTAGGTCACCAGTTCTCCTCTGAGCTGCTGCCGACAGCGTGTTCCTCTGGCGTGATTTCGGATTGCAGTCATAATGCATCGCCTTCTCCGGGAGGCAGTCGCATGTCCCAGGACGTTGGGGAGCCGAACATGTTCCCGAAGGGGCTCATGGGTCCTCTGGTGCTAATTGCTATCGCATCGTCAAGTGGATGCGGTACTATGGCAAATCTGGAGGGTCGGCGACGCCCATTACTAAGCCATGTCGGGCAAGAGGTCCCGCGACCCTTCGGAGGAGTCCGCCGGGATCTCGAGTGGCTACGGTCGGTCAAGGTCCCCGCCAATTTGATCTTCCTTGCCGATCTTCCCATTTCTCTGGTTGGCGATCTTGTGACCTTGCCTGGGACCGTGAAGAGGGAGCACGGCGAACGCCTGCCCCGATCCTCCAGGCCAAGTCACGCTCAATCAAGCTTTGGGATCGACGCTCGGCCTAACCTCACTCCTCAGGAGCCCCGAACCCCAATCGGGGCGAGCGCGACGTCTCAACCATAAACGGATGTGGGGCAGCCGTCCTCGGCTGTGAAGATCGGAGGACAGCCGAGGGCGGCTGCCCCACATCCTATTCGAACGACCAGAACTTGATCGCGTAGGGGTCGAGGCCGACCTTCAGGTGATGGTCGCCTTTCCTCAGTCGCGAACTCCGGTCCGGGCGTAGCCGCGCGTTCTCATCGCTGCTGGCGGCCGCGGCATCAAGGGTGATCGGCCGCAGCAGCATGTCCCGGGGCAGGCCCTCCCAGGTGAGGTCGACACTCGCCTCGGTTGTCGAGAAGTTCCAGAGCAGGAGGTTGTCGATCTCGTACTTCTCATCGTGAGTGGCGAAGGCGTGGACGGTCGGATCGGACGAGACGACCTTCAGGCGATCACCGGTCAGTCGGGACAGGAGCTTGAAGGCGAAATACGACGGCCGCACCTGGTTCTGGTAGTCGAACAGCCCGTCGAACTGCGGCATCCGGTTCCACCACCGCGTCATGAAGGCCGTACCTCGAGGCGACATGAACCGCGCGAACCGATCATAGTCCACCTGGTAATCGCGGATGTGGTAGTAACACGACCAGCCCAGTCCCGCATCCTTCATCTGCCAGATGGTCTCCAGGATGTAGCACGGCTGAAACCTGGGATCGAGCGGCGGGTTCTGCAAGTCCATGTTCCACTCGTCCAGGAAGGTCTCCGGCTCGAGCGCCGGATGCTTCCGCAGCTGCTCCTTGGCATGGTCGATGGTTCCTCGGACCCGGCTGGGACTGCTGCTGTAGATGTGCCAGGAGATGAAGTGGAGGGGGAGCTTGTCCTTGTCGCAGGCATCCAGGAGGGCGGGCAGGATGGGCGAGCGGACGTTGGCCAGGGCCGGTCCGCCCACCCGCGCTTCGGGGTCGGCGCGGAGGATGGCGGCGGCCGTCCGGCGGTAATAGCGCACGTAGCTCTCCGGCCGGAAGCGGTAGGGACAGCCGCCCGACTCGCCGATGTCCGGCTCGTTGGCGATCTCCCAGTATCGGATGCCGGCGTTGCGCCGGCGGTAGTGCTCGACCAGCTTCGAGACGAGCCGTTCCCACTCCGCCTCGTCGTTCGGCTCGACGATGTCGTGATCGATCGTCGGGAAGAGCACTCGCGGTTTGAAGCAGATGCACATCAGCGGCCTGGCGCCCGCCGCGAGGATCGTGTCGACCGTGCGGTCCAGGGTCTCGAAATGGTAACGACCGCGCTCGGGCAGGAGGCGGAAATACTCCTGGATGAACAACCGGATCAGCCGGGGCCGGAGCGCACGGACCTCGGCGACCCGGCCGTCCCACATCGGCTCGTCCGACAGGCCCCCCTGGCCGAGCGCCATGCGGTCGATCTCCAGCGGGCCGAGACGCTCGCCGAAGGAGACCTTGACCGAGACGTCCCGAGTCTGGGCCTGAGCGAGAGGACCAGCGACGATCACCAGCAGCGCGAAAGACAGAGCGGTTCTCATGATTCACCTTCGATTGGAGTCGGCGCCCGGCAACCGGATGACTTGCCATCCCTCGACCCCATCCCGGATGTCGCGTTCCACGAACTCCCAGATGACCAGGCGCTTGTTCGCGAGGAGTCGCGGGCGCCGGTTGAGGTCTTGCCGCACCATCGTGGAGGCGCCGCCATCGTTGACGATCGACGTCAGCGGCTGCTTCAGCTCCCGGGCGAGGTGGGCGATGAACCCGGCGGCGCGCGGCTCGTCCTGCTCGTAGATCCTCAGGAAGCTGTCGCCCAGGATGAGGATCCGGGCGTCGGGCTGATCGCGATAGGGCCTTCCGGTATCGCGCCGGATCACCTGTACGCAATGGAGCCGCTCCGGCGCGATCGTGCGTTCGAGGCGCGGCACGCGCAGCATCTCGATCAGGTCGCCGACTCGCTCCACCTCGATGGGCCGTACACCGTAGTCGACCGCACCCACCTCGATCCAGCCGCGTTCTCGGATGCGACGCGCCACGGCCTGCACCGCGACCCGTATGCCCGCCGGGGTCCAGTGGCTGTCGTGGGCGAGGTAGAACGGCTTGAGGTCCGACGGACTCTGGGCCACCTTGGCCTGGCGGAAGGCTTCGAACAGGTCGACGAACGCGATCCCGGCGGCCTGGAGTCGATCGAGGAGGGCTCGGGTCGACCGGCAGACGACGACGCTGCCTCGCACTGCCCGGCCGGAGAGCATCTCCGGATCGATGCTCTCCTTGTCCGGCACCGGGACCACCAGGAGCTCGATCCCTCGCTCTGCCAACTGATCATGAAACGACCGGATTGCCGGCAAGGGATCGGCGTTCCTGCCGGCCCCGGCCACCGGTGCCACATCCGGCCGTTCGGTGGCGTAGCGGACGCTGGGCCGGTAGAACAGCCAGCCGTCCCGTCCGACGAGGGCCCGTTCGCCGGCATCGGCGAGCAGCCGGAACCGGGCCTCCTGCATCATCGGGCGCAGGTACGCCATCACCAGGCTCGACTCGTCGAGGTTGTGCTCGAACTCATGAAGATTCCGCGCCGACGGCGGCTGGTCGAAAACCTCCAGGGCCTGGGGCCGCTCTCCCCCGCCAAGCTCGGCGGCGGTCTGCACCAGGCCCGCGCTGCCGATCATGACGAGGAAGCCGAGCGTCACGAAAACATGGGCGCTGCGCGGTACCGGCACGGCGAACCTCTCCAGAGCTAAAATTGAAAATACAAGAACGGGTTGAATGACTGCGCGAACATCGCGAGCAGGGCCACGGCAAACAAGGGATGGACGACCAGGGCCTTGGGCCAACTGATCGATGCCGACCACTCATACGCCTGGGTCGGCCACACCACGAGAACGGCGCAGGTCACCATCATGACAAAGGCTTCCCGCGTATAGAGCTGGCCGGCAAGCAGGATCGCGGCGGGGTCGGTGGGATCGCCGGCCCAGCCCAGCATGGCGCCGAGGTAGTTCGCCGCGTCCGCGAAGCTCGCCGAGCGGAACAGCACCCACGAGAACAGCACCAGGACGAACGTGACCCCGACCCGGACGAAATGCGGCAGGCGCTCGTAGAGACTCCGCTTGCCCCGGTAACGTTCGTAGGCCAGGAGCACTCCGTGATACGCGCCCCAGGCCACGAAGGTCCAGCTCGCGCCATGCCAGAGGCCGCCCAGGAGCATGACGACGATCAGGTTCAGGTACGTCCGCCGCGGCCCCTTGCGGTTCCCGCCGAGCGGGATGTACAAATAGTCGCGCAGGAACGTGCTGAGCGAGATATGCCAGCGCCGCCAGAAGTCGGTGATGCTGTCGGCCTGGTAGGGGGCGTCGAAGTTCTTCATGAACTCGAAGCCGATCATCCGGCCCAGTCCCACCGCCATGTCGGAATAGCCGGCGAAATCGAAGTAGATCTGGAAGGCATAGGCCAGCACGCCGAACCAGGCATCCGGCGTGGCGAGCGCCTGCGCATTGAAGGCGGCGTCGGCAACCCGGCCCATCGGGTTGGCCAGCAGCGTCTTCTTGGCGAAGCCCAGGACGAACAGGGCGACCCCGGATGAGAAGCGCTCCCAGGTGTGCGACCGGCTGACGAGCTGGTCGGCCACCGTGTTGTACCGGATGATCGGCCCCGCGACCAACTGGGGATAGAGTGCGATGTAACAGGCGAAGTCGACGAACGACCGGACGGGGGGAGCTGTCCCGCGGTAGACGTCCACGGTGTAGCTCAGCGCGTGGAAGGTGTAGAACGAGATCCCCATCGGCAGGGTAATCTCCAGGACGCGCACCGTGTCCGCCCCGAGCCAGCTCAGGAGATGATTGACGTTGATCTCGAGGAACATGAAGTACTTGAAGAAGCCCAGCGTGCCCAGGCTCAGCACGATCGCCGTCGTGACGCCCCAGTAGCGCAGTCGTGGGTCGGCGCCCGGCCGGCCGATGACGAGGCCGCACAGGTAGTTCACCACCGTGACGGCCAGCATCAACAGGATGAACCAGGGATTCCACCAGCCATAGAAGATGTAGCTGACCACCAGCAGGAAGGCGTTGAGAGTCAACGACACGCCGCCGGCCGTCGCGCCGATGCCGCGGCCCAGAGCCAGGAGGCTGTAGTAGACGAGCAAGACCAGGGGCAGGAAATAGAAGACGAAGAGGTAGGTGGTGAAAACCATGGGCTCTGCGCTGGCACCTCTTCAGCTCGCACACGTGTGTAAGTCAAGTCACAGAAGGCCGGATTCCAGATTCCAAATTCCAGATTCCCGATCAAGGATGATCGGTGGTCATTACCCCGGCAGGTCACTTGCGCCTGTTGGATGGCTCTCCCGAGCCGTCGGGACGGGTCTGGAGACCCGTCCTACCTGAGGAGCAATCCACCTGGGGGATTGCCTCTCCTCGAACGGCTGGCCCTCGGTTCTCGAGGAGGGGCTCGGTCATTCGCTCACCAGATCGGTCCAGACCGCCCAGTAGATCGGACCGGTATGCTGCCCGTGGTACTTGTCCACGATCCCACCCATGAAGTAATCGTCGATCGGGACTTCCAGCGCCATGTGGTGGACCTGCCCGGCGCGGAATGCCTTGAGGTTGCCGCCGACATCCGGGACCCGCTCATCGGATGCCTTGGCGCGGGGCTTGAACGGATCATAGTGGCCGACATAAATGATGTCACCGTCCGGCTTGCCGCGATGGACCTGGAGGACCTTGTACTCGAGGACGGTCGCGTAATCGTACAGGTCGCGCTTGAAGATTGCACCTTCGGGGATCTCGAGCAGCCTGGCCGTCACCTCGATGCTGCCGCGCGTCGCGACTCGGGTCTCGCTGTCCGCCGTGGTCTGGCTCACCGGACCGGCGCCCGTCGCGGCCGGGGGCGGCGGCGGGCTTGTGGGTTCGCTGTTCGCGCAGGAGAGGCAGCCCATCCCGGTCAGGATGAGCAGGGCTGGTCGGACCGGTCGGGCCAGGGAGAATCTCATGGGAACATTGCCCCGGGTCGAACGAAAACACGATGATGCTGTCTCGGGCCGCCTTCACTCGCCACGGGAGATTGAGGCATACGTCCAGTGCGGCTCCCATCCCCAGGAGAGGTCGAGGAGCGGCCCGCGGCGGGGCGAGGAATCGCCGCCGCGCGCCGGACCGTCGTCGCCCCGGACCATGGGCGTATCCGCCATGCGGATGAGGGCCAGCCGGGTGCGGGAGTTGTCGACCCGACCGAGGTCGACCTCACTGCGCGTGAACAACAGATACCGGCCGTCGGGCGAAGCGCAACCGCCGTAGATGTGCCGCTTCGGCTCGGCATAGAGCCGGCGCCGGCTCGCGCCATCGGCACCGGCCAGCCAGAGCTCGGCCCAACCGCCGGCCTCTGGGGTGATCCCGCGCGAGTAGAGGATCCCCCGCGAGTCGGGCATCCAGTCCGGAGTGCAGTTGTACCGTTCGGTCTCGCTGACGGCGACGATCTGCCCGGACTGGTCATCCAGGCGGCCGATGTTCCAGTACGGCCCCAGCCCGTTGGCCGTGCCGGCGAACGAACGGCCGTCGGGCGACCAGGCGAGTTGCTGGACGATCTTCCGGCGCGGGACCTGGCGGAGCACGCGCCGGCTCTCCACATCGATGATGGCGATCCCCTCCTTGCGGAGACAGGCCAACCGCGTTCCCTCCGGTCCCCACGAGGCCCAGGGGAACTCGCGGCCGTAGATCGTGGCATGGCTGCCATCGGCATCGGCGATCACCAGCTCGTAGGTGCCATACGTGTTGTTGTCGACCGGCTGGCCGCGGGGAATGCGGTAATACAAGATTCTCTTCCCATCCGGCGAGAACCGCACGCCGGCTTCGTGGTGGTCGCGGGTTTGGGTCAATGCCTTGCGGTCGGACCCATCCGGGCGCATGCGGAAGAGGTCCCAGTCACCCGCCTCGGATCGCGCGGAGTAGATGATCCATCCCTGAGCGCGGACCTCCTCCGTCAGCCGCGAGGTCAGCTCGCGGCCGTCGTCGGACAGTACCGTGGCCGCAGCGAGCAATCCCAGGGTCGCGATCGGTCCCAGCATCGTGGAAAACCCCCTTCCGGCGAATCCTGCCAGCCCCTCAGGCTCAATGACCCGAGTGCTCGATTATCCCATCCGCGAAACGCGGTGCGAAAGCCCCTCTCGTTCGGCCTAGGAGCCGGGCGCCCAACTCTTGTGGCCGGAGTGGGGTGCAGCCTACGATGAGGGTCGGCCCTGGTCGATCCACGAAGCCTTCCTCGGAGGACTTGCCCATGTCGAGCCCATTCAACCGGCGGGATTTCACCAAGGCGGCCCTGGCCGGCACGGCGGCCGGCATGGCGCCGGCGGTGTCACATGCCGGCGGCATCCTCGGGGCGAACGATCGGGTCCGCATCGGGTGCATCGGGGTCGGGTATCGCGGCGTGCAGGTCCTCAACGCCTTCCTGACCCACAAGGATGCCCAGATCGTCGCGCTTTGCGACGTTTATGAACCATATCTCAACGGGCACTTCGACCAGATTCACCCGCATTTCAAGGAGCTGGGCTACGTCGTCCCCTCGCGCCTGCCGGATTTCGGCGGTCCGGTCGAGCGGCACAAGGACTTTCGCCGGCTCCTCGATCACAAGGGGATCGACGCGGTCATCATCGCCACACCCGACCACTGGCATGCCATCCAGACGATCCTGGCCTGCGAGGCGGGCAAGGACGTCTACTGCGAGAAACCCCTCTCGTTGACGGTGCGCGAAGGCCGGCGCATGGTGGAGGCGGCCCGGAAGCACGACCGGGTCGTGCAGGTCGGCACGCAACGCCGATCCTCGAAGCTCTATACCCAGCTCGCCGAACTCGTGCAGTCGGGCGCGATCGGCAAGGTGACCGTGGCCCGGGCCGGTCTGACCGACAACATGTGGCCCAATGGGATCGGCAAGGTGTCCGACTCGCCGCCACCCGAGGGGCTTGACTGGGACATGTGGCTGGGCCCGCGCCCCGAACGGCCGTTCAATCTCAACGTCCTGCCGTACAAGTTCCGCTGGTGGAGCCTCTACTCCTCGCAGATGGCCAACTGGGGTGCGCATTACCTCGACGCGATGCGGTGGGTCCTCCACGAGACGGCTCCATCATCGCTGTCGGCACACGGCGGGGTCTTCGCCGTGCACGACTGCCGCACGATCCCCGACACGGCCGAGGTGATCTTCGAGCACGCCTCGGGAGTCCTGACGATCTTCAGCACGTTCGAGGCCAGCGGCCAATCCCTCTGGCGCGGACCGGGCGAGATCGAGTTCCGCGGGACCCTGGGTACGGTGTATGCGACGATGAACAAGATCGAGATCATCCCCGAGCGGGGCGGCCGGTTCCAGGATCGCAAGCCGCGGATGAAGCCGATGGTCCTTAGCAACCACGACGGTTACGGTGAGCTGGACAACGCGCACGCCCGCAACTTCCTTGACTGTGTCAAGTCGCGGCAGAAGCCCAACTGCGACATCGAGGAGGGCCACCGCTCGACCACCTACGCCCTGCTCGCCAACATCGCGCTGGCCACCAAGGCCCGGCTCGACTGGGACGCCCAGGCCGAGCGGTTCACCAACAACGATACGGCCAACGAGCTGCTCGACTACGAGTATCGTCAACCCTGGTCCCACACCCAGAGGGCCTAGGGCGGTTCGCGCAGGGACTCCCGGACCGAGCCCGTTTCCTCTGGCCAGATCGACCGGTTGCGGGTAGAACTCCCGCAGTCAGGAGGAGCCCGAGGGATCGGGAGTGCCGGTGCCGATGTCACGCGGAAGGGCAGGGATGGTCCTGGGCGTCCTGGGCTGGGGCGCGCTGGCGCACGGCGGCCGGGCGGTGGAGGCGGCGGCGGAGGTCCGGCTCGACAAGGACTTCCTCGGCGGGATCGTCGGCAAGCTGCCGCCGGTCTCCTTCGAGAAAGCGGGTCAGTATCGCGGGACCGTCCACTCTTTCCGGTTGCTCGCGATCGCGCCGCGCGCGCGGCAGCTCCTGGTCACCTGCCAGATCGAGGGTGAGTATCACGCCGTGGTCAGCGGCCCGATCTCCGAACGGATCGCGCGGAGCCCGCAGACGCCCGAAGGGTGGCGGAAGTTCCACTTCGACGTCCGGGCGCGGGTCAACATCGAGCCGGGCGGCGACGCGGCGCCGCGGTTCCGCATCGCGGTCGATGAGGTCAAACGCCGGGAGCTCGACGGCTTCACCGGCTTGCTCGCCAAGGTCCTGGGCCAATTCTTCGACGACCTGGTGACCCAGATCGCCAACGGCCGGGCGTCCCGCCTCAATCAGCGGCTCAATGCCGAGATTGTTCGCCGGGTGGCTCTGTTCCGAGAATATGGCGTCTTCTGCGGGATCGAGTATACCCCGAACGAGCTGGTCCTCCACTTCGACCTGACCCGGCTCCGGTCCGAAGGGATCGCGGGCTATGTCTTCGCCGCGGCCCAGCCGGGGACCGTGCCCTTGTATCGATGGCTTCATCCAGGAGACCGCTCCCATTTCTACACGATCCGCCCCGCGGCGCCGGACCGGCCCAAAGCGGTCTACGAAGGGATCGCCTGCCACGTCTACGATCATCGCGTTGAGGGTGCGGTCCCGCTCTATCGATGGTCGAACCCGAGCGACCAGTTCTACACCACCGCTCCGGACGGCGAACACGCCACCCGGCTGGGCTATCGTCCGCGCGGGATCGCCTGCTTCATCGACCACCAGCCCAAACCGGGCAGCGTCCCCCTCTATCGCTTCTACGACCCCGTCCGCCGCCAGCATTTCTACACGACCCATCCCCATGCGGAATTCTTGAAGTAGTGGCCGGTGGTCAGTCGCTGGGCCTACCAGGACACATCGACCGGCACCGGCAGGCCCACTCGCATGAAATAACGGGCGAACGCCCGGGACAGGTGTTCGCGACACGGCGATACTTTGATGTCATTGCAGTGCGTCCGCCAGGCCTTGGCCGTTGGATTCTGATGGCGCTGCCGGAGGAATTCGTCCCACGTCGCCTTATAATCGCTCAGCGACAGGTGTGGACAGGCCACGGCGTTGCGGACTTTTTCCTGTTCGAGGTCGCACGCCTGGGTCATCACCATGACATCGGCCTGGAACGCGACGCGGCCTTGCTTGAGGGCCTCGACTTCCGAACCGGAGCCCGTGACTGGAATCGGGGCCGAGGACCAACTCACCAGAGGGCAGTCGAAGATGATATCTCCCCGGGTGAGTCGCTCGCCCGGACCGACGGTCTCATACCCGAGGTCACGCATGGTCGTCGTCGCGTACGCGACGCTCGTCGACGCTGACGTGAGGTTGCCATCGCGGAAGCTTCTGCGCATTCAGCTCGACTTCGTCAGTAAAGAGGATGGCTCGCCTATGAGGCAAGGCGACGAATCCTCGAAGACGTTCGGCATCGACGTCCGGCTCGGGGCGAGCGGTCGCCGGATTCAAGCCGTTTGTCGGGACCAGAGCCGGCGAGGGCATTCGGTCCACCGCTTGAGTCCCCATCCGGTCGTCTGCCATGCCATTTCTCCCAAGAGTCAGCACCAGAAGGATTCTACCACGGATCGGTACTCCAAGGCGAGGACGATCTCTTCGTCAGGCGCCAGCCCACGCCCCTGATCGGCGCGTCAATCCACCTCGACCCACTCGACCACCGAGTCGACCGGCAGATTCGACCGGGTCTCGACACGTCCGGAGGGCCATTGCACCTCCAGGCTGTCGACGCGCGCGGCCTGGCCCAGGCCGAAGTGGGCGCGCGGGTCACCCGCGGAGATGTAGCTGCCGCCGCCGTCGAGGGTGCGGACGAGTGTCCGCGAGCCGATCCGGGCGGTGAGGCGGGCGCCGATCGCGTCGCGATTGGGCGGACGCCCGCGGAGCTTGACCATCAGCCAGTGGCCGCGACGAGGTGTCTCGTTCCAGAGGATGACGCTCGGGGCGTGATGGTGGACGATGACCAGGTCCAGGTCGCCGTCGTCGTCGAGGTCGCCGCAGGCCAGGCCCCGGCCCTGGTGCATCGCCTGGAAGTAGTCGCCCCCGGTGGCCGTGACGTTGGCAAACCGGCCCTCGCCGCCGTTGCGCCAGAGGAGCGGTGGATTCTCGTAATTGTAGAGGAGCGGACGCTCACGGCGGATGTGGCCGTTGGTGACCATCATGTCCAGTGACCCGTCCTGGTCGAAGTCCGCCAGCGCGATGCCCCAGCCGGTCGTGGGCATGGAATCGACGGCCAGGCCCGCCTCCTGGGTGCGATCCTCAAAAAGGACCTGCCCGTTCGGGAGGACCTCCTTGCGCCAGAGGGTGTCGTACTCGCCGTAGAAATGCGTGATGACCACGTCCTGGAGACCATCGCCGTCGGTATCGCCGTGCGCGATGCCCATGTTGGCCGCCACGCGCCCCTGGGCGTCGACCGCGATCCCCCAGCCGGTGGCCACCTCCTCGAAGGTGCCGTCGCCGCGGTTGCGCCACAGCGCATTGGGCTCGGCGTCGTTGGCGACGAGGAAGTCGATCCGGCCGTCGCCGTCGAAGTCGGCGGCGACGACCCCCATGCCGCGGCCCGCCCCCGCCACGCCGGCCGCGGCCGTGACGTCGGTGAAGCGGCCATCCCCTTCGTTGCGGAAGAGGACGTCGGGCTGACCGGGGAACTCGGCCGGCATGCCGTACTCCGGCGCACCGGTCAGAGGATCGCGGTGGAACGGTGCCTGCGCCGGGTCGAACGTGAAGTAGGTGGCCACAAAGAGATCGAGATCTCCATCGCCGTCGTAGTCCGCGAACGCCGCCCCGAGACTCCATCGCCCGACCGCGACCCCGGCGTGATCCGTCACATCGGTGAACTTGCCTCGGTCGTTGCGCCAGAGGGTGTTGCGACCGTATCGCGTGACGTACACGTCGGGATCACCATCGCCGTCGTAGTCCGCCACGGCGACCCCCTGGCCGTAACCGTTGGGGATCAGCCCCACCCGGGCCGAAACGTCCTCGAACCGGCCGCCGCCCAGGTTGCGGAGCAAGGCGTCGGACCGTGCGGGTCCCTTGCCGGGAATCAGGGGCCCCCCTTGCGCGAAGAAAAGATCGAGCCGGCCGTCGCCGTCGAAGTCGAGCAGTCCCACACCCCCGCCGACCGTCTCGACCGGCCAGGCCGCGCCGGTTTCTCCCCGCTCATAGCGAAAGGGCAGCTCCTCGGCGCGGAAAACCAAGGGCTGAATCGGCACAGCCGCCTTGGGCGGTTGTCGAGCCGGCGGCGCGGGAGTGCTTCGATCCGCCGGCCGGTGGCAACCCATCGGCACGATGACCAGCACAACCCAGCCGACGCGGCCCAGGGCGTCTCGAAAGCGACCGATTCGAGTGGACATCTTGATCCGAGGCATCAGGACCTTCCTGGAGGAACAACACACGAGGACACTGCCACCCTATGGTAAAACCGAGCGTCACCTCAACCCCTGACCCCGGCGTGAACGGCCCGTGACCGGACGTAAGTCAGGATCCGCCTGACCGACTTCCTTGCCGGCGGAATAATGGATATCTTGAGGCAGAGATCGGCGTTCACCCATCGAAGGAGGGTTTCATCATGAAGTCAAGGTTCGGCGCCGCCTGTTCGGCCGCGATGGTGGTGCCGACCTTGGCGCGGGTCGCGACCGGCAAGACAGGGCTTTCGGCCCATGAGGTTCGCGCGGCGGCGGGCGAGCATTTCCTTGAAGTCGGTAAGACCGACCGGTTCGAGTTCCCGGCTGGGAACCCACGCCGGGGCAAACTCGTGGAGCAGCCTGGCGACAAATGGGTCACGGTCGAGTTTCCGTATGGTGAGAAACCGACTCGATCTTGGATCAATCTCGATCATGTTGTGATAATCAGTGAGGAGCCGTAGGAACGCCAGGTGGTGAGCAACTGGAGGTCGTTTTTGGTCAGGAGACAGGGACGAGGTCAGTCGCCCGCCTTCCTCCTGAGCCTGGGATGTCTCACGGGCCTGATCGTCGCCTGCCATGGGGGCGTCTTGTTCGGCGGCCGGCAGTTCGGCTTCCGGGACGCGGCGCGGTTCTATTATCCGCTGTATTCGCGCGTGCAACAGGAGTGGTCGGCGGGCCGGCTGCCGCTCTGGGAGCCCGGCGAGAATGGCGGCACGCCGATGCTGGGCAGCCCGATGGCCGCCGTCCTCTATCCGGGCAAGATTCTCTTTGCCCTGGTCCCCTATGCCTGGGGGGTCCGGCTGTACACGGTCGCCCACGAGGTGCTGGCCTTCTTCGCGATGGCGGCCCTGGTCCGCTCCTGGGGCATCAGTGCCACCGGCGCGGCTCTGGCCGGGCTGTCCTACGCCTTCGGCGGCCCGGTCCTGTCAAACTACTTCAATATCATCTACCTGGTCGGTGCGGCCTGGGCCCCGCTCGGTTTCCGCGCCGCCGACCGTTGGCTGCGGCTGGGTCGTCGGTGGGCCCTGGTGGAGCTGGCCCTGGTCCTGGCCATGCAAGTCCTGGGTGGAGACCCGGAGGCGGCCTACCTGACCGTGCTCTGCGCCTTGGGTTACGCAGTGGGCCTGGCGCGGTCGGTCTCGGCCGCGCCCGCGCGTCCGTGGCTCTGGGGCCTGGGCCTGGTCACGGTCGCTGCCGGCTGGATCTGGGTGGGCCCGCAGCTGGCTTCCTGGCTTCACGGCTCGGACCTACGGTGGGGCCAGGCGATTCTCACGACAGCCTGGGGGTTCTGCACCCTGGCGTACCTCGCCAGCCGCCGGCGCGCGGAACGGGACTGCCTGGGGTCGATGCTCCTGGGCCTGGCCCTGGCTGCCGCCCTGGCCCTCCTGCTGGCGGCGGTGCAGGTGCTCCCGGTGCTCGAATCCTTCAAGACAAGCGTGCGCTGGGCAGGGACCGGTCCCGAGGACCTCTATGACTCCAGCCTGCTGCCCTACCGCGCTTGCGAATGGCTCTGGCCCAACGTCTTCGGCACCTTCAGCCACGGTCACCATTACTGGATCTCCTTGCTGCCGCCGGTCGAGGCGCAACGGCCCTGGCCCCTGTCCTTATACCTCGGCGCGCTACCCCTGGTGCTGGCCCTTGGCGCCGCCGGGTTCCGTCAAGGACCCCCGTGGCGTGGCTGGATGACGGCCGTCGCGCTGGTGAGCTTCTGGGCGAGCCTGGGCGAGTTCGCCGGCCTGGCGCGGTGGACGGTCGCGGTGCCGTCGGCCACCACCGGCGACGACAGCCTCTACGGCCTGCTGGCGACGCTGAGTCCGGGCTTCCGTCTGTTCCGGATGCCGTTCAAACTCCTGGTGTTCACGACGATCGCCCTGACGGCCCTGGCCGGAGCCGGTTGGGATCAACTCGCGACCGCGACCGGCCGCCGCCGGGTTGTCGCCATCACGATTGGGCTGGTCGTGCTGACAGCGGCGGTTGCAACGACCGCAGCGGTGATGAGGCATCGACTCGCGGCGATGATGGCGGCTGCACCCGAATCCCGTCATGGTGTCTTCGGACCGCTCGACGCCCCGGCGGCGGTAGGCGAGCTGCTCCGGGGCCTGGGCCACGGGGTCATCGCCCTGGCGACAAGCCTGGCCGTGGTCGCCTGGTCGGCCCGGCGGCCCCGCCCGGCCGGGCTGGTCGCACTGGCGGTGCTCACAGCAGACCTGGCCGTGGCGCAGGCGCCGCTGGTGGTCGCGATCCCCCAGGCGGACTTCGAGCGGGAGTCCGCGGTCGTTCGGGCCATCCGCGCCGCCGAGGCCGGCGATCCCAGCCCCGGGCCGTTCCGCGTGCATCGCCTCCCCGCCTGGGTGCCGACCGGCTGGACCCAGGTGGCCTCGACCCATCGTTTGCGCGAGCTGGTCGATTGGGAAATCGACACCCTTCAGCCCGCGTTCGGGCTGCTTCAGGGGGTCAGCTATGTCTGGACGGACGAGAGCCAGACCGGTCGCGCGGAGTTCCGCCGCCTGTTCCAGCCGAACGAGCGGGTCGCCGACGCCAAGGCCGCCGCGCGCTTGGGTGTCGAGCCGGGCCGGCGCGTGCTGGACTACCCCAGGCGGGCGTTCGACCTCTGGGGGGCGCGCTACTTCATCATGCCGGCCTATCCCGGCGACTGGACCACCGAGAACCGCGGCTTCGCCGCGTTCCTGGACCGGACCGAGCTGGTCTACCCCGACCCGGCCGAGCTGGCCGGCCCGGCGCACAGCCGCGATCGCCGGCAATGGCTCCTGGAAAAAGACGTGCAAGTCCGGCGGAACAAGGCGGTGTTCCCCCGCGCCTGGGTCGTCCACGAGGCCCGACCGATCCAGCCCCTGGACGGGTCACAGCCCGGGTCGGGCGACGCTCTGAGGGCACGTCTCCGTCGCGGAGACTCCCCAACCCAGGCCGATGACCTGCGGTCGATCGCCTATGTCGAGACGGACCGGCCCGAATCCCTGGCTCCGTTTCGGCCCGGAGGCCCGACCGACCCGGCCGAGACGGTGACCGTCCGGTATGACTCCCCAATCCACGTGGTGCTCCAGGCCCGGCTCCGGCGGCCTGGGATTCTTGTCCTGGCTGACGTCTTCGACCCGGGCTGGCATCTCACCATCGACGGCCGCCCCGCGCCGATTTTCCGCGCCAACCTGCTCATGCGTGCCGCGACCGTCGCCGCGGGGCCGCACACCTTGGTTTATCGCTACGAGCCGGCCTCGGTCCGCCTCGGTGCCTGGGGCTCCCTCAGCGGCCTGGCGGCACTCGCCGGGCTGGCACTCCTGGCGTACCACCGGCCGCTCGCGTGGCATCGCCCGTGGACCATAAGCCTCGGGGCAGAGTAGAATCTTCCTTCGTCGGATCGCTGCGGCGCCGGCGCAATTCGGGAATGCCGGATTCCAGATTCCAAATTCCAGATTGAGTTTTCGCGATCTGAAATCTGGATTTCGGGAATGCCAGACTCCAGGTTCCAGATTGGGTGGTTCTCGCGATCTGGAATCTGGAATTTGGAATTCGCAATCCCTCTTGGATTGCCCAGGTTCCAGATTGGGTGGTTCTCGCGATCTGGAATCTGGAATTTGGAATTCGCAATCCCTCTTGGATTGCCCAGATTCCAGATTGGGTGGTTCTCGCGATCTGGAATCTGGAATTTGGAATTTGGAATTCGGAATCCCTCTTGGATTGCGGCCGAAGCTCGCCTTCAGCTCGGCGGATCGGGACGCGCGGGTCCCCTGGACAGCTCGTCGAGTTAGACAGGATCCGATGCGGAACGTCTCGACCGGACCAGAGATCAGGATCGTCAGGTCGTGTTCGTGATCCCATCCGAGTGCGAACCGGGGCGACTCCGCCGACGGAGGCTCCTGCTGCTCGCCGTACCCCTGGCGGCAATGGGCGGCTGGATCGCCTCGGTTGCGTGGAGGACCGCGCCGCAGCGCAGGGGCAACCAGTTCGAGGTCAACTCCCCCTATCGCAACACCCGCCCGGAAGTGGCCTACCTCGGGGACGCCGCCTGTGTCCGCTGCCACGCGGAGATCGTCGCGACGTATCGACACCACCCGATGGGCCGTTCCCTGGCTCCCATCGCGGAGGCAGCCCCGCTGGGCGATGACGGCGGCGGCCGACCCCTGTTCGCGGCACAGGGTCTCGAGTATGCGATCGAACACCGCGACGGACGGGTCTTCCATCAGGAGACGCGGCGCGATTCTCAGGGCCGGGTCGTCACGCGCGGCGAGGCCGAAGTCCGGTACGTTCTCGGGTCCGGGCGGCGGGGGATCGGCTTCCTGGTCGAGCGCGACGGCTTCCTCTTCCAGTCCCCGATCAACTGGTACGCCCAGGAGCACCGATGGGACCTGGCCCCCGGCTACGAAGTGCAGAACTACCACTTCGACCGGGCGATCCGGCCCGGATGCCTGTTCTGCCACGCCAACCGGGTTGAGCCGGTGGAAGGCCCGCTCAACGCCTATCGGCCCCCGACCTTCCACGGCCACGCGATCGGCTGCGAGCGGTGCCACGGGCCAGGCGCGCTGCACGTGCAGCGTCCCGAAGTCGCCGATGGCCGGGACCTCACGATCGTCAACCCGGCCCGGTTGGAACCCTCGCTGCGGGATGCCGTCTGCGAACAATGCCACTTGCTGGGCGACCAGCGCGTGGAACGGTTGGGCCGCCGGCAGGAAGACTACCGGCCGGGTCTGCCGCTGCATCGCTTCTGGACGGTGCTGGTCCCGCCGGGAGATTCGACCGAGAACCGCTTCGTGGGCCAGGTCGAGCAGATGCGCGAGAGCCGTTGCTTCCGGGCCAGCCAGGGCCGCATGGGCTGCATCTCCTGCCACGACCCGCACGAACTCCCCGAGCCGCAGGAGCGTTCGGCCTATTTCCGGGGTCGCTGCCTGGAGTGCCACGCTCAAACGGGATGCAGCCTGCCGGCCACCCTGCGTCGAAAACGGGGCCGAGAGGATGATTGCCTGGATTGCCACATGCCGCGCACCGGCAGTTCGAGCATCCTTCATGTGGCGACGACCGATCATCGCATCCCGCGCCACGGGGATCGCGCTGGCCCGGCCCGACCGGCCACCGACAACGGCCCGCGCCCGGGCACACGGCGCCTGGTCAATTTCCACCAGGACTTGCTCGATGCCGACGACCGCGACGCGACGCGGCGCGCCCTGGGCATCGCGCTGTGTCGCGACGGAGCTGATGGCGCGCGGCGGGCGCTGCCGATGCTGGAAGCGGCCTTGGCCGCACGTCCCGACGATGTGCCCGCCTGGGAGGCCAAGGGCTTCGCGCTGGGCTGGCTCGGCCGGGGTCCGGAGGGCCTGGATGCCTTCCGGAAAGCCCTGGCCCAGGAACCGGACCGAGAATCCGCCTGGGTGGGGGCGGCCTACCTCGCCGTCCAGCTCGACCGCCGCCGGGATGCCGCCGCGTTCTGGCGGCGCGCCATCACCATCAGTCCCCGCCGTTCCGACTACCACGCCGAGCTGGCCCTGGTCTACCTGCATGATCGCAACTGGGGCGCTTCGGCCGATGAATGCCGGGAGGCTCTCCGCCTCAATCCCTGCTGGGTCGAGGTCCGGAAGTGGCTGGTCCAATGCCTGCTCCAGCTCGGGGACCTCGCCGCCGCCCGCGGCGAGCTCGCCATCGTCTTGGGCTTCGATCCCCCCGACCGCGACGAGCTGCTCCGGGCATTCTCCCTCGGGGCGCCGCCCGGTTTTCACGCCCCGTGAGAGGCGTGGAAGCGGCCGGGGGACGGAGCCCCCTCCTCCAGGCTGTTGAAGCCGTTCGGGAGGGGCGTGCGGGCGCAGGCGGGGGCGGGACCGGCGCAGGGACCGCGGGGGCGGCCCCGGCACTGGGGGTCGGTTGCGGAACTGGGGCCGGAGCCGGTGCCAGGTCCGGCTCGGGAGGACTCCCGGCCCGGAGCCGATCCTGGGC
>JAJPJC010000029.1 GCA_021324445.1 Isosphaeraceae bacterium
GACGCTCGCGCCCGGGGTTGCTGGCGCCCTGACAGGGCTCCGCCACCCGAAAACAGCCCACGCGGGCGGATCCCATCTCGGGTCCTCCAGGGGTTTCACCCCTGGCTAAGGACCGCCGCCCCTGCGGGGCGTTCTGCACCCTCTGGCATTCGTTCCCAACCCGCTAAGCGATCGCTCTTCAGGAACTGGCGCTCTAAAAGCGGGCTGGCCCCGGAGAACTGGGTTGCCGGCCCGATCCGGCCTTCGCTATCATCTTCCTTCGCCTGGGGGCGAACCGTCAGGGCGCGCACGAGGAGAGCGGATGTCGCATTCTGTCGAGGGACCATTCCCGGATTCGGCGCCATCCGCTGGGTCGAACGCGACCGATCCGCAGGTTGTCATCCTCGTCCCCTGCTATAACGATTGGACGGCCTTGCGCCTGCTCCTGGCCGACCTCGACGCCATCCTGCACCGCGAGGGGCTCCGCGCCCGCGTCCTGGTGATCGACGACGGCTCACCGCAAGCCCCCGAGGCCGACTTCCCCGGCCGCGACTTCCAGGCGCTGGACCGGATCGACGTGCTGGAATTGCGCCGCAACCTGGGGCACCAGCGGGCCATCGCCGTGGGCTTGGCCTACGTCGATCAGAACCTCCCGTGTCGCGCCCTGGTCCTGATGGACAGCGACGGCGAGGACGCGCCGGCTGACGTGCCGCGCCTGCTGGCCAAGTTTGAGCAGGAAGAGGCCCGCAAGATCATCTTCGCGGAGCGGACTCGCCGGTCGGAGTCGTGGGTCTTCATCCTGTTCTACATGCTTTACAAGGCATTGCACATCGTCTTGACCGGCTACGCCGTGCGGGTGGGCAATTTCAGCGTGATCCCCGGTGCGCGGCTGTCCAACCTGGCGGTGGTCTCGGAGGTCTGGAACCACTATCCCGCGGCGGTCTTCCGCTCGCAGCAACCGATGGCCTTCCTGCCGACGCAGCGGGCCAGGCGGCTGGCAGGCCAGTCGCGGATGAATTTCGTCCGCCTGGTGGCGCACGGACTCAGCGCCATCTCGGTCTATAGCGACATCATCGGCGTGCGGCTCCTGATGGCGACGACGGTCCTGATGGCCCTGGCCCTCTGCGGCGTGGTCGCGGTCACCACAGTCCGTCTGGCGACCACGCTGGCAATCCCCGGCTGGGCGACCAACGCACTGGGCTTGATGTTGGTGATCCTCCTGCAAGCGGTGATGCTCTCCGTCATCTTCAGCTTTATCATCCTGGGCAGCCGGCAAGGTACGACCTTCTTGCCCTGTCGGGATTACATTTATTTCGTGGGCGATTTCAAGCCGGTCTGGCGCCCCGCGGCCAGCCGCTCCGGGCCATGGCCGCGGCCGCGGGTCCTGTCTCGCGAGTCCGCCGGGCCGGGCCGCGAGCCACCCTATCCGCCTGAGTACCCATGACGGACTACACCTACGCCGGCGCCGAGCTCGACCTGTTCGCCGCCGCACTCACCTGGAAATCGTACCTGCGCCGGCGGGTCGAGCCCTACCTGGGCCGCGCGGTGCTCGAGGTGGGCGCGGGCCTGGGAGGGACGACCCGAGTCCTGTGCCGCGGCGACCAGGATCGATGGGTCTGCCTGGAGCCCGACGCCGACCTGGCGGGCCGGCTGGCCGAGGAGTTGCGGGCCGGCCGGCTCCCGGCGTGTTGCCAGCTCCGGGTCGGCACTCTCGCCGGCCAGGCTCCCGAACCCGAGTTCGACACTCTTTTGTACATCGATGTGTTGGAGCACATCGAGGACGATGCGGCCGAGCTGGCCGGGGCCGTGGGCTGGCTCCGACCCGGGGGGCATCTCGTGGTGCTTTCCCCGGCGCATCCGTGGCTCTTCACGCCCTTCGACGCGGCGATCGGTCATTTCCGCCGGTACACCAAGCGGACGCTCGCGGCCTTGACGCCGCCGGGACTGGACCTGGTGCGGCTGAACTACCTGGACTCCGTTGGGATGCTCGCCTCGCTGGGCAATCGGCTGGTGCTTCATCGCGCCATGCCCGACCCCAAGCAGATCGCCGTCTGGGACCGGGTGATGGTCCCGGTCTCGCGCGTACTGGACCCCCTGCTGGCCTACTCGCTGGGCAAGTCCGTGCTGGGCGTCTGGCGGCGGCGACCGCATCCGTGATGGGGCCGCCGACGAGCCTCACTCCCTGGGGATGATCTCCATGGCGACACCAGCGCAAAGTCTCTCGATCTCCGCGGCGAAGTCGACCGCCGGAATCCGCACCGAGGCGATCGGCGCGGGCGGTGTCGGCGAGCCGACACGGGCGACGTGGGCCTGCTTGGCGGTGTGCGTCGCCGGATTCCTGGGCCTGATGGCGCTGGTGCTGCTGAGCCCGGACCGCCTCTGGAGGGACGAGGCCGTGTATCTCCCCTCGGTCCCGGAACTGCACCGGCTCGGCCTGTCGCGGGCGTGGCTGCGCGAGCTCCCCGGGCCGGCTGGGCCGCTCTACGCGGTCGTCCACGCCGGACTCGAGCCCCTCACGCATCTCCGTCCTTGGGGCATCCGCTTCGCCACCGCGGGGCTGGCCGTGCTGACGGTCCTCGCCCTGGGGGTCGACCTGCGGCTGCGCGGCATCCGGTCCCCGTTCTTGAGGGCCCCAGCCCTGATCGCGGCGCCGATGCTGGGCGTCTCGATCGGCACAGCGATGACGGAGATGCCCGCATTGTTGTTCTTCTGCTCCAGCCTCGCCGCGCTGCTGGCGGCACTGGGGCGGGCCGAGCGGGCCCGTCCCGCCGCGATCGTCCTGGCAGCACTGGCGGGCCTGTGTTGCGGGGTCGCGATCACGGGCCGGCAGCAGTTCCTGATCGTCCCGTTTGCCGCCGTGGTCCTGTGGCGCAGGGCGACGTGGCGGGTGGTGGCGGTGTATGTCCTGTTCGCCTTGGCTGTGCCGGCGCCGATCTTCCTGGCGTGGCGGGGACTCGTCCCGCCGCAGACCCAGTACGTCGGCGAAGGCATCTCGATCGTGAACGGCTTGCTGTCGTTTTGCTACGCCGGCCTGGTCTATTGCCTCTATGACGTCAGTTGGCTGGCCCGTCGCCGGCTCCTGAACACGGCCGTGATCGCCCTGGCCATTGGCCTGAACGTCTCCTGGGGACTGCTCAGGCGCTTACCGTTCCACGATCTGGCCAATCGTTACTTGCCGCCGGGCGTGCGGCCGTATTATGGGCTGGTTGGCTGCGGCGCCATGCTCGGCTTCGGCATCATCTTCCTGGGCCTGCTGGTCCACCTGGTCTGGGAGCGGCGCGACGATCGGTTCCTGGTGTTCCTGTGTGTCGCCTCCGTCTTGCTGCTGGCGGGGTCGGCCAAGACCAACCACATCTTCGCCAGCCGTTACATCGCGACGGCGCTGCCGATGATGGTCATCATCGGCACCGAACGCGCCCCCGACACCTCCGGCAAGGCGGCCCGCCTCGCCCTGGGGTGCCTGGGCGGGATGCTCTCGCTCGCGTCCGACCTGACGCTGATCTGAAGAGTCGGGCTCTCCGGCGGGCGTCGGCCCTCTGGGCCGCCGACCCCAGCCACCCCGGGCGGCGACACCAGCAGTGTCGCCCGGCCGCGGCTTTGCCTGGTACAATTCGAGGCGTCGGCTCATCCTGGGAAACGCCCCACAATCGACGGCGTCGTCTCCGGGTGCCGGCGCGGTTCCATCCCGCGAGAGAAGGAGAGACCCCTGCGCCGGCTCTGGCTGGGAACGGTCCTCGTTCTGGGCGCCGCGGTGGCGCTCTGGGGCGGAGTGCGCGCGGTGGGAGCGCGCCGCGCGCGGGTCGCGCTGGACCAGGCGAAACGGGAGATGGCCGCGGGCCGGTATGACCGGGCCTGGGCACGGCTGAGCGGGCTTTCGCCCGGCTGGGCCGATAATGGCGAGGTGGAGTACCAGCTCGGCGTCTGCGAGCTCCACCGCGGGCGCAACGCCGCGGCACTGGCGGCCTGGGAGCGCGTGCGGCCCGACTCACCGTTCGCCATCCGGGCAGCCGCCGAACGCGCGAAGCTCACCATCGACCTGGGCCAGTACACCCGGGTGGAGGAGATCCTCCAGGCCGCCCTCGGCCGCGCCACCGGTCCCGAGCGGAAGGACCTTTTCCCCATCCTGGAGCATCTCTATCGGCTCGAGGGGCGGATCGATGAGGCCCGGCGCGTGGTCCTCGAATCGTGGCGGGATTCGGACTCGCCCCCCGCCGTGATCCAGGATCTCTACCGGCTCGACACGTTGTACTTGCCACTGGAGATGACCCGGATCGTCCTGGAGAAGGCCGCCGGGGACGATGATCGGGTCTGGCTGGGCCGAGCGAACCTGGCGATCCGGACGGGACGGTTCGACGAGGCGGCTCGCTGGCTCGGAGCCTGTCTGCAACGCCGGCCCGACGACCCCGCCGTCTGGCGCGCCCGGCTCGACCTGGCGCGCGCCTCCGGCGATCGGGAGGGAGTGTGGCAGGCCCTCGATCGTCTGTCGGCGGAGACTCTCGCGCCGGCCGAGGTGCTCCGGCTGCGGGCGTGGCTGGCCGCGCGGCTGGGTGATGTCGCGGCGGAGCGCACCGCCCTGGCCGCGGCTGTCGAGCAGGAGCCTCAGGACACGGCCGCGCTCGACCGGCTGGCCGAGCTCGCCGCGGAGGCCGGCGCGCTCCCCGAGGTGGCCCGGCTCCGGGCGCAGGCGGCCCGCATCGGCGCCCTCAAGGAACGCTACCGCACCCTCATCGAGCAGGACGCGACCGACGACCCCGCGGAACTCGCCCGCCTGGCCGAAGCTCTGGGTCGACGGACCGAAGCCCGCGGCTGGGCCCTGATCCGCGACGGGAAAGCGGCGCGCCCCGGGCCGGCGCGGGAGGCTCTCATCGCCGAGGAAAGGACGACGGCCCCGGCTCCCGCCCCCCGCCGGACCCTCGCCGCGCTCTGCGCCGACCTCCGGCGGGGAGAGGCGACTCGCCACCAAACGCCCGCCGGCTCGGTGGCTGTTGGACCTCAATTTGTCGATGACGCCGGTCCGCTGGGGCTGCGCTTCGTCCACGAGAACGGCCGGACTCCCCGGCGGCTCCTGCCCGAGACCATGAGCGGGGGCGTGGGCTTGCTCGATTACGACGGCGACGGCTGGCTCGACGTCTACGCCGTCCAGGGCGGTCCCTTTCCGCCCGCCGCGACCCCATCCCTCGGCGATGGCGACCGACTCTTCCGCAATCGCGGCGATGGGAGCTTCGAAGATGTCACCGACCGGGCCGGCCTGGACCGCCTGGGGCACGGCTACGGCCATGGCATCGCGGTCGGCGACTATGACAACGACGGGGATCCCGACCTGTTCCTCACGCGATGGCGAGCATATACCCTGCTGCGGAACCGTGGCGATGGAACGTTCGAAGACGTGACCGGGCCGGCCGGCCTGGGCGGCGACCGCGATTGGCCCACGTCGGCCGCCTGGGCCGACCTCGACGGCGACGGCGACCTGGATCTCTACGTCTGCCATTACCTCGTTCTGGATGTCCACGACCCGCGGATCTGCCGCGACCCGCGTTCCCAGCGGGTTCGCGACTGCCTCCCCCGCGAATTCCCGGCGCTGCCCGACCAGGTCTTCCGCAACGACGGCGGCCACTTCGTGGATGTCACCGCGCGGGGAGGATTCACCGATCCCGACGGGCGCGGGCTCGGGGTCGTGGCCGCGGACCTCGACGACGATAACCGCATCGATCTCTATGTCGCCAATGACATGTCGGCCAACTACCTGTTCCACAACCTGGGCGGCTTCCACTTCGAGGAGACGGCCCTCAACGCCGGCGCGGCCGCCAATTCCGGCGGCGGATTCCAGTCGGGCATGGGTGTGGCCTGCGGCGACCTCGACGGCGACGGCCGGCTCGACCTGGCCGTCACCAATTACTATGGCGAGTCCACCACGTTCTTCCGCAACCTCGGCTGTGGCCTCTTCGCCGACCACACGGCGGCGATCGGCCTGGCTGCGCCCAGCCGTCGCCTGCTCGGGTTCGGCATCGCTTTCCTCGACGCCAACAACGACGGCCGGCTGGACGTGATCTCCGCGAACGGGCACCTCAGCGATTATCGGCCCGCATTCCCCTGGAAGATGCCGGTCCAACTGTTGGCCGGCGGTTCCCACGGCCGCCTGACCGAGGTCTCGACCCGCGCCGGGCCTCCGTTCCAATCCCTCCACCTGGGCCGCGGCCTGGCCGCAGGCGACCTCGATAACGACGGCTGGATCGACACGGTCGTCCTCGCCCAGAATGAGCCCCTGATTTATCTCCATAATCGGACAGCCGGGGGCGGCCACTGGGTGACGCTCCGGCTCGAGGGAGTCCAGTCGAACCGGGACGGCGTAGGCGCACGCGCCGAGCTGCTGGCTGGAGGAGTTCGGCAAGTGGCGCAGCGCCTCGGAGGAGGCAGTTATCAGTCGGCCTCCGACCCGAGACTCCACTTCGGGTTGGGGACCGCGGCGTGGATCGAACGACTGGAAGTGCGCTGGCCCTCCGGACGAGTCGATCACCATGAGGGGCTCAGCGCCGACCGAGGCTACCTGGTGCGCGAGGGAGACAAGTCCTTGAGGCCGCTCCGCGGTTGGGAAGGACGACCGCGTTGATCCCGGCCCTGGAGGAACCGCGAAGCGCCGGACCGGAGAGTCCCAGAAACGGATTCCCTTCACCTGGGAGGCTATGAAGGTGTCAGACTCATCCCGTGGTCGGATGATCGTATCGATTCTGGTCGTCGTTTCTTGGTGGACCCAACCATCTCGTGCCGAGCAGGTTCCGACGGTCCTGCGTGGACGGTTGGACGAGCTGGTTCGCGAGGAGCTGACCCGCGGCTGGTATCCCCGCGCTGTGGACCGGCAGCGTGGGGGATTCCACCAGAACTTCGCACGGGACTGGACCCCAATTCCCGACACGGACACCTTCCTGGTGTACCAGGCGCGTCTGACCTGGACCGCGGCGGCGTTCGCCCGCCACTCGCCGGCGCACCGCGACGAATACATCGGTTACGCGCGGCATGGGGTCGCGTTCCTGGACTCGGTGATGCGGGACAGGGAGTTCGGGGGCTTCCACTGGATGCTCGATCCGCGCGGCCGGCTCGACCTCAGGCTCGGTGACGAGAAGCACGCCTATGGCATCGCGTTCGTGATCTACGCGGCCAGCACGGTCCGCGCGGTGACCGGCGATGAGCGGGCGCTGGCGGTGGCCCGCGATGCCTTCGACTGGCTGGAGCAGCACGCCCATGACGCCAAGCACGGCGGCTACTTCGAGGCGCTGCGGCGGGATGGGACGCCGATCCTCACCTGGGACCAGGCCGCCCCGCTCTCCCGGCGCGTCGACCGGGTCGGCGTCTATTACGGCTTCAAGACGATGAATGTGCACATTCACCTACTCGAAGCGTTGACGGCCCTGTCCGGGGTGGACAGTCGTCCGGTGGTGAAGGAGCGGCTGGGTGAGCTGCTCGGCCTGGTGCGGGACCGGATCGCCGTCGAGCCGGGTGCATTGAACCTCTACTTGACCCCGGACTGGCGGGCGATCCCGGCGCATGATTCCTTCGGCCACGACGTCGAGACGGCCTATCTGCTGGTGGAAGCGGTCGAGGCGCTGGGCATCCCCGAGGACCCCAGGACCTGGCAGGTCGCCCGCAGCCTGGTCGATCACGCCCTGGACTGGGGCTGGGATGACCAGCAGGGCGGCTTCTACGACAAGGGGGAGTCGTTCGGCGCCCCCGCCTGGGATCGCACCAAGGTCTGGTGGACCGAGGCGGAAGGGCTCAATACCTTGCTGGTGATGCACCAGCGATTCGGCGGCCAGACCGACCGCTACGCACGGGCCTTTCGCCAGCAGTGGGACTTCATCGAGAAGCACCTGATCGACCCTGTGCACGGCGGTTGGTTCGCCGGAACCACCCGCGAGGGCACACTCATCGGCGACGGCGCCAAGGCCAATCCCTGGAAGGCCAACTACCACACGTCGCGGGCTTTGATGAACGTGGCGACGCGGCTCAGCCAGCCGGGCGGCGAGCACCGCAAACCGTAAGGCTCGCCGTCGCTTCCTGGCGGTGCGCGGGTCTTCTAGTCCCGTCCACCTCGGTCACGTGAGCACCCACCAGGTGGCAATACCCACGACCACGGCTCCCACGATCACCCAGAGAACCGTCCGCACCACGATGCGGTAACTTAAGTCAACGGGCGCGGGCACATAATGGTGTTGGACCGGCGGGGCGTCCTCGGGTTGTTCCTCGAGCGAGTCGGCAAGCTTAGGATCGCCGTGCGAATGCGAAGCCATCGACGGGACTCCTCGTGTCTGGGGAGCGTCCCAACTGCAACGATTGCCGAAAGGGGGCCTTTCATTATACGCCTTCGGCCCCGCGTTGACTGGAAAGTTCCTCGGGAATCGAGTAGCATCCATCAATCCCATCAGGATCGCTGGACACAGACGTTCGATCTGGATGAAGGTGTTCCGTGTCCGGGAGCCACGACTGCATGGCCGGGGACGACCGACTGACGTGGAAGCTGCTCCGGGATTTTCCCGGCGTCCCTCGCTGGGAGGAGACTGACGACGTTCTCCAGAACGCTGCGGTGCGACTCTGCCCTGCCCTGGAGGACGTCCAGCCGACGAGGGCCGCGGCGCGCTGATCTGGGCCGGGCGTTGGTTGCCTTCATCAAGTCCTTCCTCGTCTGTCCGGTGCGCGTGTCAATGCGACTGACGGGGAGCGTCGCTTCGCCCAGGTCGTAACGGCCCTTGCTGTCGGTGGTGGCCCGGCCCGCCGGCTTCGAGCCCCTCTCGGTGATGGTGGAGAGGATGACCGTCGCCCCGGCGACCGCCTTCCCCGCCTCGTCCCTGGCCACACCGGAGACGCGGATCGGGATGGTCTCGGGTATCGGCCCCGGTCGCCACGGTGGAGCGTTCGGGTCGCGCCGCCTCATCTTTGCCGTCATTCCCGAACGCCGGAGTTGGCGGTTCGGGGGGGCGGATCGCGCAGCATCCTTGCCATCCTGACCCGCCGGACGGCTATCCTCCTGTGCGTACCTACTGACCAGCACAACCAGTAGGACGGCTCCTGTGCCGATAGCCTTGAGCGACAGTCTCATGGCGCGTCTCCGCTTCCTGTTGTCACTTCGACCCCACCGAACCTGACGGGCTCCTCGAAGACGCCGATCCGAGCCTGCAATCGTCGGCACTGGGCATGAACAGCAGAAGCATTCCAGGCGATAGAACGACGACCGCAGCCGTGCCGAAGAAAGACAGGTGTGCCAGGGGGTGCGAGGCCCTCTGGACGATGAGAGTGAGATCGACTGCCGCCACACCAATGAGAACCCTCCCGTGGCGGATTGTCATGCGTGGCAATCGCAAGGCAGATCTCCCGCGACGATCACCGGGCAAGTCTCGATGATGAATCAGGTGTTCCGCAGCTCGGTACGACCTCGCAGACCGCGGGCGGGGCGTCGCCGCTGTGTTCCAATGCTGACTCGGGATCGTGGGTGAGGTTGGCTCGACGCAGCCTGGCGGAAACCTTCGCGAACCCAGGCAGCTTCCCCTCTTGATTCCGCTCGGATGCGAACCTTCCCCAAGGATACCGCGGCCCGATGTCGTTTGCACCAGCGCCAAATCCTCGCAGAGTGGCGCATCGCGACGACGTGGAGGCGGCCCGGGTCAGTGTCTTGACGGGCGGGGGTTCGGGCCCTACGGTGAAGGCGACCCAGGAGAGGCCCATGGGCGGCTGCGCCCGCCGCTGCTGCGGAAGACCGGGCGTGGGGAGGAGCGGTCCTGGGTTCACGAGCCGCGAGCCACGGGAAGCAATGATCCAGGCCGTCCCGGTGTTGGCCGGGGGCGGCTGAACCAGACACCCACATGAGCCGAACAGAGACAACTCCTCACGTGGTGATCGTGGGCGCCGGCTTCGGCGGGCTGGCCGCGGCCCGGGCGTTGCGCCGCGCCCCGGTGCGGATCACCATCGTCGATCGCTCGAACCATCACCTGTTCCAGCCGTTGCTCTACCAGGTGGCGACCGCCGCGCTGAGCCCGGCGGACATCGCCGCGCCAATTCGGCGGATCTTTCGTCACCAGGCCAACGTCAGCGTCCTGCTGGCCGAGGCGACGGCGGTGGATGTGCCCGGGAAGCGCGTGGTGCTGGCGGACGGGGTGGTCGATTACGACCGGCTCATCGTGGCCACGGGCGCGACCCATGCCTATTTCGGCCACGACGACTGGGCCGAACAGGCTCCCGGCCTGAAGACCCTGAAGGATGCCCTGCGGATCCGGCAGCGGATCTTGCTGGCGTTCGAAGTGGCCGAGCGGGAGCCGGACGAGGCGCGGCGGCGGGCATGGATGACCTTCGTCATTGTTGGGGGCGGGCCGACCGGTGTCGAGCTGGCCGGCACGCTGGCGGAGGTCTCGCGCCAGACCTTGGCGCGCGACTTCCGGCATATCAATACGGCCTCAGCCCGCGTGATCCTGGTCGAGGCGACCCCGCGGGTGCTCGGCGCCTACTCCGAGGATCTCGCCGAGGCGGCCCGCAAGCAGCTCGAGAAGCTGGGCGTGGCGGTCTGGACCGGAGTCCAGGTCACCGGGATCGACGCCGAGGGGGTCTGCATCGGGCGGGAACGAATCCACGCGCACACAGTGCTCTGGGCCGCGGGAGTGGCCGCCTCGCCTCTGGCTCAGTCGCTGGGGGTGCCGCTGGACCGCGCCGGCCGCGTCCTGGTCGAGCCCGAGCTGACTCTCCCCGGCCGCGACGATGTCTATGTCATCGGCGACCTGGCCCACATCCAGCAGAAGGGGGCCCTGGTCCCCGGGGTGGCACCGGCGGCGATCCAGCAGGGCCGGCACGCCGCCGAGAACATCCTCCGCACCCTCAAAGGCCAGCCTCGCAGGCCGTTCCACTACGTGGACAAGGGGATGCTGGCCACCATCGGCCGCGGCGCCGCCGTGGCCCGGATCGGCCGGCTCAAGGCGACCGGCTTCGTCGCCTGGCTGCTCTGGCTGTTCGTGCATATCCTGTTCTTGATCGGGTTCCGCAACCGGGTGGTGGTGCTGCTCCAGTGGGCATGGTTGTATGCCACCTTCGACCGCGGCGCGCGGCTGATCACCGAGCCGCTCACGGAGCCGCTGGTCGGATCCGATTCGCCGGCGGCGCCAAGCTGTCGCGAACCCTCGGCCCGATGAGGCAGCCGATCGCAACCGGAATGACTTGACTTTGGCCCCAGCCTGCCCGATCGGGCGCCTGCCGCGCCGCGGTGGCGTCCCAGGCGGGGCGTCGGCTCGAGGCGTCCGAAGCGGCTTATCGCGGCCTCCTCCCGGCGCCGCGTCGTTCTAACTCCGCAGCGAACGCCGCGTGCTCGGGCGTCGCCAGACCCTGGTCCAGAACCGCGATCAAGCGATCCAGGTCCTGGGCATAGAATGCCTCGGGATCCAGCCAGAGTCCCGGGGAGACTTGGGAGCGGTAGATCCCGTCCGGGCCGGGCCGTAGCTTCCTGAAGCGATTGCGGCGGCGGATGAACCAGTGGATCCGGTCGGGGTCCAGCTCGATGACCAGATACTCGCGCACCCCGGCCCGCTCATAATCGGCTTTCTTCGCGTTCAGGTCGTAATGGCGACTCGATCGGGCGATTTCGATGACCAGCTCGGGACCGCCCACGAGGTAGCCCCGTTCGATTCGCGTCTGTCCGCCCAGTGCCTCGGGAATTCGCAGATGCCCGTCCGGTTGGACCTCGCCCAGTACATCAAGGATCACCGTCGCGTTCTTGCCGCTGCGCAGGCCTTTGGTATGCCTCTTGTAATGGGCCACCCAGTAGGCGACGTCATCGTCTGGTTCACTGTGATCGGTTCGAACGGGCGAGGGCATGTACACGACTCCTCCGACCAGCTCAGCCCAGGTGTCCTCGGGCATCGCTTCGTAGCGTTCGTGGAACGTCGGCTGATCGAGGTGCTCACCCGCCACCAGCGGCGGGAGGGTCTTCGGTGGCTGCGCGCGTTCGACCGTGCTCATGGTCGTGACACCCTGAGATGAGGGAACCCGACGATCTCCACCCCTGTTGCCGCCGGTGCTTACGCGCTCTCTTTCTTGCGCTCGCGTTCGGTCGCGGTCGACGACTTGGACGAGCTCAGCGGCATGGGAGCCGCGTCGAAGAGGCTCTTTTCCTTGCGGACGATCTCGGGGGTCACCACGAACCGCCCCTTGTCCTTGGTGGCCCGGTCGGGGAGTTCGAACATGATGTCAAGCATGACATCTTCGACGATCGAGCGCAGGCCGCGGGCACCGGTATCCTTGGCCTTGGCCATCTTGGCCACTTCGTGGAGGGCCTCGGTGGTGAACTCGATGTCGGCCCCCTCCATCTCGAAGAAGCGGCGGTATTGCTTGACCAGGGCGTTGCGCGGCTCGGTCATGATCCGGACCAGGGCGTCGATATCCAGGGGCATCAGCGGGCAGATCACCGGCAGGCGGCCGATGAACTCGGGAATCATCCCGAACTCGAGCAGGTCGTCGGAAGTGACCTTGTTGAGGAGCTCGCCGAGCTGCTCGGTGTGCTGCTCGACCTGGGATTGGCTACCGAAGCCGATCGTCTTGCGGCCCACTCGGCGGGCGATGATGTGCTCCAGGCCGACGAACGTCCCGCCGCAGATGAACAGGATATGGCTGGTGTCCATCTGGATGTACTGCTGCTCAGGATGTTTGCGCCCGCCCTGGGGCGGTACGTTGGCCACGGTCCCCTCGAGCATCTTCAAGAGGGCCTGCTGGACGCCCTCGCCGGAGACGTCGCGGGTGATCGAGACGTTGTGCGTGGTCTTGCCGATCTTGTCGATTTCATCGATGTAGACAATCCCCCGCTGGGCCGCTTCGAGGTCGAAGTCGGCGGCGTGCAGCAGCTTGAGCAGGATATTCTCGACGTCCTCGCCGACGTAGCCGGCCTCGGTCAAGGTGGTCGCGTCGCCGATGGCGAACGGGACATTCAAGACCCGCGCCAAGGTCCGGGCCAGCAAGGTCTTGCCACAGCCGGTCGGGCCGATCAGCAGGATGTTCGACTTGTCCAGCTCGACCTCGGTATCCGGATCCTCGCCGTGGACCAGCCGCTTGTAATGGTTGTGCACGGCGACCGACAACACCTTCTTGGCGCGCTCCTGGCCGATCACGTAGGCGTCGAGCTGCTCCTTGATCTCGCGAGGGGTCGGGATATCCGTGAACAGCGTCTTGGGCACGCCCCGCCGCCGCCGCTCCTGGTCGAGGATCGACTGGCACAGCTCGATGCAATCGCCGCAAATGTAGACGTCGCTAGGACCTTCCACCAGGGGGCCGACATCCCGATAGCTCTTGCGGCAGAACGAGCAAAACGCATTCTTCTTGGCGCCGCTGGTGCTTCCCGAGCTCATGGTTCCACCGCCATTCCGTTTGCCACCGCCCGCCGAACCCCCCCCCGTGACGTCCTTACCTGATGGCATGCTGGATCCTTTCGTCCCGTGTCCGGGATCGTCGCTGAAACGCGGGGCTCTCACGCCGTCGGCCCGACGCGGGACGTGTCGTTCCTCCAGGGTCGATCGATCTGGCCCGCGACCCGATCACCGCTCACTGGCTCGCAGAGCGGCGACAGCCGCCGTCCAGACGATCCATCCCCAGGTGACAGCGCACCCCCAACCATCCCCGACACCGCTGGAACCCTGTCGTGGCCGGCCGCCGACCGAAAGATTATGACTCATGGGGCAGCGGGAGGGAAAAAAGTTCCCAGCCGGCGGCTGCCAGAACCGCCGTTGGCCCAGGATTCCTCCTTCGCCCCTCCCGACGACCCGCCGCGGTCCGGTTGCTCCTCTGGCCTGCCGTGCCAGCGGGATCCTCCCCTCGCACTTGCCGCCCCTGTGCCGTCTATCTTAGAGCACGCCATCTCGCGGAGCAAGGCCGCGTCCCAGGTCCGCGGTCCACGGTCAGGAGTCAGGAACGGAGGAACTTCCGAAGACACGCGAGGCTTTGCCGTGCGGTCTCCTCGGCACCGGGAGAGAAGTCGAAGACCTCGACGGAGATCCATCGATCATAGTTCGCCTCCACCAGCGCCTCGAGGATCGGGCCGAAGTCCACCGAGCCCATGCCCGGGCCGCGGAGGTTCACATCCTGGGCGTGAAAATGACCGGCCGCCGCGGCGTAACGGCGGATCAGCTCGGGCACAGTCGCCCCGGGCTCGCTACTCTGCGCCTTGACGTCCAGGTGCAGCCGGAAATGCGGGTGATCGACCCGCCGGATCACCGCCATAGCCTGGGCGCAGGTGTTGATGAAGTCGGTGTCGCTGGGCGCCAGCGGCTCCAGGCACAGGTCCACACCCAGGGCACCAATGGCCGGCATCACCCGGTCGAAGACCTCGAGCGCATAATCGACGGCTTGATCGTAACTGACCCCTGGTAAGAGGTTGCGCTGCTGGGGTGAGCCCAGGACCATCAGCATGCCGCCCAGGTCCCGCGTCAGTTCGGCCAGCGCGATCAGGTAGTCGCCTGTGGCGGTTCGGACCGCCGGATCCGGCGCGGTCAGATACAAGCCCTCGGTCCTGGCCAGAAGCCAGTGCAGGCCGATCGTGGCCAGCCCCGAGTCTTCGAGGATGGCCTTCAGTTCCCGCCGGCGCCCCGGGCTCAGGTCGGCGATCCGAGGGGCCAGGGTGAACGGGGCGATCTCCAGGCCTTCGTAACCGAGCCCCTTGACCGTCCGGCAGACCCGGTCGAACTCCCAGCCCTCGAACAGCTCGTTGCAAATGCCGAGTTTGATCATTTTTGTCGGTTGTCCGTTATCCGTTGTCCGTTGTCGCTCATCCGAACAGCTCGATCCAAATCACCAGGGTGATGATGGTCTGGGATCACCCTGTCTTCACGGACTACCGGCCACTAAGCGGAGGCAGAGGGCGCCGCGCCACGGGCCGCCTGGAGCGTATTGCGGAGCAGCATGGCCACGGTCATGGGTCCGACTCCTCCGGGCACCGGGGTGATCCGGGACGCGACCTGACTGACGCTGGCGAAGTCGACGTCGCCGCAGATTCGGCCGCCGTCGCGCTTGTGGATTCCGACGTCGACCACCACGGCGCCGGGTTTGACCCACTCGGCGGTGACCTGCTCGGGCCGGCCCATGGCGACAATCAGCAAGTCGGCCTGGCGGGCGAGCGCCGCAGGGTCGCGAGTTGCGGTGTGGCAGACCGTGACCGTCGCGTCGCCGCCCGGCCCCTTCTGAAGCAGGAGCAGGGCCATTGGCTTGCCCACGAGCTGGGAACGGCCCAGGACGACGGCGTGGATCCCCCGGGTCTCGACCTGCGCATCCCGCAGCAGCTCGCGGATCCCCAGCGGCGTGCAGGGGACAAACCGCGGCGCGCCCTGGGCGAGCAGGCCAAAGTTCACCGGATGGAAGCCGTCGACATCCTTCCGCGGCGCGACCCGCTCCAGGACGGCGCGCTCATCGATGTGGCGCGGCAGGGGGAGTTGGACGAGGATCCCGTGGACCGCCGGATCGGCGTTGAGGCGGTCGATGGTCGCCAGCAGTTCGACCTGGGGTGTCTCGGCCGGCAGTCGTAAGACGGTCCCATTCATCCCGGCTGCGGCGCTCGCTTTTTGCTTGCTCCCGACATAAACCTGGCTGGCCGGGTCGTCGCCGACCAGGATGACCGTCAAGCCGGGGATTACGCCGGTCCGGCGGGCCAACTCGGCAACCTCCGCGGCAACCTCGCGGCGGATCCGCTGCGCCAGGGCTTTGCCGTCGATGACTTCAGCGGGCACTGGCGCTCCCCTGGTCATGTCCGTCCGACTCGGCGACCGCGCCCAGGGGCGCCACGTCCCGAACGATCAGCGGAGGAGGTGGGATTCGAACCCACCGTCCCGTAGAACGGTACACCGGTTTTCGAGACCGTTGCCCGCCCCGAGATCGTTGGCCACAAGTCGCAATGTGTTCGCACGTCGCGCGTCTTGGCCCCGCCGGATGCCCCGTCAGAGGGACAGGTGTTGGCCCACGATGCGTGTCCGCTTCCCCTCCCTTCCGACTCTGACGATCCTACCGTTCCCGCAGTCCTGATGCCATACCGTGATGGACTGCTGGAGTTCCACGAGTCGGCTTGTGCTCCATGCACCTCCTTCCTGATGAGCCGTGGGGTTGTGGTGTACGTGGGACAAACCCACAACCTGGCGCAACGGGTTGGAGACCATCGCCAGGACAAGCTGTTCGACCGCGTCTTCCCTCTGCCCACCCCCCGACACAGGCTGGACCGCGTCGAGCGGCGCTTCCTCGAGGTTTTCAAGCGGAAATACGACTTCGATCCCAGATGGAAGGATGAATACCAGCGATCCGGCGCCTGGTCTGGGTAGCCTGGAACGGCTCCCTACCCGATGCCAATCGCCGGCCACCGGTTCGCTCCTGCGTTGCTGGCTGAAGGATCAGGACGATCCCTGTTCCCGGCCGGGGGTTGCGCCATGGGCCAGCCCTGGGCCGATCTCGCTCGGGGCCAGGGAGATCGGCGAGATCGATCCCGCAACCACCCCGGATCGAAGCAGGGACGCACGAGGGATGGGCGGGGATCCGGAGTTGTCGATACGATCGGCCGGGGAGTGAAGACGGGTTGGTGATGATGATAAGATGGGCATCGGAAGCTTCAAGGGCTGGATTCGGGATCCGTTGTCGGGACTCGGCGAGACCACCGTCCGGCTCATGTCCGGCGGTCACGGGATCGACTGGCGGGACGTGATCTTCGGGATCCTCTTCCGGGACCGGCTCGACCTGAAGCTGGTTGATCCCTCCCAGGGCGACGACCTGGCCAGGGGCATGGGGCCATTCCGACCCAACGACCGCCAAGACCTTGACGTCCTACTTCGAGGTGCCGCCCGACGTCCTCGACGATCGAGAGGCCCGCCTCTGCCGGGCCAAGGGGGCGATCCGGGCAGCCCAGGCCACCATCGAAGGCCCCAGGAGGTGAGCCAGCACCGATCGGCCTCGACGAGCGCGGCGCCGGGTAGCCCCACACGAGATCGGAGGAACCCTCATGGCGAAGAAGAAGGCCGGGAAGCGAGTCACCAAGTCGGACTTCCTCCGCACGGCCCTCGGCAAGAACCCCAATCTCGACCTGCACCAGATCAATCGCCGATGGGCCAAGGCCGGGCACCCCGGCGAGATCAGCGGCCCCCTGTACTACCTGATCCGCCGCGAACTCGGCATCCGGTCCGAGTGGGGCTGGTTCCCGAAGGACACAGAGCCTCTGGCGCTGAGATTCGCCCACCCCGGGGCCACGGGCGAGGTCGACCAGTTCCGGATCACGCTCCTGGACGCCCCCCGCCCGATCTGGCGGCGCATCCGGGTCCGGGACGGCACGCTCGACAATCTCCACGAGCACATCCAGACGGCGATGGGCTGGACCAACTCGCACCTTCACCACTTTCGCGTCGGAGGGATGCTCTACGGCGACCCCCTGCTGATGGCCGAGAACTTTGGCGAGATGGGGTACCGGGATTCGACCACGACGCTCCTGAGCGACATCCTGCCCCGGGACGGCACGCCGTTGCTGTTCGAGTACGAGTATGACTTCGGCGACGGCTGGCAGCACGAGGTCGCCTTCGAGGGTCGTCCGCCCGCCGAGTCGAAAGGGCGGTATCCGATCTGCCTGGAGGGCGAGGGGGCGTGCCCGCCGGAGGATGTGGGCGGGGTCTTCGGCTACGCGGACTTCCTCGAAGCCATCGCCGACCCCGACCATGAGGAGCACGATGAGCTTCTGCATTGGGCCGGCGGCAAGTTCGACCCCGAGGCGTTCAGCCCGGCGGCGGCGACCAGGCGGATGAGGCAAGGGTTGCCGGATTGGCGGTCGATGCGGTGAGGTGCGGCCCTGGTCCCCTGAAGGGACGGGTGGGGACGGCGGGACTCCATTGACCCCTCCAGAATCGGGATTTTATGGAGTCTGAGAATCGCGTTACGCCAGCAGGGCGGCGATCGGCTGGGTGTCGTCGAGCAACGGCAGGGGGCGGCCGGTGGGGTCGCGGAAGGTGGCGGCGGAGTCGATGCCGAGCAGGGTGTAGAGCGTGGCCAGAACGTTCTGCATGCGGATCGGCGGCCCGACGGGGTGCTCGCCGCGCGCGTCGGTCGCCCCGATCACCTGTCCGGTGCGCAGGCCGCCTCCTGCGACCCAGAGGAAGCCGGCTTGCGGCCAGTGGCTGCGGCCGTCGGGGGTCACGTCGCCGATCCTCGGCGTGCGGCCGAACTCGCCGCCCATCAGCACGGCCACCTCCGGCAGCAGGCCCCGCTCGTCCAGGTCGGTGAGCAGCGCCGAGACCGCCTGGTCCAGCGGGGGCAAGAGCTGGCGGAGCGTCGTGAAATTGTAGCGGTGGGTGTCCCAGTCGGGGAACGCGACGGTGACCACCGACACACCCGCCTCGACCAGCCGGCGCGCCTGGAGCAGGGCCCGGCCCGGGTGCGGGACCTCGTGATACCGGACGACGTTGCACTCCTGGTTGATCACGCGGTACGGCCGGTCGCCGTAGCGCGCGCGGAGGGAGACCGGCTCTCGGGTCAGGTCGAACGCCTCGCGCACCGTGCCCGAAGCGATCATCTCCAGGGCGCGGGCGTGGAAGGCGTCGCGGCCTCGCAGCGCGCGGTCGTTCCCGCGGTCGTGGCCGAAAGTATCCAGGGCGCGGAGCAGGCCATTCCGGCCGCCGAGCCGCGCGACGCCCATGTTGCGAGCGCGGGTCACATCTTCCAGCGCGTCGGCGGGGTTCCCGCCGCCCACACGGAACGGCTCGTGCTCGAGGCCGAGATAGTAGGCGCGCTCCCAGTCCGGCTGGTTGTTCAGGCTGACGTAGGGCGGGACGGCCGGGGTCCCCCCGCGCAGCCGGCTGACGACCGAGCCGAACGCCGGCCGTTGCGCCTCGCCGGGCACCGAGACGCGCGGCGACTGCTGCCAGGGATAACCGCTGTAGAATTCGTTGGCCGTGTGCAAGTGTGCGAGCTGGACCCCGCGCAGCACGGTGAATTTGTCCGCGAGCTTCGCCTGGAGGGGCATCAGCTCGCACACCTCCAGGCCCGGGACGTTGGTCGCGATCGGCCGGAACTCGCCGCGATAGCCGCTCGGGGCCAACGGCTTCATGTCGTACATGTCCAGGTGCGACGGGCCGCCGCTGAGATGGATCATGATGACCGACTTGGGCCGGGCATGGGCCCGCGCCCCCGCCCGGCTCGGGGCGGGCGACTCCGCCCGCAGCCGGAGCACCTGACCGAGGTCAAGCGTCAGCCCGCCCAGCGCGAGCACCCCCGCGCGGAGGGCGCGGCGGCGCGAGGGACCTCCGGCGCCCGCGATGGGCCCGGGTGCGTAGGGCATCGCCATGCTGTCCTCCCGATACTGTGTGCGACTCTGTGAAACCGTCCACAGGCACCACTGGCCGGGGTCGCGGGGCGTGGCCACAATGCCCGAGTGACCTGCGGGGCGGGCCGCGAAACCCGGGATCTCCTCCGTGGGGGACCCGGCCCTCCCGCCAGAGACCCGGTCGCTTCAGGACACTGGATGTCTCCGTCGCGACTGGGCCCCGCGGGCAATTGTTAAACGTTGTTTGGACATCGCACGATACCCGACGCGGGTCGTGGGCCGCAAGAGCGCGCCGGTCGGGTGGGAAGGCGAATCCGGTATGGGAATTGCGGCGCGGAGACTGCCCGAACGGGGTACGCGGGCGGCCGGATCGGGCGGTCCGGGACGGGGGCCAGCGGAGCATGCCGGCCTTCTCGTAGCATGCGGACACAGAAGGTCGCTTGGTGGCATCTCTTCCAAGATTTTGGCAGCGGAGAGGACAGGACGGCAATTGAACTTTTTATCGCAGGCGTCCGGGGCTGGGAAGGCCACTTGCGACGGCAGCTTGAAACGGCAAATCCATGACAGATTGCTGGTTACGTGTTGTCACCCCTGGCGACACCGTTTGGGCTACAACTCCTCGAAACAATTTGGGAGCGTTCCGAATTTGTTGGCAGCGTCGATCAGCGCCACGAGTTCGGATGGTGGTTGGGAGCCGATGCGGGCGTTCTTTCCCATCATCCCCAGGGCGTAACCACCCGGAGCTGGCCCGTCGTCGGTCGCGTAGTGATCCGGCTGATTCGAGAAAACGAGCAGGTCCCACGGGTCTTCCTGGCCTTTGCGGTCGATGCCGCGCAGGATCGGATCGGCGAATTTCTTGAACCACTCTGGGGTTGCGGGTGCAGGTGATGCTGGCGGAAGGTTCAAGTCCAAGAAGATAGCGAGCGGGTGCTGATGGGGCTTCTTCAGCGCGTCGTTGATGAGTCCGCCCAAGCGAGTGCGAATCCCGTCGTCAGGCTCGCGCTCGCCCGCCATCCCAAGGACGCCACTGCGGTGCTTGCTCTTCGCTTCTATGCAGACGGACGCCTTGGTCAACCGATGCACGGCCGTAAACTCCGTGTGCTTGCACGACCTATCGGATTCGTCCTCGTACTCGATGTCGAAGCCCGCGCGGATGCACGTTGCCGCGGCAAATAACTCGTGGCGCGCACCCTGGTACTGGTCCGGGTGCCGAAGCCGGTGAACAAGCCGGTCCTGCAAGGAGCAATGGTGTTGCAGTGCGTAAAGGTCGAAAGCCAAAAGCATGTACGCACGCATGGCTCCGCTAGGGGCGACGGCGAACAGGCCGTCAGGCCCAGGCCGCTGCTTGGCTTGCGCTTGCAACCGACACATGGCATCGTACCACTGCATGACCGGGTGGCGGTCGGCGAGCGGCTTTGCAAGTTCGGCCCTGCCCCATTCCGGGGTCATGACGTGCTTCAGGTAATCCGAAAGAAAGTCTGCCGGGGTTTTCCAGTTGGCCGAGTTGAGGAGCTTTTTCCCAACGGCGACCCACTTCTGCCCACGCCAGTCCGCGTAGATCGCGGGACGGACCTGACCGAACCGAGCCTGACGCTGGCGTTCCTGCTTCACAAACTCGGCGAGTTCAGGTGGCGGTCCGGGCATCTGAATCACGGGGATGCCCTCCCTGTATGCGGCGCGGCCTTCACGCAGGCAGCACGCGCCGAACGCCTTCCCACTCCCGCAGGGACACAGGTCGTCGTTTCCGAGAAGTCGTGGAGTGTTCAATTGAATGGCCTCTTGCTGTCCGCTTCCCATGTTTCGGCGTTGCGACATAGGCTGGCGATCCCGACTACTGGACACGGGATGAAGGCACGGAGTTCAGGCTGACCCGGCGGCCGCTCTGATTCCAGCGCTGGACTAGCTCGCCCGGTTTCATCGGGATCGCACCCATCCCGATCAGCTTGGCATTGGCAGGGGAATCGAACGTCAGGACGGGCTTTCCCGCCGCGATCAGGTCGCGGCAAAGCTGCTCGGTCTTGCCGCCTTCGTTTGCGTAGGCGACGAACACCTCGGTTGCCAGGGCCGCGACGAGGCGATTGCGCTCCTCGGCGAGCTTGGCGGTGGGCCGGCGGTCCTTCTGCTTGAAGGGAGAGAGGAGCAACAGGCGGCCTGCCTCGACGGCTGATCTCAGGGCAGATGGCAACCGCATGCCTTCGATACTGCGAGCGGGGCAGATGACGACGGGCTGATTGCCCCGCAGCAACAGGTCCAGGCATTCTTTTTCCATCGGCGTGTGGAAGCCGCTAATAACGGGCACGGCGGCATCGCGCAGGGCGCGGGCGAGATCGTAGCTTTCAAGGATCAGTTTTCCGGGGCAGCGGATCGAGCAGAACAGCGCCAGAAGCGGGGAGCGCAAAAGCGCCGTCGAGCCGAGCGCGGAAATCTCCGGCCATTTCTGTAGCGAAGAGGCATCGGCAGACGGGGCCGGGTCCCTAAGTTCGGAAACCTTCATCCAGCGGAGAGCAGTTTGGCGTGGCACAGGCATGACAAGAACCTCCCAGTTGCTCGTCATTCCTGTTCGTCCTGGTTATCCTGGCCCATCCGGTACTTGATGTCGTAGTTGACGATAAAGTCCATTTCCTCGTCGGTGAAACCGTAGTGCTCGGCGAGAACCACGTCGATCCTGTCGATCACTTGCTTCGCTGAGCGAGAATCGACGGACTCGATCAAGAGGCCGCTCTTGCGCCAATATGAAGTGTTCTCTCTCATCACCGACTCGAGCTCCTCTGAGAGCTTGACGAGCTTCGTTCGGATGCCGTTGGAAACGGCATCCAGGGCGTATGGGAAGTCCGTGACATCTGATGGATTGATATGGCGGCCGTCGGTGTATGCACAATAGAACTGAAAGTAGGTGGAGCTGTTAAGGACGGCATGAACGACTCGTTGCGTGTGTTCGTCTGGGAAACAGATTGAGTTCACTTCACCGCGAACACGTGCTGGCCCACCTTTTTCCGGCCTTGCCTTCGGCGGTTCCAGGAAGAATTGACAAAAGTAACCTGGGACCCTGACCCAATAAACGGCGTATCTGGATGTCTTCCGAGCCCAATGCCCGATCGTCGATTTGGCGGCAATTTTCCGAAGTACCGCAATCGCTTCCCGTTGGCCACATTTGGGGTAGAGGCCATGAAAATGTCGGGCGAGTTCGGCAAGTGGCGCGTATTGCAAGATGGTAAACAGAGCCTCCCTTTCTCCGTTCTTCGCATCCCACCGGTGGTAACGCGTCGAGTATACACGCGACAATTCGGTACTGGTGGCACCGAGCAAAACCGTGAGCCGATTCTGAGCGCCAACGAAAAGTTGTCCGGGTCGATTGGCGAAGTGTGAAAGCCAAAGGTTCTTGAAGTGGGTGGACACAACATCGCGCAAGACATCAAACGAGCCAGACGAAACCAGCGAAACAGGGATGATAAGTCCGAGTCTTCCCAGCGAATGCCGTAGGGATGCAACTCGCTCGACGACCCAAGCGTAGATGTCCCGGCATCGGATGGTTAGCAGTCCGCGCACGGTATATGCGTCGCCCAACTTCGACTTTTCCAAGTACGGCGGGTTCCCAATGATGACATCGAAACCGCCGCCGTGCATGATACCGTAGAATTCCGCTAGCCAGTGGAATGGCTGATGCGTCTCACGCCAGTGCTGAAACTCTTTGGGTTTGTCGGCGTTGATGCCGTAATCGCCAGCCAGGTATTGATCCAGTTCGGCGCGCAGCCCGGCTAAACGGTTCCGGAGTTCGCCCTTGGCCTGGGCGAATTCCTTGGCGTCCATGCCGTATTCAGTCTGCATCTCGCGAAACTTCTTGAAAGCCCGTTCCACGATGTCGGCTTCTTCGACGATGCGGTCCACCTCGTCCTGCTGGAATCCCAGCGTGCCCTCCAAGCGCTTCTTGACCTCGCCCAGTGAGGCGAAACCGACCAGTGTGTTGCCGGCACGGATGTTGAAGTCGATGTCAGGCAGGGGCTCGATCTGCTGCACCCGCTCTACCTGGGCGACGAGCTTGAGGAAGAGCCGGAGTTTGCAGATTTCGACGGCCTCCTCCATGATGTCCACGCCGTAGAGGTTGCCGACGATAATCGACTTCAGGATGAAGTAGCGGTGGTTGGGGTGGCGCTCCACTTCGTCCAGAATCTTACGAAAATCCGAGAACTTTTCCGGATGGTGCTTTGCGCCATTCCGCTTGAGGTCGTCGAGGAAGCCGTGCATGCGGTCTAGGCACGCCTCATACAGCGGCTCCAGTAAATTGAGCGCGGCAAAGAGAAACGCGCCCGAACCACACGTCGGATCGAGGACGGAAGCGTTTTCGATGGCGTGGTAGAAAGCGCGGAGCAGCTCCGGGCCTTCGCAGTTGGCAATCACGTCCTCGGCGAACTGGCAGATGTCAAGGTTGTAGGTGATGAAGTCGTTGATGTCGTTAACCTCGCCGGCCTTGAGCTTGGCCCGCAGCTCGTGGCAGCGCTGCCGGCGGGCAACGTGTTCGCGCCATGTCTCGGTCGGCAAGGCGAATTCCGGCGATGCGGGCTTGTTCCAGCTACCGCGCTTCGAAACGTCGGCTACGCCGGCGTCGATTTCCGAAGGCAGCGGCACGTCCACGCCTTTTCGCATGGCCGGGTAGATGTAGCGGTCGGGATCGTCGCGCAAGAGCCGCCACAAAGCGCTGTCGGGCTTGAAGGCGATGGCGCACTTCTTCTCGGCGGCGTTGAACAGGTATGGGATCAACGTGTTGCGGGCGATGTAGCCGGTGATGTCCTCTTTCGTGTAATACGCCCCCATCTGCTTCTGGTTGATGTATTTCTCGAAGATGTAGCCGAGCACGTCGGGGTTGATTTCGTTGTCGGCCCGCAAGGGGCGCTCGTCGAGGTGCCACTGGTAGGCGTCGAAGAAGTTGAACAGCTTCTCGAAGGCATCGTCGGCGATCTGAATAGCCGGGTAGGCCCGCTCCAGGTCATGAACGTCGAACAGCCCGCCATTCAGGTAGGGAACGGTGCCGAGCAGCTTGTCCAGGTCCTTCTTGCGTTGGGCCGGCGGCTGGCCCAGCCCCTCGTGAAAGAGCCGCAGGAGGAAATAGCGGTAGAAAGTCAGGAACTTGTCCTTGCCGCGCTCGGCCTGGACGCGGCGCAGCCGGTTGCGGAGGTAATCGTGGTCTCCGTCCAGGAAGCCCTTCTTCTGGATGAAGTAGATGAACATCAGCCGGTTGAGCATCAGCGAGGCGTACCACTCCGAATCGGCGACGGCGGTGATGCCCTTGATGAATTTGAGAAACGTGGCGTGTTCGGTTTTGAAGCGGTCGTAGAAGCGCTTGGTCACGCGGTCCACGTCGAACGCCTGCCGGGCGCGGCGGGTCACGTCCACCAGCGTGATGCGCTCTTCATCGGCAAGATCGACGGCCAGGTACTGGAGCTTCTGTGCCAGTAGCTCGCCGGTGTGGCCCTTGAAAAAGTCATATTCACGCCGTGCCAGTGGCCGGCCGAGTTCACGGCGGACCCATTGCCATTTCTGAACGGTCTTGGCGGCGTCGGTGTAGATGATGATGTGCTCATGGGCCGATTTGGCGACCTGGCGCTCGATCTTGCTGCGGGTGGGATGGTCGGGGACCGTGCCGGCGGCGCCAGGCGGGCACTCGAAGACCTGAAAGCCGCGTTTCTCCGCAATAGGCTGCAGGCTGTAGGTTTCCCCGTCCACGGCGACGGTTACGCTGCCGCTGTGCCGATCCCAGCCAAGCTCCTGGACGAAGAGCCTGCGGAAATCGAAGCTCTGGAGAGATTGGCGGATGCGTCCGATGTCGAGCGGCATGAGTTATTTCCCTCCCGAGCTACTGGACAGCCCCAGGGAGCAGATAATTCGCGGCTCGTGCGTTTGCTCCTCCTCGTGAATGATGCAGAGCCGGTCTTCGTCGCGGAGAGCGATAACCAGTGCGGCCAAGTCTTCATCCGAAATCCCGGAACGCAGCTGGCGGTTCAGCGTATCGATGGCGGTCGGCCGAAGCGGGTAGCGGTAGACGTCGTCGATGGCGCGCAATAACTCCTGAGACTCGAACAGTGTGCCCTTCACCTGCTCCGCATAGCGCTTGAGCCGCTCGTAAGTGCGGAAGCGCGCGCCGGAAGGGCGCCCGAGCTGGCCGCCGACGGTTTTCTCTTCCGTGACGATCAGTTGCACGGCCTTCTCGACGAGGGCATGGTGATCCTCCTGACGCGGCAGGGCCGGCGTATTCAGGGCACATTCGGCAGCCTTGAGAATCGCGAACTGCGATTCGGTGACGCTGCTGCCTTTCTTGTCGATCCAGGCCAAGGCATCGTGACCTTCGGCGGTTCGCAAGTACACCAGCACGCCTGCTGGTTCCTTGTCGGTCGTCTGATGAGCTTTGGTCGCGAAGACGACGGGCGGCAACTCGGGGATCGTTTTTTGCAAGCTCGGGTCAGCGGTGATGGCATTTTTCCAAATCTGGTAGGCATAGGACGCCAGGTCCACTTCGGTCTCTGCCTCGCCGTCGAGGATGCCGGCCTTCTCGTGGAACAGGTCGAGAATGCGGTTGGAAGCGTCGCCTTCGAAGAATGCCTCGTCGGTTCCCAGCACCTCGGCGTTTTCCGTGAGCCGCTGGCGCACGCGGGACCGGAGGCGGATGATCCGCTCGACGCCCTCGGCCGGCAGGAAAGAATGGCACAGGATGTTTTCGGCTCGCTGGCCAATACGGTCCACGCGGCCGGCTCGCTGAATGAGTCGGATGATCGCCCACGGTAGGTCGAAGTTGACCACGACGGAGGAATCCTGGAGGTTCTGTCCTTCGCTGAGTACATCGGTAGCAATGAGCACGCGCAACTCCTGGTCGGGCGTCACTTCACTGCGTTTCTCATTGCTGACGGGGCTGAAACGCCAAGCGAGGGCCGTCGGATTCTCGGATTCCCCGGTTACGCCAGCAACGCGAGCAATCCCCCGGTTCCGCAGTTCCTTCTCCAAATAGTCAACGGTGTCGGCGAATTGGGTGAAAATGAGCACTTTATCCTGGGCATGCTTTTCGGTGAGCAGCTTCACGAGTGCGGCGAGCTTCGCGTCTTTGCTAGCGTCCCACTCGCCTGATAGCCTCAGCACCTTGAGCAGCGCCTTGATGTCCTCGCGCAGATCGGCGGCAAGTTGAGGTACAAACAGGCGGGGCCGCAGCCATTTGAAGCGGCGTTTCCACTGTGCGGCGTAGGCGGCGTAGATTTCGGCGGCCCGCTTTCGGAAATCAGCGTCCATGCGGAGCGTATTCGTGGCCGGCTGGTCGGCGCCATTGCCATTGTCCTCGTAGTCTTCTGCAAAAAAACTAGGATGGCAAACTTAGCTGAGGCCGGGAGCGTAGAAAGGGGGTAGCCACAAAAGGAGGCCCTCCATGCGTAAACGACGACGACCGCGCCC
>JAJPJC010000020.1 GCA_021324445.1 Isosphaeraceae bacterium
AGCCAGATAACGGAGAATAGCGGACCAGGCGCCCGCCAACATAATGAAACTCCTTTCACATCGACTGATTACTAGACAAACACACCCTATGCCTATACAGGAGAGGCCACCGGTACTCCTCAAGCCCGCCCAGGGGACGGGGGCATCCCCGATCGCTGATCTCGACCCCCAAGGCATCAAAGATCGTGACCACTCACACCCAGATCCAGCGGGCCCAAGACGATGGCCTGGCGGTCGCTCCCGGCGCAGGCGTCGAGATGTCCCATGGTCCGGATGTCCAGCGACAGGCCGGACCAAACCCGGCGGACTGGGACCGCTTGTGAACGCCCGCTCATGTCTGTGGGAGCAGCGGAGTCCGGCCTACGGAGCCGGCCCGGGGAAGCGCCGACACGCCCGCGTGCTTGAATTGGGCGTTTGGCTCGCACTAGAATAACTCTATCATTCTGGCCGCACTGCCGGCCTTCCGCAGCGCTCGGCGCGTCCCGTCGGACGGCACGGGGGGTCGGTCCCCGTGTTCTCATGGCTTCCACTGTGCAGAGAGGGCGGGGTATCGCATGTCCACGGCCACCGACCGGATCACGCAGCTTCTGGATGAGTTCCGGCACTCGCGCGATGTCATGGTCGCCGAGCTGGGCAAAGTCATCATCGGCCAGCGCGAGGTCGTCGAGCTGATCCTCGCGGCGATCTTCACCCGGGGCCACGTCCTGCTGGTTGGCGTGCCGGGGCTGGCCAAGACCCTGATCGTCAGCTCGATCGCCAAGATCCTGGATGTGAGCTTCAAGCGGATCCAGTTCACGCCCGACCTGATGCCCTCGGACATCACCGGGACCAACGTGCTGGAGGAGCCCGAGACCGGCCGGCGGGCCTTCCGATTCGTGGCCGGGCCGATCTTCGCCAACATCATCCTGGCCGACGAGATCAACCGGACTCCCCCCAAGACCCAGGCGGCGCTGCTCCAGGCGATGCAGGAGCGGGAGGTCACCGTCGGCCAGGAGACGATGCACCTGCCCGATCCCTTCTTCGTGATCGCCACCCAGAACCCGATCGAGCAGGAGGGGACCTATCCCCTGCCCGAGGCCCAGCTCGACCGGTTCATGTTCGACGTCCGCGTCGGTTACCCGGCGCTGGAGGAGGAGAAGAGGATCCTGCTGGCCACGACCAAGGGAGACATCCCCGAGCTGAAGAAGGTGCTCTCGGGCAAGGCGATCGTCAACTTGCAGAAGCTGGTCATGTCGGTGCCGGTCTCCGAGTACGCGGTCGATTACGTGGCCCGGTTGGTGCGGGCGACCCGGCCGGCCGACGACAAGGCGCCGCAGTTCATCAAGGAGCTGGTCGATTACGGCGCCGGCCCGCGGGCCGGCCAGAACCTGATCCTCGCCGGCAAGGCCATGGCCGCCATGGATGGCCGCTTCAGCGTCTCGCTCGACGATATCCGCAAGGTGGCCGCTCCCGTGCTTCGGCATCGCATTAGCACCAATTTCCAGGCGCAGGCCGAAGGTCAATCGACCGATACTCTCATCAAGCGGCTGGTCAGCGAGATCCGCGAGCCCGAGACGCCCAAGTACGAGCGCCCGGGCCGTTGAGTTCCAGGGCGCGGCGGCTGGGATTCTTCTCGATGCGGAGGTTAACCTCATGGCGGTCCATCAGACGGTCCTCCAGCTCGGTCCGCTCGACCAAGGGCGGACCGTCACAGCCGAGGAATTCGCAGAGGCGGAATCCGACCGACCGTGGAAATACGAGCGCGAGCAGGGGAGATTGGTCGTCATGCCGCCCGATGACCCCGGTCACGATCGGAGTTCCGAGCCAGTTCGAGACTACCTGGGAGCCTATCGGCTGGCCCACCTCGACCTCGTCGAGGAAGTCGTCTCCGCGGCCTGGGTGCGCGTCGACGGCGGAACGGACCGCATCGGGGATATCGGCGTGTTTCTCGTCGGCATCCGCTCGGCCGTCAGCCGTCCGGATCGCGGTCCCGAGTTGATGTTCGAGGTCGTGAGCCCCGATCGGGAGTCCCGGGAGCGCGACTACGTCAAGAAGCGGAAGGAGTATCGCCAACTGGGCGTCCTCGAATACGTCATCATCGATCGCATCCGCCATCGGGTGACGGTCTACACGACCTCGCCCCGTGGTTACCAAGAACGCGTCCTGCGCCCGGGTGACGTCTACACCAGCCCGCTCTTGCCGGAGCTGGTGATCCCTCTGAGAGGAATCCCGTGAGGGACATCGGCCATGAGGTTAGGTCTGGATCCGCGAATCGAACGAGTGCAGCCGCTCGATTGGCGTGTCTACGGCTCTGGCAACACTCCCCAGGCGGGGTGTTTGAACGAACTCGTGGAGATGGCTCAACTTCACGAGGAGATGGCCCGAGAGCGTCTTGACCAAGGCGATGGCCGGGGATGGATCGATTGGTACGCCGCGCCGACCGCCTTGGGGGCTGCCGGCCGGATTGAGGAGGCGCGCAGTCTGATCTCCGAGGGCCGGCAGAGAGCTGACGGATTTGTCACATCGAAACCGATCATCGATCGGGAGCTGTCCGAATTCGAGAAATGGCTCCGGGCCAAGCCGGTCGACGGTAGGCCCGGTCCCCCTCGCCCCAAGTCAGCGACCCCGACGAAGGTTTGAACATGGCCGGCACTGCCGAGAAGTACCTGAAGCCCGAGGTGATCCGCCAGGTGTCGCGGCTGGACCTCCGCGCCAAGTTCATCGTGGAGGGGTTCATCGCCGGGCTGCACGCCAGCCCGTTCCACGGCTTCTCGGTCGAGTTCTCCGAGCATCGCAAGTACACCGCCGGCGACAACATCGCCGACGTCGACTGGAACGTCTACGCCAAGACCGACCGGTTCTACATCAAGAAGTTCCAGGCCGAGACCAACCTGACGGGCTACCTGGTGATGGACCTATCCGGTTCCATGGGTTATACTTACAGACAGGAGCTCACGAAGTTCGAATACAGCATCAGCCTGGCCGCCGCGCTGGGATACTTGATGATCCACCAGCAGGATCCGGTCGGCCTGATCGCCTTCGACCAGAAGGTCGCGCAGAGCCTGGCACCCGGGAGCAAACGCTCGCAGCTCGGCAACATCCTCTCGCTGCTGGCCCGGCTCAAACCGGAGGGGACGACCGAGATCGAAGCCAGCTTGCACCAGGTCGCCAGCATGCTGCGGCATCGCAGCCTGGTCATGATCTTCAGCGACCTGCTGGGTGATCCCGAGTCGATCCTCAGGGGCCTGCATCGGCTGCGGTTCGCCGGGCACGACCTGATCGTCTTCCATATTCTCGACGAGGCCGAGGCCCAGTTCCCCTTCCAGGGGATGCTGCGGCTGGAGGACAATGAGACCCATGAGATCATCGAGGTCGACGCCGAGGCCATCAAGGCCGATTACCTCGAGGAGGTGGCCCAGTTCCGCGCCACCTATCGAACCGACTGCGTCCGGGCTCGTATCGACTATGTCCCGCTGCACACCGGCATGCCCTTCGACAAGGCGCTGATGAGCTACTTGCTGACGCGGCAAGCCCGGGCTTGAGGGAGACCATGCGGCCATGGAATTGTCCTTGCTCCATGCGGGTCTGGCTGCGGGTACGGCGCTGGCGGTCCTGCCGGTGATCCTGCACCTGTTCATGCGCCAGACGCCGAAACACCTGCTCTTCCCGGCCCTGCGGCTGATCCGCGAGCGGCAGCGCCGGTCCAAGAAGCGGCTGCGGGTCAAGAACTGGCTGCTCCTGTTGGCGCGGATGGCCGTGCTGGCCCTGATGGCCCTGGCGCTGGCCCGGCCCACGGTGTACTCGGAGGTGCCGCTGGGCGACCAGTCGGTGCCGACGGCCCTGGGCCTGGTCTTCGACACCAGCCTGTCGATGAACTACAAGGACAAGGACAAGACCCGGCTCGACGAGGCCAAGGAGCGCGCGCGGGAGATCATCGGCAAGGTCTCCGATTCCAGTCTGGTCTTCGTGGTCGATTCCTCGGAGGCGGCGACCACGGGGCTCTCCCCGGCGGCGGCTCTCAAGCGGATTGACGGACTGACCACTCATGCCGTGAGCCAGCCGCTCAATGCCGCGGTGTCCGAGGCTTACAAGCAGGTCGCCGACTGCGACCGGCCGGTCCGCGTCGTCTATATCTTGACCGACCTGGCGAAGTCGGCCTGGAACGCCGAGCGGCCGATCGAGGGGCTGGACAAGGTCGCCCAGGTCAAGTCGGGCACCCGTGGGGGCCAGTCCAAGATCGCCACGTTCATCCTCCGCCTGACGCCCCAGGAGATCCACAACGTCTCGATCGACTCCGCCGAGCCCTCCTCGAGCGTCGCCACCCAGGGAGAGGCGGTGGAAGTCCGCGCCCGGATCCGGGGCCAGGGGAAGGCCGCCGTGACCCGGACGGTCGAGTTCTACCTGGACGACGTGAAGAAGGGCGAGAAGGCCGTGGAGATTCCCGCCGGTGACAACCAGATCGTCGAGGTCCCCTTCCCGACCCCGCCCCGGCTCACGGAAGGCGTCCTCCATCGCGGACGGGTCGTGCTTAGTGGCGCCCCGGACCCCCTGGCGGACGACGACAACCGCTATTTCAGCTTCAAGATCCAACCGCCGCTCAAAGTCCTGATCATCGCCAACTACCCCATCGACTCCGAGTTCGTGGCCGATGCCATCGATCCCGACCCCACCCCGGACAGCCCCCGGTCTTACCTGGTGGACCGGAACACGGCTGCCGAATTCGCCAGTCGGGACAAGGACTCACTGAACACCTACGCCTGCATCTTCCTCCTGAACGTCAAGGAGCTCGACGACAGCGGCTGGGGGGCTCTCAATGGCTACGTCCATCAGGGGGGTGGGCTCGTCGTCGGTTTGGGGCACCGCATCGTCGACGCCGAGAACTACAACGGCACGATCCCCGCGCAGCTCCTGCCGGGCCAGCTCGACAGGATCCAGGCCCCGCCCGGCTCCATCACCCTGGGTAAAGTTACCGATATCACGCACCCCGTGTTCCAAAAATACGGCAAGGACCTGGACAGCCAGCTTGCGCAAGTCCCGGTCTACAAATACTGGGCACTGAAACCGCAGCCGCAGCCGATCGAGGGAACCCGCACGCTCCTGAGCTACTCCGATGGTGCCCCCGCCCTGCTGGAGCGGACGTTCAAGGGTTCGAAGACCGGCCGGGTGCTGCTCTGGACCACCACGCTGTCCAGCCAGGGTTCCACCGCGGCCAATCGCCCGCCCTGGGTCTGGAACGAGTTCCCGCTGACGGACTCCGGCTGGGCCTTCCCGATCCTGATGAATCTGACGGTTCCCTACCTGGCGGGTACGGCCAACGAGCGGTTCAACTACGAGGCCGGCGAGAATGTGCTCCTGACCCTGGAGCCGAACACCCGCTACGCCAGTATCTCGGTCACGGGGCCGGACCAGAAGAAGACCGAGGGCCTGACCCCGCCCACCAACGAGCTGCTTGAAATCGCGGCGCCCCAGCTCCTGGGCCAGTGGACGGTCAAGGCCCTGACCACCGAGAAGCGCACGATCACCCTCGGGTTCAGCCTGAACCCGCCCCATGCCGAGAGCCAGTTCACCGTGATGCGCAAGGAGGACTTCGACCCCATCTTCGGCAAGGACAACTATGTCCTGGCCGAGGACGTCCAGTCGTTCCGCGACAAGGAGAGCATCTCGCGATTCGGCTACGAGGCCTTCCCCTGGCTGATGTTCCTGATCCTGATCGTGGTCACGCTCGAGAATTTCCTCGCCAACACGTTCTACAAGGAAACGCCCCAGACCCGGCCGGCGGGGGCGGCCGCTTGACCGGAGGGAAGGACCGAACCGGCCGCCGACGATCGTCGAGGGAGCACACACCATGCATGCGGGCCTGAGCGTGACGGTGAATCCGATCGGCGGTTCCTGGCTGATCCCGACCGGGATGGTCCTGGCGGTGACGGTGCTGACGCTGCTGGCCTATCGGCGTCGCCTGCGCGGCACCAGCGGGATGTGGCGCTGGGTGGCGCTGTCGCTGCGGCTGCTGGCGTTGTTCCTGTGCCTGTGGGCGGCGCTGCGGCCCTCGGTCTACTTCAAGGAAAAGAAGCGTCAGGCGGCGTCCCTGGTCTTCCTGGTGGATACCAGCAGCAGCATGACCTTTGGCGACGAGGTGGGGGGCAAGACCCGCTGGGCCGTCGCCAACCAGGTGGTGGAGCAGGCGCGGGAGACGGCCAAGACGCTCGGGCCCGACCTCGACGCCAAGTTCCTCCGCTTCGATACCACGCTGGCCGAGGCCAAGGAGGAGGACCTCACGTCCAAGGCCGAGCCCAAGGGACGAGCGACCGACCTGGGCACGGCGATGATCAAGGCCCAGGAGCGTCAGGAAGGGACCACGCGGCGGACGGCCCGGATGATCATCATCTCGGACTTCACCTCCAATACCGGCATCAACCCCCTGGTGGCCGCCCGGCGTCTCAAGGGCAAAGGGGTCCCGGTGGTCACCGTCGGCCTGGGCTCGGAGCACGCCGGCGCCGGCTCGCGCGACATCGCGCTGCGCGACATCGTCACCAGCCCGACCGTCTTCGCCAAGAACAAGATGGAGGTCCGCGGCTCGCTCCTGGCCCGTGGCTTCGCCGGCCAGCCCCTGGAGGTCGAGCTCTTTGTCGAAGACCTGCCCAACGCGGTGGCCCAGACCACGGTGAAGGTCCCCGAGTCGGGCGACGTGATCCCGATCACCGGGCTGAACTATACGCCCCAGACGCCCGGCGAAAAAAAGCTCACCCTCAAGGTGGCCCAGCACGAGGGGGAGCTGGTCAAGACCAACAACCAGATCAGCACGTTCGTCACGGTCTTGAGCGGCGGCTTGAACGTGCTGTTCCTCCAGGGGTCGAACTTCTCCTGGGATTACAAGTACATGATGCGTGCCATCGCCACCTCGCCGGACATCCAGGTCCAGGGAGTCGTCATCAAAGCGCCCGCGCAGGGTGAGGCCGGCGCCATCGGTGACGACGCCGAGTTCGCTCCCGGCCGGTACAACGTCTACATCCTCAGCGATTTGCCCGCCGACTATCTCACCGCCAAACAACACACCTTGCTGGCCCGGGCCGTCAAGGACGGGGCGGGCCTGATGATGCTCGGCGGCCACTCCAGCTTCGGCGCCGGCGGCTGGGCCGACTCCCCTCTGGCCGAGGTCTTACCCGTGCAGATGCATCCCGGCGACGGCCAGAACGAGCCCGAGGCGGGCCTGAAGTTCTCCCCCAACACCAAGGGACTGAACAGCTTCGTCCTCCAGGTCGGCGCCAGCCGGGCCGAGACCCAGCGGATCTGGGACCTGATGCCGCCGATCCAGGGGACAAACCGGTTTGTGGAGAAGGTCGGCGCTTCGATCCTCGCCGAGACGGGAGGTCCCAACCCCGAGCCGCTGATGCTCAGCCACGACGTCGGCAAGGGCCGCGCGATCGCCTATGGCGGCGAGACCTGGGTCTGGGCCCGCGCCACGGAAGAGAGCCGGCTGGCGCATCGCAAGTTCTGGAGACAGGTCATCTTCTGGCTCTCGCACAAGGAGAACGATAGCGACAACCAGGTCAAGCTGACCCTCAGCGACCGCCGGCTGGCCGTCGGCGAGAAGCTGGAGCTGACAATCACGGCGCGCGACGCGAAGGGAGCGCCGATCCCCAACGTCCGCTACGAGGCCAAGGTCGAGCGCGAGAAGGCCGAGCCGCCCGTCTCGGTGCCGGTGGACCAGCTCTACAACCAGGGGGATGAAGCCAAGGGCTCCGTGTACGCCACGGAGGCTGTCGGCGAGCCGGGCAACTACACGATCACCGCCGTGGCCACGCGGGACGGCCAGGAGATCGGCCGTGACAAGGCCCGGTTCCTCGTCTACCAGGACGACCGCGAGCTGGAGAACCCCTCCGCCGACCTCGCCCTGGCGCGCCAGATTGCCACGATCACCGACGGCGAGTCAGTCTCCCACGAGCGGCTGACCAGCTATCTCAAGTCCATCGACCGCTCGGTGTACACCGAATACGTCAGCCCGACCGAGTACAAGGTCTGGGACAACTGGCCGTTTCTCCTGATCTTCACGGCCCTGTTGACCCTGGAATGGTGGCTCCGCAAGCGGCACGGATGGGTCTGATGAGCACGCCGTCGACCCGCGGCGGGTCTCAGCCGGATCGGCCGGCAGTGACCTGGTGGATGGCCGACTCCAGCATGCCGACAGTGATCGGCTTGGCCAGGTGGACCGTGAAGCCCGCCTCCAGGCTCTGCCGCACATCGTCCTCGGTCGCGTAGCCGCTCACGGCGATCCCCGGCGTGTCGCCCCGAGACCGGACGTGCCGCATCAGTTCCAGCCCGCTGCCGTCGCCCAGGTCCAGGTCGCTGACCACCACATCGAACTCGTCGGAGGTGACTGCCAGCGCCCGGCTCAGGCTGGTCGCTGTCGTGACCAAGTGCCCCTGCCGCCGCAGCACCTGGGCCGCGGTCTCGACCGTTGCCGCGTCGTCCTCGGCCAGCAGCACCCGCAAGCGTCGTCCCGTCGGGCTCGGCGGTGTGGCCGCCACCTCGTTGGAGTCCCCCGGGTCGGTGGCCGTCGCCAGTTCCAGTCGGAACGTCGCACCCTGATCCCGGCCGGCGCTGGCACCGTGCAAGGTCCCGCCATGGGCCTCCATGATCGAGCGACTGATCGTCAGGCCCAACCCCAATCCGCCGGCATGGAAGGCGACGGCTCCGTGGCCCCGCTCGAAGGCATCGAACAGGTGCGGCAGGTGGTCGGGGTGGATGCCGATGCCATTGTCGGCGACCTCGATCGCCAGACGTCCCGGGCCAAAGGAGTGCGTGCGGATGGCAATCCGCCCGCCCTCGGGCGTGTACTTCACGGCGTTGATCAGAAGGTTCCAGAGCACCTGCTGCAACCGGGCCGGGTCGCCGCGCACGTGGTGCTCGGAGGCCGCCAGCTCGACCGCCACCTGGTGCTTCTTCCGAGTGATCTGGTCCTGGCAGATCTCCACGACCTGCCCGATCAGGACATGGACATCGACGGTCTCGAAGCGATACTCCATCTGGCCGCGCGCGATCCGCGAGAGATCCAGCAGGTCATCGATCAGCCGGGCCTCCAGCCGCACGTTGTCGCGGATCATCTTCAGGGTGGGACGGAGCGAGCGGCAGGTCTGCCGGTCGTCCAGCAGGGCCGTCACCGCCATCAGGACGGGCGTCAGGGGCGTGCGGAGTTCATGGGAGAGGACGGCCAGGAACTCGTCCTTGGCCCGGGTCGCCTCGGCGAGTGCGGCCACCGCCCGCTTCTGCTCATCGATGTCCGTGCAGGTGCCGAACCACTCGACGACGCGGCCGGTGGCATCCGTCGAGGGCAGGCCCCGGTCGAGGAACCAGCGATAGGTCCCATCGGCACAGCGGTGGCGACATTCGACCTCGTAGGCTGTCCCCGAGCGGACCGCATCGTCCCAGGTTTTGATGATCCGTTGCCGATCTTCCGGATGGATGTTGTCCGACCAGACGTCGCCCAGACACCGCTCCGGCGTGAGGCCGGTCACCTCGTACCACCGCCGGTTGAAGTAGGTGGCCCGGCCATCGGGCCTCTTGGCCCAGACCAGTTGGGGCAGGGACTCCGACAGCGACCGAAATCGCCGCTCGCTGCGGCGGAAGATCGCGATCAGGGAAACGATCAGGACTTCGATCCCGGTGCAGCTTCCCAGCAACAAGACGATGATCAGCGGATTGAGCCTCAGGTTTAACGCCGGGATCAGGACGATGCGGGCGGCCAGCGCAAGGACCGCCGCGGTCAAGCCCGGCCCCGCCCCGCCACCCAGCGAAACGGCCAGGACGGCGAGGAAGAACGGCCAGAAGATCAGCGGCGCGATCCATCGGGCCAGGACCAGATTGATCAGCAGGGCAACGCCGACGGCCGCAGCGGAGAAGGCGTACCACCTCAGCAGTGAACGATGGGTATCCATTTTCACCTGGCCCCATTGCCGATGGGACGGATCGGCATTGACCCAACGCCTAAATTAACCGTCGGCGTACCCATCGTCAACGGCCTACCGGCGAGGATGTGGGTCGGGCCGCGGTCCGATCCACCCCGGGGCGGCTTGCCGGGTCGTCGGCCGCCTGGCGCCCGGAGGTGAGGCGCGACACGACCATGCCCCGAGTACGACCCAAGCGCCTGCAAGCACGGGAGCTGGGACTGTTCCCCTTGGGATTGGTCAGGAACACGTCGCCGCCCCGGTTGATGCTCTGGGCACGACCCTGAAGTCGTCGCGCCAACCGAGCCAAAGGGGCAAGGTCGGCGTCGTCGGTCACGGTGACGAGGAGATCCGCGTCCTTTGGCTCGGGCTTCTCAGTCGTCAGCGAGCCGATCAGGGCGATCCGGGTGACGCCGGGGACCTGCTGCGCGGCACGCACAAAGGCGAGCACCTCGGCAATGAGAAAGGCGCGGACGGACGGATTCACGGCAGGACGGTCCAGGGAAGGGAACACCCGTGGCCAGAAACGAAACGCGGCCTGATCCCCGGAGCGAGGATCTCCGACGGCTGTCTCCGTTTAGCTCAGGCAGGCCTCCACCACGGCGGCACACGCCTCCTCGGGCGTGCCAAAGAAATCGCCGGAGGGCAGGATGGTCAGCTCGTACTTCTCATTGCTGTAGCCGAACATCGCGAACGACCAGCGGTCCTCATCGCCGAAGTAGCGGAGCCGACAGAGATGGGTCGGCGTGTGGCGCAATCGTTCGACGCGCTCCGCCCGGGTCTCGTGCGGGTCCGGCCATCCCGGCGGAGGCCATCGCTTCGGCACGTACGGCTCGGTGAAGGCATCGATGTAGCAGAATTGTTTCTTGAACCGGACCTCCAGGCGCGTGGACTTCCCCGGCAAGTGACGCTCGGCATACGACCGGATGCGCTGGGCCGTCCGCTGCTGAACCGCCGGTGGGATCGGCGTGCCGCCCCGATCGGGATCGCGGACCCAGACGCCGCGCGGCATGGTGGCTCTCCTTCGTGGTTCGCTGGGATGGGTCGGGTCGTGGTTGCCTTCATCTATACCAGGGCGCAGACCGCTTGTCTCCGGAAAAAACGATGTCGGCAAGCCGACCGGTGAGTCAGCCTGGCTCGACGCCCTCCGGGCCCTGGGATAAGATGGGCGGTGAGAAGCCAGGCTGGAGTTTTGCCATCCCTCGGAGCCAGACCCATGGCGACGGTCGCCCCGCCCCCACCCGAGATCGAATACCCCTCATCGGACGGCGAGCCCATGGCCGAAACCCCTGTGCACCGCAACGTCATGGCCGACTCGATCGCGACGTTGGATGCCCACTTCGCCGCCGATCCCGATGTGTACGTCTCGGGGAACATGATGATGTACTACGTCGAGGGGGTGCCCGAAAGGTGCGTCTCCCCCGATGTGTTCGTGACCGTGGGCATCCCCAAGCGGCCGGAGCGCGAGATCTACCAGGTCTGGCGCGAGGGGAAAGGGCCGGACGCCGTGATCGAGGTGACCTCGCGGAGCACGGCGCGAATGGACCAGCGCTGGAAGTTCGAGCTCTACCGGGATGTGCTCAAGGTCCGCGAGTACTTCCTGTTCGACCCCCGGGAGAAGACGCTGGCGGGAGTGTCGCTGGTCGGCTATCGATTGATCGACGGCGAGTATCAGCACATCCCCAAGACCGACGGCCGGCTGGTCAGTGAGGTGCTCGGCCTTCACCTGGAGGCCTCGGGCGAACAGCTCCGGTTCTTCGACCCCCAGCGCGGCGCCTACCTGTTGACGCCCCAGGAAATCCGCGAGTCCCGGGAGCGCGAGGCCGCCGCCCGCGCCGCCGCCGAGGAGCAGGCCCAGCGCGAGGCCGCCGCCCGCGCCGCCGCCGAGGAGCAGGCCCAGCGCGAGGCCGCCGCCCGCGCC
>JAJPJC010000301.1 GCA_021324445.1 Isosphaeraceae bacterium
GACATCGGCAGCCCTCCGGAGATCGGGAGCGGAAATCATCGCAGCTAAAGAGGTTATAATGATACTCCCAACATGTTGGAGGGGGTAGGTGGGTGAAACCCACCGATTGCCGAGGTCTGATATTGGTGGGTTTCACCCACCCTACGACCGTGGGTAAAACCCACCAGAAAAAACTACTCCCCAACGATCGAGAGGACTCCATCAATCGAGGTCGGCACGGTGCTTCCCCACTCTGACGAATAATCCCCAAGAGAGACGAATCGCGAAAAGGTGGACCACGGCCAGTCTCCCGGCCTGGTCGTGTAGCCGTGCTTCACCGGATTATAGTGGATGTAGTCGCAGAGACGTTGGAGCTCTTGGTCATCCCGGACGACGTGTTCCCAGAACCGTCGCTGCCAGAAGCCTCGTTCGCCACGGGCTCGGCGCTGGTCTGGGACGCGCCAGCCGGAATCGTCATTTCCTTCATCCGGCCAACGGACAGTGAACTCTCGCTTGATCCGCTTCCAGCGTGTCGAGAAGTCCGCATCGCCACGCGGCAAGCTCCAGATGCAGTGAAGGTGGTCGGGAAGCACCACCAGGGCAATTGTTCGGAACGGAGTCTCCCTCCGGACCAGTCGCATGGCTCCGCCCAAAAGTCGGACGGCTTCCTCTCGTTCGAAGATCCTCCGGCGACGATAGGTCACAGCGGTGAAATAATAGGTCTCGCCCGGGATCATCCATCGGCGATAATTAGACATTATTGCAATCCCCATCCAGATGGATCGGTGGGTTTCACCCACCCTACGCTTAATGATTGAACAAGAATTCCTGGCAGGTGAGGACGGCCCAGTACAGGTCTTCCACGGCCTGGCGCCGGGCCGTGGCGATTGCCTTCGGGTCGGTCACGCCGGCCGTCGCATCCTTCAGGGTCTTGACCATGCGCGTGCGTTCGGCCGCGGAGGGCCGCCGGGACAGGGCGGCCAAGAACAGGCGGTCGACGATCGCGCCATCGTCGTCGTTGCGGGCGATCACCTTGGCGGCGATGCTCGCGTCGGAGCGGAGCTTCTCGTTGACCGTGGTCCCATTGGCCAGGTGCAGCGCCTGGGCCATGGATGGCTCCGCCGAGCGCTCGCAGGAGCAGGTGGCGATCCGGGCCGGCCGGCCGAACGAGTCGAGGAATGCGTTCTCCACCTTGCTGTCGGGCAGTTGCAGGCTGCGCCAGCCGGCCGGATAGCCGGAAAACGGTGTGGGGACCTCGGTGACCCGGGCAATGGCGTCGAGTAGCACCTCGGCCGGCAGCCGTTTCACCCGGTAGTGGCTGAGGAACTTGGTATCCGACTCATTCCCCGGGACCGGCAGGCTCGACCGGGCATAGACGGCCGACCTCATGATCGTGCGGATCAGGTGCTGGACGTCGAAGTGGTAGGCTTTGAAGTCGGCGACCAGCCAGTCGAGCAGGGCCTCGTCGCTGGGCGGGTTGGAGACCCGCAGGTCGTCGTCGGGATCGACCAAGCCCCGGCCGAAGAAGTTGCTCCAGACCCGGTTGACCACCGCCTTGGCGAAATAGGGGTTGTCCGGCCGGGCCAGCCAGTCGGCGAAGACGACGCGGCGGTCGCGGGTCTCCCCCGGCCCGACCGCCGGGCCGTCCAGCGGCTGCGGCGGCATCGCCACCCCGCGGCGCGGGTGGAGGATCTCCCCCTCGTGGGCATTGGCCACGACCTCTTCCCCGGTCGATTCCCCGTCCTTGATCTTGACCCGGGCGAACAGGCTGGCGAAGCCGTAATACTGGTCCTGGGTCCACTTCTCCAGCGGGTGATTGTGGCAGCGCGCGCAGGTCAGGGACAGGCCCAGGAAGGCCATGCTCGCGCTCTCGGTCAGGTCGATCGGGTCGCGGTGGATCACGAAGAAGTTGGCCGCGCCTTGTGAGAACGTACTCCCCTGGGCGGTCACGATCGCGCGGGCGAACCGGTCCCAGGAGACGTTCTGGGCCACGCTCTCGCGCACGAACCGGTAGAACGACCACATCGACGGACCGGACAGCTTCCGGGACGAGACCAGGAGCAGGTCGGACCATTTGTAGGCCCAGTAGTCTACGAATTCCTGGCTCCTCAGCAGCCGCTCGATCAGCTTGGCGCGCTTCTTCGGGTCGCGATCGTTGAGAAACGCTTCGACCTGATCGAGTGGGGGCAACGTGCCGGTCGCGTCGAGATACGCCCGGCGGAGGAAGGCCGCATCGCCGGCATCGGGCGAAGGCGGGATCCGCAAGGAGGCCAGCTTGGCGAGGTTCTTCTCGTCGATCGGGTTGTTCCGCGGCGCCGACGCGAAGACCTGGCGATCGAGCTTGGTGGTGTAGGGCGCGGTCACCGCCACGCGGCCCACCCGGCTGGCGAACCAGACCGAAACAAACGCCTCGCCCCGGCCGGTGACCTTCAGCCGCCCGGCATCATCCACGGTGGCCACCGAGTCATCCGTGCTGCTGAACTTGGCCCAATGGGTCACATCCTCGACGCGGCCGTCGGAGTAAGCGGCCTGGACCAGGACCTGCTGGGTCTGACCCGGCTCGAGCCGGACGGCGCTGGGCCAGAGCGTCAGCGCGCGGATCTCGGGATCGCTGGCCGAGGGCCCCGGCATCCCCGCGGCGATCCACTCGGCGATCACCCGGTATTCCCGCGAATCGGCCGCAAACCGAACGCCGCCACCGTGCTCGATCGCGCCGGTCGGCTTGAGCAGGATCAGGCTCTCCTGCGGCGCGGTCTTGACGATCCGCCGCGCCAGCGCCTGGCGGGTCAGCACGGCAAAGTCGACCTCGGGAGCATAGCCGCGCAAGGTCAAGCGGAACCCATTCTTGCCCGCCGCAGCCCCGTGGCAGGCCCCCGCGTTACATCCCTGCTTGGTCAGGACCGCCTCGACGTGGTTGCGGAAGCTCCAGGCCTCGTCGCGATCGTGGTCCTCCACCGAGATCGTCGCGCGGGCCACCTGGCCGTCGACCCTCGCCGTGATCGTCGCCAGCCCATCGCCGACCGGACGGACGAACCCGTCCCGATCCACGGTCGCAACCCGGGGATTGTCGGTCGCAAATCGCGCCCGAGCGGTCAGGTCGGCGATGCCTGTGGGACCTTCGACCCGCTCGACCACGAAGCGCTGACGCGCATGAGGTCCAGCCATCCGTGCTGAGGGAGGCAGCAACCGCAGCTCCGCACCGGAGACCACCGTGGGACCGAGAGTTAAGAGAGCCGCCAGGAGCCGCCAACCGGCGGCCAGCCGAATCCGAGTAGGGGCCATCAGGGAGAGTCCACTATGAATATGAAGAGTTTAACCACGAAATACACGAAAAACACGAAAACAGAAAAAAATACTGGTTGGGATCTAGTGTGGCGTCGCCGCTCCATGACGGCACCCGACTGGGAGACAACAAGAAGATGCCATACCTCCTAGGTTCCGGCTGGACGAGTCGATACCCACCCGAGTACTCTCTTTTATCTTATCTTTTTCGTGATTTTCGTATATTTAGTGGTTAAAATATATTGAATATCCTATCAGAAGAGTTCCTCGATCGGTTCGACGCCGTGGTCCACGAGGCGAAGCGGGCGGCTCTGGGGCCCGGGGAGCTCGGTGGCCAGGTCGATGCCGAGCCCATGGAAGACGGTGGCGGCGATCTCGGCGGTGGTGACCGGCCGGTCCTTGGGGGCGGCGGCGATTTCGTCGGAGGCCCCGACGACGCGCCCGCCCTGGAACGGTCCACCGGCGAAGAGGACGGTCCAGCACGCCGGGTGATGGTCGCGGCCGCCGGCCGGATTGATCTTGGGCGTCCGGCCGAACTCGCCGAAGGCCAGCACCAGGGTCGTCTCCAGCAGGCCGCGGCGTTCGAGGTCTTCCAGCAGGGCGGTGTAGGCATTATCGAAGTTGGGCCCGACCTCGTTCTTGTAGCACTCGATCGGGCTAAAAGGGGCCGACCCGTGGATATCCCAGGTGATCTCGTTGAAGACGGTTTCGAACATGTTGACGGTGACGAACCGGACGCCCCGCTCGATCAGGCGGCGGGCCAGCAGGCAGCTCTGGCCGAACCGGGTGCGGCCATACCGGTCCCGGACAGCGGCCGGCTCGGCGGCGATGTCGAAGGCCGCGCGGGCCTGGGGGCTGGACATCAGCCGGAAGGCGCCCTCGAAGTTGGCATCGAGCAACCGGGCATCGGCCGACGCCTCGAACGCGGCGACGGACCCGTCGATGGCCGAGCGGAGCGACCGCCGGCGCGACTCGCGCACGGCCGTGACATAGTCCGGCGGCAGCAGGTCGGGGACCTTGAACGCCTTGTCGTTGGGGTCGGCATTGAGGATGAACGGGTCATAGGTCTTGCCCAGGTAGCCGGCCGCATGGCCATGGGGCAGGTTGCCCCCGGTCGGCCCGATCGGCTTGGGGAGGACCACGTAGGGCGGCGTGTTGTGCCGCGACCCCTTGAGCTTGGACAGCACCGAGCCATAGGGCGGATGCTCCGTCCCTCCTGAGAAGAGGCGCCCGGTCTGCATCATCTGGTGACCCGTGTCGTGGACCGCCGCGGCCGTATGATACACCGTGCGGACCAGCGCAACCTTGTCCATCATCGTCGCCAGCCGGGGGAAAACCTCCGAGACCTGGATCCCGGGCACCTTGGTCGCGATCGGACGGAACGGCCCGCGGATTTCCTCAGGCGCCTCGGGCTTCATGTCCCAGGTGTCCAACTGCGACGGCCCGCCGACCAGGAACAGCAAGATGCAGTTGACGTCCTGATCGCGCGCGACCGATCCCGACTGGGCCAGCGCCTGCATCGCCGGCAGGCCCAGGCCCAACGCCGTCAGCGAACCGGCGTGGAGGAAGTCCCGGCGCGTCAACCCATCGCAGAAATGCACCGGCCTGGTTGCGTCGAGGCGGAACATGGCTCAATCCCTCAGTTCGGTTCAGTTCAATCAAAGGCGGCGGGGAGGTCTGGCAGGATCATCCGGGCTTGTCCAACCATCGATCCTAATCGCTCCCGTCGGGCGGGTCAAACCTGCGGCGCCGGCCCCGGGGGCGTGGTGCGGTTTCCGGCTCGGCAAGGCGAGGAGTTGACGGGCCCCAGGGAGAGGGCATCGAGGACGCGAAGGCGCTCGACGAACTCCTGCCCGACGCCTGGTTGGAGGCGCGTGCTGAGGCGCGACGAGGAACTGCGTCGTAAGACTTGGGACCAACGAGACTCCTCGAGCCCCTCGGATGCGGTCATCCTCAAACGCCTACAAGCAGGCCGCTTGACAATTCATAGCCCGCTGGCTATGATTCTGCCATGCGAGCGGCTCCCGACGATCTTTTCAAGGCACTCGCCGACCCGACCCGTCGCGCGATCTATGAGCACCTGGTCAGGGACGGTGAGCAGACCGTGCGCGCGCTGACGGATCGCGCGGGGGTGTCGCAGCCGGCGGTCTCGAAGCATCTGGGTGTGCTGAAGCAGGCCGAATTGGTTCGCGACCGACCGGCAGGGCGCCAAACCTACTACAGGGCTGACTCGGAAGGATTGGCCCCCTTGATCGATTGGATCAAACACTATGCGGCCTTCTGGACGGAGCACGTCGATCGCCTCGAACGACTGCTGGAGAAAATGGACCAATGACTCCCACCGACAAGACCGCACGATCGCAAACCGAATCCCTTTCGTTCGAATTCGATTTGCACCATCCGCCGGAAAAGGTGTGGCGCGCGCTCACCGACCCCGTACTGCTGAAGGAGTGGCTCCTGCCCGTCGTCGATCTCAAGCTCGAGCTGGGGGCTGCGTTCACGTTCAACGCGCAGCCGCAGCCCGGTTGGGACGGCGTCGTGAATTGTCGGTTCCTCGAGATCGAAGCGCATCGGAAGCTTAGCTGCAGGTGGGTCGTCGGCGACATTGACACCGTCGTGACCTTCACGCTCACGCCCACCGCGTCGGGCACGCGCCTGTCCCTCGTGCAGTCGGGTTTCAGGCCGGACCAGAAGCAGAACCTCGGCGGCGCGCGCTACGGCTGGAAGATGATGGGCGGGAAGCTCGTCGACCTGCTCGCGAGGCTCCCGTGAGCCAGTCGAAGCTCGTGGCCGAAGGCGGTCACGCACGACTCGTACGGGTGCCCGATCCGCTTCGGGCTCGTCTTCAGAGGAGGTCCCCTTGAACTGGAACGAATGGATTCGGCAGATGCACCGCTGGCTGTCCATTGCCTTTACGGTGGCCGTCATCGTCAACATCGTCGCCTTGAGACAGAAGGAGCCTGCCGTCTGGGTTGGCCTCTTCGCGCTGTTCCCGCTCGTCTTGCTCTTGTTCACCGGTCTGTACTTGTTCGTGCTGCCGTATGCCATCAAGTGGCGCAGCGGGCGACGGACCAACTCTTCACCAACCGTCGATACTCGATGACATGACCGCGAAAAAGGCCTCCTCCAACCAGCACCCGGCAGACAGCCACGACCTGATCCGCGTCCGGGGCGCCCGGGAAAACAACCTGAAGGACGTCAGCGTCGAGATCCCCAAGCGGCGGCTGACCGTGTTCACCGGCGTCTCGGGATCGGGCAAGTCGTCGCTGGTCTTCGGCACCATCGCGGCCGAGTCGCAGCGGCTGATCAACGAGACCTACCGCGCGTTCGTGCAAGGATTCATGCCGACGCTGGCCCGGCCCGAGGTCGACGTCCTGGAAGGGCTGACGACCGCGATCCTCGTCGACCAGGAGCGAATGGGCGCCAACTCCCGCTCGACGGTCGGCACGGCGACCGACGCCAACGCGATGCTGCGGGTGCTGTTCAGCCGCCTTGGCAAGCCGCACATCGGCTCGTCCAACGCCTTCTCCTTCAACGTCCCGTCGGTCCGCGCGGTCGGGTCGATCACGGTCAGCAAGGGAGCCGGCAAGACCGAGAAGCGCGTCTTCACCGTCACCGGCGGCATGTGCCCGCGATGCGAGGGCATGGGCTCGGTCAACGACATCGACCTGTCCC
>JAJPJC010000451.1 GCA_021324445.1 Isosphaeraceae bacterium
GCCGAGCGGCGTGGCCGCATGCGCCGATCGACTTGAGCCTCGCCCGACCACCCCTGGTGGCTCCCTCTTCACGATCGATAGTGGCTCTCATTTCGAGATCGGTCCCAGAAGAGGCGTTCCCGGGAGAAGCAATGCCTGAGCCGGGCGCGAGCCGATAGCCCTGCGCGCGACCATGGACTCATCCTGGGTTGGTTTGAACTCGGTCTCGGCCTCGACGCCCGCGCTCCGTCGTTGAATCACTCGGATCAGAGGGTGGCGAATCCACCTCATTAACCTCGACCGCGCGCATATTCTCTCCGAAGTGCTTGAAATCAAACCACTTAAGTCGACAGCCCAGAGAGCGGTAGCTGTGCCGCATGAATCTGGGCCTGCTCTCGCTTCGTCACAATTGCTTATCAGATAGGAATTTAAATCGGGACAACAAGACACCGTTAGAACTTTTTATCGCCGGGGTGCGGGGTTGGGAACCAGGGCTCCGACGATCCCTCGACGGCGGAAGTCGTTCGAGCGACTAGAGTTATTTTCGCTTTTCGCTGACTCCTGTCCACGGCAGGCTTTCGATTGCACTTCTTGCTGGCCCGGAATTGCCCGGTTGCCTCCCAAGCGAGTTGCGTAGTTGGAACGTCGGTTTCCTCTGCCCATTATCGTCACCTGGACTGACGTGGTTGTCCTTGACAAGTCTTCTTCAAGCGGCTAGGTTATTCGGAGAATCGAATAACCGAATGAGGTCAAGCCATGCCTGATGCCATTGAACCGCAGGCCGTCGCCGGGTTGCTGAAGGCGTTTTCGCATCCGACGCGTCTGGCGATCCTTCAGGAGCTGATTGTCGGGCCAAAATGCGTTACGGACATGGAGGAACTGCTTCCGGCACGGCAAGCCAATATCTCGCAGCATTTGGCCGTGCTCCGACACGCCAAACTCGTCGATTACGCTCAGGACGGCGCATTGCGCTGTTACTACCTCTGCCGTCCCCACCTCGTGCGGGACATGCTGGCACTCGTCGGGCGAAATGAGCCGGTAGTGAAGCGAACGGCGGAGCAGATTCGCGCCGACAAGGAAAGGCTGGAGGAAGCACTGCGGAAGAAGCCTCAGGCGAAGCCAAAGAAAAGGGCCGAAGATGGCAAGGTGCCGGTATGAGCCAGCGGGTTTACCTTGACTACAACGCAACCACGCCACTAGCTCCTGAGGTTGTGGCGGCGATGCGGCCATTTCTGACGGAGGCGTATGGAAACCCATCGAGCCTGCATTGGGCAGGGGTACCGGCACGTGACGCAGTAGAGACGGCGCGGTCGGAGGTCGCCGCTCTCCTGTGCTGCGATGCAACCGAGATTGTTTTCACGTCAGGCGGGACGGAGGCCAATAACCTGGCCATCAAGGGCGTGTACTTCGCGAAACGGAGGAGCGTCCGCAAGCCGCACATCATCACCAGCCGGGTCGAGCATCCCGCCGTACTCGAACCATGCCGATTTCTGAAAACCCTCGGGGCCGAAGTCACCCTCCTTGCGGTTGACCGTCATGGCAGCGTTGACCCGGACGACGTGCGTCGGGCAATCCGTCCCGACACGGTTCTGGTCACGATCATGCACGCGAACAATGAAGTCGGAACGATAAACCCTATCGAAGAAATCGCCAGGATTGCGCACGAGTACGGCATCCTCGTTCACAGCGATGCCGCCCAATCGGTTGGCAAGATACCAGTAGACGTTGAAGCGCTCGGCATTGACCTGCTTTCCGTCGCAGGCCACAAGCTGTACGGGCCAAAAGGAGTGGGCGCTTTATTCGTGCGGGAAGGGATCGAGCTAGAGCCACTGCTCCACGGAGCCGGGCACGAGGCAGGGCGACGGGCGGGTACGGAAAACACGCTTGCCGTAGTCGGCCTTGGTGCAGCCTGTACGCTCGCTAATTCGTGGATCGAAAACACGAGCATCGGCGAATTGCGTAACGAATTCTGGCGAGCCATGCAGGCGCATTTCGGGGATCAGGTTGTTCTCAACGGCCATCCTCAGTGGCATCTGCCCAACACGCTCAGCGTTGGTTTCCGGGGAACGCATGGCGGCGAGATTTTAGGCAGCATGCCGCATGTCGCAGCGTCCACCGGGTCGGCGTGCCATTCGGGAACGGTCCATATCAGCCCGGTGCTGGAAGCGATGGGTGTACCAGACGACGTTGCACTCGGAACAGTGCGCTTCAGTCTGGGGCGCAGCACGACGCGTGCGGAAATTGACTGCGTTCTCGAATCCCTGATTAATGCCTGGAATCACGAGCGACAACTTCAAGGAGGAGGGTCAAGGCAATGACGGATTCACACAAAATGGTGGCAGCTTCAAGCGGGCGCTCGTTGCAGGAACTCTCGCCGGATGAAATCAAGGCTGCGGTGGCCGAGCGCTATGGACTCGTAGCGGCCACTCCGGGGCAAAAATTTAACTTTCCGGTTGGCCGGAGCTTTGCCGAAAGCGTGGGGTACGACCCCTCGATTCTTGATCGGTTGCCCCCTGGCATTTGGGAGTCGTTTACCGGAGCTGGCAATCCGCAACGATACGTGGATGCTCAGCCCGGTGAAACGGTGCTGGACCTCGGGTGCGGCGCGGGGCTTGATCTTTACATTTACGCGAAGAAAGTCGGACCGAAAGGGCGTCTGTTCGGCCTAGATTTGTCTGAGCCGATGCTTGAGAAGGCCCGAAGGAATCTCGCGGCAGTGGGCATCTCGAACGTTGAATGGTTGCACGCCTCGGCTGACGCGATCCCGCTTCCGGACAACTCTGTCGATCTCGTGACCGCCAACGGGATTTACAACCTGTCGCCGGACAAGGACGCGGTGATGCAAGAGGTTTCTCGCGTGCTGAAACCGGGTGGCCGAACAATCTTCGCGGAAATCGTGCTCAAGAGCGAGCTTCCCTGCGAAATCCGTCGGGAGATCGACGACTGGTTCCGCTGTATCGGCGGAGCGCTCGTTCAGCAAGATTTTCTCGTTCGTCTGGAACGCAACGGTCTCAGCCATCCGCAAATTCTCTGGATGGGCCGCAACGCACGGACGGGACACGAGCTGTCGCTGAGCGCGGTAATCCGCGCGGAAAAGCAAACTCAACCCTGATTATTTCCCGGAGTCTCATCATGCGTATGTCCCATCCTATTCTTGCCACAGTGCTTACGTCGTTCGCGGCCCTGGTCCGCGCCGACGATCACGAAAACGACGGGTTCAAAGTCTCTCCCGCGAATGCCATCGAATGGAAATCCGGTCCGCCATCACTGCCGCCGGGAGCCAAGATTGCCGTGTTGGAGGGCGATCCGACGAAGGAAGGGCCGTTTGTCTTCCGCGTGAAAGTCCCGGACGGGTATCGGATTCCTCTGCACACGCACCCGAAAAACCGAACGAGTGACGGTCATTCAAGGAACCTTCACCATCGGGATGGGAGACAAGGTTGACGACTCGAAAGCGAAAGCCATGCCTGTGGGAACCTACGGGTATTGGGCCGCAGGCATGAAACACTTCGTTTCCGTCAAGGGCGAAACGATCGTGCAATTCCACGGTGAAGGACCGTGGGTGATTAACTACGTCGATCCCAAGGACGACCCGCGCAATCAAAAGAAGTAACCCGGCAACGGACTTCGTATAGAATTCTCTTCGCTGGATAGGAATGCTGATGCACCGCAGCTTGATCTTCGCCTATGCAGTAGTTTCCTGAAAAAATACACAATCGAAGTCTGATGCGTATCGCCGCTGTCGCTCCGACGGCCCGACGTCGCCACCGAGCGTTTCTCATTACCGCACCAGCTGCGGGAGCACCTTCCGATGCCCGCTGAAGATCGACTCACGCCCCGCTCATGCCGCGTCTCCCTCGGTTTTTCCCTCATCTCCCACCCACTCCGAGAGAAGCCGCTGAATTTCGCCGCGATGCCGCCGCATCAGCCGCTCCGCGTCCAGTACGCTCGGTCGGTCCTTGTCCTTGTTCCAGGGGGGCCGGAACCACCAATCCACCTCCCCGGACGCCTCCAGGCGGAACTGCAAGAGCCGCAGCAGGCTCATCGTCACCCACTGCGCCTGGCTGGTCCGCTCGATCGGATTCTGGGTCCAAGCCCGGCACTCCTCCCAGCCCAGCCGCTGCTTCAGGTCGCGGAAGCCGTCCTCCTGCCGGAACCGCGCCGCGAACAGCTCCACCATCTGCAGCCCGGTCAGCTCCACCGCCGAGGTCACCAGGGTGAACCGCTTCTTGTAGCCCTCGACCCGGGCGACGATCGCCTTGACCGGCACCTCATGACCCAGCACGTGCCACAGGCACACGATCTCCTTCCAGCGGATCGTCCGGACCCGGCCGTAGACGAAGGCGGTCCCGACCTGCCACTTCACCTTCCACAAGCCGCCCCGGCGGGGCGGCTCCAGCCGCGGGCCCCACTTCGGCTTCGGTCCCCGCTTCCCTTTGGGCTGCTCCTCCACGGGCCGGGGCCGGGCATACAACCGGGCGTCGCGCCGCAAGCGGGTGAGGAACTCGACCCGGGGCGAGCCGTCCTCAGGCAGGACCAACGGCCGGACCACGCTCTCCAAGGCGTAACCGCCATCGAGGACGCCCAAGTGCTTGCCCGGGATGATCCGCGCCGGCTCGCGGAGCAAGTCGACCGCCAGTTCGCACTTGGTCCGGAACGCCACGATGCCCTCGGGCCCACTCGGCAACTGCGACCGCCGGAAGTAGAGCCGCCCGGAGATCGGCAGGAACCACCCCGGCTTGTCGGGCTCGTGGAGCAAGGCACCGCAGACCACCCAGTTGTGGGCGCGGACGGTACTGGCCCGGTTGGGGCAGCGGGCGGTGTACTCATGGAAGGTGCAGGTCCCCCAGACCTCGGGGCTACCGCGATGGACCTTGGTGTCATCGACGCCCGAGACCCGGTAGCCGTGCCAGATCCGTCCCGGGGCACTCGCGATCAGGCGGGTCAGGGCCCAGGTGAGGCGGTCGGGGTGCCAGGCGCCGTACTCGGCGAAGGATTCCAGGGCCTTCCAGGCGGCGGGTTGCTCCAGGGCCAGGACCGTCTGGGTGATGGTGTGTTCCTCGACGTTGAGCGCCAGGCCCGTGATCCACTCGGCGAAGCGGTGGAAGCCGCGGCGGGTGAAGCAACAGGCGAAGGCGTTGAGCAGGGCTTGCCAGGTGGACCAAGTGAGCGTAGCTTCGGTCATGATGCGTCTCCTGGGTCGGGGCCAGTTGGGTTGGGAACCACCTGGCAGGTTCCGGCCAGGAGACGCGGCTTTCAATAGGGTGCGTCTGCTCAGTTATTGTGAATTTTTCCGGGAAACTACTGCCTATGGAGCCATTGCGTATTTTATCTTTCTGGCCTCCTTCCTCTATGCCATCGGCTTCGTGGGCGGATTCCTCGTGCCGAAGACGATTGATTCGGAGCCAGCCGGGTCAACGGTCATGGCCATCCTGATTGACCTTGGATTACTCAGCCTGTTCGCTGTCCAACACAGCGTCATGGCTCGTCCGTTCTTCAAACGCTGGTGGACGACGATTATTCCGCCAGCGGCGGAGCGCAGTACCTACGTGCTGGCCAGCAGCCTGCTACTCTTTTTGTTGTTCTGGCTGTGGCAGTCGCTTCCCAGCGTGGCTTGGAGCGCCACACAGCCGATGCTGGTTATCGTGCTCTGGACGCTGTTCGGCCTGGGGTGGCTTGTCGTGCTGATCTCCACGTTCCTCATCAACCATTTCGATCTGTTCGGACTCCGGCAGGTCTATCTCCAGTTCATTGGGCAGTCCTACACACCGATTCCATTTCAAACGCCCTGGCTGTACCGCATCGTCCGGCATCCGATCATGGTCGGATTCCTGATCGCATTCTGGGCCACTCCCACGATGTCGCAGGGGCATCTGCTCTTCGCGGCCGTCGTAACGGCCTATGTGCTGGTAGCGCTCAGGCTTGAGGAGCGTGATCTTCTGGCCTACCACGGGGAAACCTATGCCACCTATCAGCGGCAGGTTCGTATGCTCGTGCCACTTCCAAGCAGCCGCGACAACTCGCAGACATGAGACCGGCGGGGGAACGCGCGGCAATACTGGTATCTGTGGGTTTCAAGTAAAAAGGATGTCAATCAACACGACCGCAACGTGAATGCAATGCCACTGCAACGTAGTCGGGGCGACAGGATTTGAACCTGCGACCTCACGGACCCGAACCGGGCGCTCGAAGGTCTCATTTCACGCCGGATCGATCCGGTCGAGGCACGCCAGGGCGATCGCGTCGAGGATGGCGTCGACGTCCAGGCGGTACTCGCGGTAGAGGTCGGGGATGTCGCCGGACTGGCCGAAGTGGTCGACGCCGAGCGGGACAATGCGGTGCCGTGCGACCGAGCCGAGCCAGGAGAGGCTGGCGGGATGGCCGTCGAGGACTGTCACGAGGGCCGCCCGTGGGGCGAGCCCGGCCAGCAGCCGCTCGATGTGGGCGCGCGCGGACCGGTCGCCCGCGGCCCGCGCCCGCATCGCGGCCAGCCAGTCGCCATGCAGGCGATCGGCGGAGGTGACGACCATCAGGCCGGCGCCGGGGATGTCGTCGCCGATCGCCTCGTGGGCTGCCATCGCCTCGGGAGTCACGGCGCCGGTGGCAATGATCGCCACGTCGGTATCCGCGCCGGGTGGGATCAGCCAGTAGCCGCCCCGGACTACCTCGTCCCCCAAGGCCGGCGTCAGCTCGCGCGCGGGCTGGTCGATCGGGCGGGTCGTGAGCCGGAGGTAGACCGCGCCGCCATCGTCGGCTTGGAGGTGGGCCAGGCTCCAGGCCAGGATGGCGGCCAGCTCGTCGACGAAGGCGGGCTCGAAGGCGGTCAAGCCCGGCTGGCCGATGCCGATCAAGGGTGTGATGACCGACTGGTGCGCGCCCCCTTCGGGGGCCAGGGTCAGGCCCGAGGGCGTGGCGACCAGCAGGAACCGCGCTCCCTGGTAGCACGCGTAGTTCAGCGCGTCCAGGCCCCGGCTGATGAACGGGTCGTAGAGGGTGCCAATCGGGAAGAGGCGTGCGCCGAAGAGCGAGCTGGACAGCCCCAGCACGCCCAGGAGAAGGAACAGGTTGTTCTCGGCGATGCCCAGTTCGATGTGCTGGCCCAGCGGCGAGCTCAACCAGTGCTGCGTGGAAAAGACCAACTCGGCCTCGAAGGCATCCTCCCGCGCGCGGCGGTCGAACAGGCCCCGGCGGTTCACCCACGCGCCGAGATTGGTCGAGATCGTCACGTCGGGCGATGCGGTCACGATTCGGTCGACGAACGGCTCGGTCGAGCCGGCCAACTGATTGAGCAGGCGGCCGAAACCCTCCTGGGTCGAGAGGCGGCGGCCAGGGGGGATCGGGAGCCTCTCGGGCACGGGGATCCGCGGCGACTCGTGCCGGCGCTCGGCCTGCGCGGCGAAGGGCACCCGGGCCAGGAATCGGCGCAGCTCGTCGGGGTCGATGTCCAGGCCGGCGAACGGGTCCCACTCCTGGCCGTCCTCGACGCGGTGTTCGCTCCGGAGCACCGCCAGTTGCTCGGGGCTCATCAGGCCCGCGTGGTTGTCCTTGTGACCGGCGAATGGCAGCCCGTACCCCTTGACCGTGTAGGCGATGAAGCACGTTGGCGCCTCGGTGCCGGCCCGGTGGAACGCGTCCAGGACCGACTCCAGGTCGTGGCCGGCCAGGTTGGTCATCAGGGCGTGCAGCTCCCGGTCGTCGTGCTCGTCGAGCAGCTCGGCGATGCCCGCAGTCCCGCCCAGGTCGCGCTTCAGCCGCGCGCGCCAGCCGGCGCCTCCCTTGCAGACCAGGGCCGAGTACAACGAATTGGGACAGGAATCGATCCAGTCACACAAGGCGTCCCCGCCGCGGCGGGCGAAGACCTCCTGGAGCAACTTGCCGTACTTGAGGGTCACGACCTCCCAGCCCATCGCGCGGAACAGGCTGTCGATCCGCTGGAAGAGCCGGTCCTCGACGACGCTGTCGAGACTCTGCCGGTTGTAGTCGATGATCCACCAGAGGTTGCGGACACCATGCTTCCAACCCTCGAGCAGGGCTTCGAAGATGTTCCCCTCGTCGATCTCGGCGTCGCCGGCCAGGGCGATGATCCGCCCCTCGGGCGCGTCGTCCGGAGCCAGCCCCTTGAGCCGGACGTAATCCTGGACCAGCGATGCGAACAAGGTCACAGCGACGCCCAGGCCCACCGAGCCGGTCGAGAAGTCGACGTCGTCGCCATCCTTGGTCCGCGAGGGATAGGACTGCGCGCCGCCAAAGCTGCGGAAGCGCTCCAGCGCCTCGCGACTCTGGCGGCCGAGCAGGTATTGAATGGCGTGGAAGACCGGGCTGGCGTGCGGCTTCACGGCGACCCGATCCTGCGGCCGCAGCACGTCGAAATAGATCGCCGTCATCAGGGTGACCACCGAGGCGCTCGACGCCTGATGGCCACCCACCTTCAGGCCGCCCGCCTTGGGACGGAGGTGGTTGGCGTGGTGGATCATCCAGGACGACAGCCAGAGCACCTTCCGCTCCAGGGCGCGGAGACACGCCAGGTGCCGCTGGCGCGATTCGGGCCCGGCCACGGTGCCTGCGACGATGGCTGCTGGAGTCGGGCTCACGGCGGTTCTCCCCTCTGTCGCTGACTCATGGACGCTTGCGTCTCGAGAAGATTCTATCGGCTCTCTTCCAGATTCCAAATTCCAGATTCCAGAACCGAGAAACCGACATCGAGAAGCCGGAGATCCCTTCCGGATTCGAGAACGGTGACACCGTGCGTCGGGGAATTGCAAACCTCGACATGGGGAGTCTGGAATCCGCGATCCGGCATCCTGGAGGACGCGCGCCGGGCGGAGGGATCACGGCTGCGCAACCGACGATCCCCGGGCGGCCGCCAGCACGCGGTCGACCAGCCCGCCCTTGGCACAGAAGGCGGCGATGTCCTGGCCGTCCAGGGCGGCCGGCAGGGCCCAGAGCATCATGTTCTGATCGTAATGGCTGCCGAAGAGCACGTCGCCGTTGTCCCCGCGGACGATGTTCGGCTGGTTCCAGGTCGCCCCCGTGTTGATCGTGAGGTTGTAGGCCAGCCGCCGCGCCAGCTCCAGGCCGAACTCGCGGTTCCCCTCGAGGATGTAGGTCATGGCCAGCATGTAGACCTCGGGCACAAAGAACGCGTTGGGTCCGTAGCCCTCGCCCTGAGCCAGGGTCCCGTCGGGCCGGCTGAGGTTCACTGCCCCGTAGGGCGTCAAGGCCGCACAGGTGCGCCGGATCGTCTCGAGTGTCACCTTCACCCGCTCGTCGCGGAAGACGCCGGGCAGGCCGTGGAACCGGGCCATCCACTGGCCGTCGAGCTGATAGCCGAAGACATTGTCCGATTTCCGGCCGGTCTTCGGCTCCGAGTAATTGAGGTAATACGTGCCGGCCCACATCTTCTCTTCCATGGCCCGGCTGCCCCGCTCGAACCAATCGCGGCACTGCCGGGCAAACTCGGGATCACCGGCGCGCTCGGCCATCCGCTCGGCCATCCGCAGATTCGCCAGGTGGATGCCGCCGACGTGCGCGGTCATGCCGAAGAACAAGACCGCCTCGAACCACTCCAGGTGGTAGCCGGGCGGCTCCCAGGGCCGGCAGGGATCGACATTGCCGCTGGGCACGCTGATCAGCCCGTCGTCACCGTCCTCCTTCCGCAGCCCCATCGTGTAGATCGTGTTCTTCTTGACCGAGGGGTAAAACTCGCGAAGCACCGAGTCGTCGCCGGTCCGTTGCCAGTAGCGATCGACCATGTCCACGTAGCAAGGCCCGTTCGTGGTCGTCTGGTAGCCCGGAGTGGGCATGGCGAACTCGGTCCCGGCCGTGATCTCGTAGCCCCCCGCCGACGCGCCCACGATCCCGCCGAAGACCCAGGGAGCAGCCCCGTTCGGGAACTGGTAGGCCTTGTACCCGCGGAGGGTCGACAGCGCCAGGTCGGGGAAGAAGAACACCAGGGGTGCGTTGGCGTAGAACGTGTCGGGGATCGGCTCGATCGCCGGGTTCTCGACGATGCCGTCCATCAGGCCAAAGAGCCCGTCCTCGACCCGGCACCAGGGCCCGATCGGCGGCCGGGCCGCCGCCCAGAGGCTGTTGATCGGGAATAAGTGCAGGATGTTGACCAGCGACTCGCGCAGCCAGACCGGATAATCGCGACGGTCGTAGATCACCGCCTGCCACGCCAGGATCCGCCGCAGCAGGTCCTCGTGGCGATGGCTCAAGAACTGGGCGACCTCGAGGGCACTCTTCAGTCGCGTGGCGTACATGTGGGTGAAGGTGTGGGATCCCTCACCGATCCACATCGGCGCGTACCAGGCGAGCACGAAGCGAACCGTCCTGGTCTCACCGGGTTTGAGCTCGTAGGCGACGGCGACCGACCCGCCGAAGTCGTGATCAACCGGTCTGGGCAGCTCGCTGCCGATCCGCGACCAGCTCTTGCCCAGGGCGAAGCGCGACGCCGCCGCGGTCAAGGCCCCGCCGGTCTCCACCCCCTCGCCGCCATCGATGACTCCCAGGGCGTAGCCGATCTCCTTGACTTTCTCCGAGGTCACGACCAGGCCGGAGAACTCGCCGCGGACCCTCGAGCGCACGGCGCGGGTCGGAGTCGGCGCTGTCGCGACCCAGCCGTGGAACGGCTCCTTGAACGGCTCGCGCGGGCTGTGTGGGGCGATCTGGGCCTCGGCCTGGGTCGGGCCGGGGAAGCTGAACGCCAGCCGGCCGCGCTGCGGCTCCCGGCTGAGGTTGCGGAGGTGGACCTCGAAGACGGCGCCGGGCGTGTTGCTGGTCGTGCTGTCGCCAGGCAGGAACGGCGCCCAGGCGCGCAGGCCTGCGCTCACGGGGCTGCCCGGCATGATATACTCAAGATCCGCCACCGGGAAATGACCCCAGTAGGCGATGTCGGTCGGCGTCTGCACGCCGAACCACATGTAGCCGCCGAAACTGTCCCGCAGGTCGCTCAAGATCCAGGTCTGCTTCCCCACCGTCAGGCCCAGGAACGGCAGGTTCAGCGGTCCGCGCTCGGGACAGAAGGAATTGAACGTGGTGCAATACCCGATCGTCCCATCCGTCTGGAGGTCCAGCCGGCCGGTGTCGATGCCCCCCAGCGGCATCCCGTTCTTGAGCCGCTGCTTGCGCGTGTAGATCACCCCGCAGGCCGGCCCCGAGAACCCGGCCGCCGGAAACTCGGCCCAGTCCGCATCGCAACCGCGCGGGACCGCATCCCGCGGGAAGAGCCGGGCGACCTCCGAACCTTGGCCCCGGACCGAGCCGCCCCACAGGGCCCCGAAGAGACCGCCGAGCCAGGATCGAAGGAGCGTACGCCGGTTCATCTGCTTTCTCCTAACGCGGCCTGCGGCCGCAACCAAGAGGAATCGCAGATTCCAGATTCCAAATTCCAGATTCATCCGTATTGGGCCAACTGGCACGGAGCGGCAAAACCACTCCCCGAAACGAGGTCCGTGACAGTTGGCACAATGTTGGCACAATATCGAATAGTGACGCCCCGTTGCCAGTTACGACGACTCCGCTGGAAACAGGGCTCCGCTCCATCCGACACTTGTCAGCCGTCCGGGTGGCATTCTTCTCCATTTGGAATTTGGAATCTGGAATCTGTCATTGGGAATTCCCAAGATGCCCCCAGGGCGCGAGGATCCTGTGGAGGTCGCCCCTAATCGTCCGTGCCGGCTTCGCCCGGCGCCCTGGGTGGTGCGTTCATGGCGACGATCTCATCGTCACTGTAGATGGGCAGCGGGTGCAGGTGCAGCCCGCCGTCGACCATCAGGGCGGCGCCCGTCGTGTAAGGACTGAGCGTGTCCGAGAGCAGGAGGACGGCCGCGGGTCCCACCTCGTCGGGCTGGCCGGTTCGCCGCAAGGGGATCTGACGCTTGAGGATCTCCAGCGGTTGGCCGGTGAAGCCGGCGGTCATCCGGGTCACGAAGTGGCCCGGGACGATCATGTTGACCCGGATGCCGAACGGTGCCAGCTCCAGCGCCAGGACCTCCATCATCGCCATGAGCCCCGTCTTGGAGACGCGATAAGCCGTCTCGCTATAGAGCGGCGTCACCATGGCGGTCGAGCCGATGATCAGAATACTGCCGCTTCGACGAGCGACCATGTGCCGCGCGACCTCCCGGCTTCCCCACGCGCAGGCGGAGAGATTGGTATCGATGGTCCGGGCCCAGGATTCGGCGTCGAGCCGGGTGATCGGCCGGTGCCAGGCCCAGGCCGCGTTATTGATGTACAGGTCAATATGACCGAGTTCGTCGATGGTTTCTCTGACCATCTGGACGACCTGGTCTTCCCGGCTCACATCAGCGGCGACTCCGATGGTGCGGACTCCGAGCCGGCGCAGGTCCTCGACCGCGACCGGGTCGGGTGCCCGGCTGGCCAGCGCCAGGTCGACTCCTTCTCGGGCCAGCGCCCGGGCGATCCCCAGGCCGATGCCGCTGGCCCCACCGGTAATCAGAGCCGTCTTGCCTCGGAGCCCCGCGTCCACGACTCCCCCCGGCCGGACCCTGGCCGGCTCGATCGACATGATCCTTGACATACTGTCTTTGCTCAATCAATAGTAATGAGGGCCGTGCGAGGCCGCAAGGAAGAACAGCCGAAATCGGCGACCGGAGGACGGGCATGGGCGAGCGGATCGGGTTCGGGGTGATCGGCTGCGGTACGGCGGCCTGGATCGGGCACCTGCCCTGGATCTGGGAGCATCCCGGGGCGCGGCTGGTCGTCGTCTGCGATGCCGATCGGAATCGCGCCGCGGCGGCGCAGCAGCGGTATCGCGTGCCGGCCGTCGCGACGGATTATCGCGAGGCGTTGTCCGTGCCGGGTGTCGACGCCGTCGCGATCTGCACCCCGCCCGCCTCGCATTGCGAGATCGCCACGGCCGCCGCCCGACGGGGGAAGCACGTCCTGCTGGAGAAGCCGATGGCGCGCAATGTCGCCGAATGCGACGAGATCGCGGCCGCGGCCCGACAGCATGGCATCGCCCTCATGGTCGGCCACGAGAAGCGGTTCCACCTGGCTTGCGATCGGATCCGCCGGTTGATCGCGGAGGGGACCCTCGGCCGGGTGTTCTACCTTGACGTCCACTGGGGCGCCTCCGTCAAGCTGGCGCCCGAGCGCCTGATCCCGGAAGGCTATCGCGAGAGCTATGCCTGGCGATGGACCGACCCGACGGTCGGCGGCGGAATCCTCCAGGACCACCTGCCCCACTACGTCGACCTCTGGCGATGGTGGACCGGAGCCGAGGTAGAGACTGTCAGCGCGGAGGTCCTCAACGTCGCCCGGGACTATCTGGGACAACCCGAGATCGGCCTCTGGGAGGACTTCGGGTCAGTTCAGATGCGGTTCAGCGACGGCGCGGTCGGGGTGTTCCAGACGAGCACGGTCGGCCGGGGTCTCTCGCCCATCCTGCACCAGGGCTCGGGACTGGGCGAGTGGTCGGAGTTCGGCTCTCTCTATGGAACGCGCGGCCAGCTCGCCTTCGACTTCCTCCCCTGGGATTCGCCCGAACACGGCCGGCTGATGGTCTGGTCGCTGGAAGGGCGCGGCCAGCCGGACCGGGGCTGGTACCAGGTCGAGCTGCCGGAGCCGCGGCGGTGCCCGGGGGGACCGCGATCGCCGGCGACCAACGAGACGTTCATGTTCCGCCGCCAGCTCGACAGCTTCCTCCAATCCCTCCAGACCGGCTCCGAGCCGCAGCCGGGCGCCGCCGACGGCCGGGCGACGCTCGCCGTGGTCGAGGCTGTCTCTCAATCCTGGCGCACCGGGGCGAAAGTCCGCGTCGCGAAGTGAACCTGGGAACGTCAGGCTGAATGCCTGACCTACGTGGCGCAGCGGGGCGAAGGTCCGCATCGCGAAATGAACGGGGAGGTCACACGATGGAGGTCCCTTACCTCAAACCGCTGTTGTCCGAAAACCGTCCGATCTGGATCATGGGTGTCCACGACGTCCTGTCGGCGAAGATCGCCGAGCGGGCCGGGTTCGACGCCGTCGGCGTCCAATCGCTGCAAATGGCCCTGGTCAACGGCCAGCCGGACATCGGCGTCATCACGCCCGACGAGATCCTGGCCGTCTGCCGGAAGATCCGGCGCTCGATCCATCTGCCGATCGTCGTCGACTTCGAGCAGGGCTTCGGCGAGCCTTATGCCTCGGTGTTCTGGATGCAGGAATTCGAGCGCGCCGGGGTGGCCGCCGTGCACATCGACGACTACGGGCTGCCCTACAAGTGCCCGTTCATCCCGCCCCACGTCATGGCGCTGGAGCCGATGGAGGAAACCGCCGACAAGATCCGGGCCATGGTGGGCGAGAAGCGGGATCCGCGCTTCATGGTGATCGGGCGACCAGGAACGTACGTGGCTCGTGTCCATCCCGACGAGGAATCGCGGCGTCGCGACTGGCTGCGGAGGGCGCGCGCCTACCGGGAAGCCGGCGCCGATGCCCTCTTCGCCATCTGCTGGACCACCGAGCACGCGCGGTTCTTTCGCAGCCAGGTCGAAGGTCCGCTGATGACGATCCGCACCCTGGGCACCGAGATCAACGTCGATCGCGTCCAGTATTCCTCCGACATGATGGAGCTCTCCGTGGACGAGCTCCACGCGCTGGGCTATCAACTCCAGATCGAGCCGACCACGATGCTGGGCGTCGCGGCCAACGCCATGGTCCAGGCGATGGCCCTGGAGAAGCGGACGCGGAAGATCACCAGCGTTGCGTCCCAGCACGGGAACCTCTACGAGCTGATGGACCTCTGGATGAACGTCCCCGAGGTGCGGCGAATCCGCGAGACCTACGTGCAGGCGGAGCTGAAGGGTCGTTGCGGACCGGACGGGAGAGCCTAGCCATGCTGCGCGGACTCTGGACAATCGGCATCAAGGTGGCCGACCTGGAGCGCGAGCTGGCGTTCCACCGGCGTATGGGCCATCCGGTCGTCCTGGACGAGACGTTCGAGCTGGGCGGACGGAGCTACCGGATCCCCCTGGTCCGCATGGGCGATAAGTACCTGCACCTGGGCGAGCAGATGGTCTACGAGCACGCCCTGGGGCAGTCTCTGCCCGTTGGCATCGCCCACGCCGTGTATCGGAGCGACGACTTCGATGCCGACGTGCGCCACGCCCTCGACGCCGGGGCCACCCAGCTCGCCGACATCGCGGTGGTCTCCGCCGGGTTCGGCCAGCGGCGGGTCGCCTTCCTGCGGGCCCCGGGGGGATGGATCTTCGAGATCATCGAGATCTTGATCAACCTCGTGCCGGAGGTCTAGCGGCGCGGGCCCAACCTCCGGAAGGAGACGACCATGAAGATCAGCCCGCATGTCCACCTGGTCGGGAGCGAGCAGTTCGCCCTGAGCCACCCGCTCGACTGCAATTGCTACCTCCTCGACGGCGGTTCGGCGCTGGCGCTGGTCGACACCGGGCTGGGGCTGGGCGTGGACGACATCCTGGCTAACGTCGCCGCCGCGGGCTTCCGTCCGGAGTCGATCACGCACATCCTCATTACGCATGCCCATATCGGCCACTGGGGCGGGGCGAGCGAGCTGCGGGCGCGGACCGGTGCACGGATCTGGGCCCCGTCGGCCGGTGCCGCGGCCATGGCGGATATCCGGGACGATCCCGGGATCCGAATCAACCTGAAATTCGGCCGCTACCCGGCCGGCTTCCAGCCAGTGGCCTGCGAGGCCGATCGGACGTTTCGCGACGGGGATCGCATCACGGTGGGGGCGCTCGAGCTGTCGATGATCGGCACGGCCGGCCATACCTGGGACTCCACTTGCATGGCGTTCGAGGACGAGGGCCGCCGCGGCCTGTTCACCGGCGACGTCCTCTTCTATGGCGGCCGGCTCGGGTTGATCAACCTCCAGGGGTGCAGCCTCGACGACTACCGGCGGGACCTGCCCAAGCTCGCGAACCTGGGCCTTGACATGCTCCTGCCCGGCCACGGCGTCTTCGTGCTCCGCCGCGGCCAGAAGCACGTCGACCGCGCCCTTGCCAAGCTGGGCGACTTCGTGATGCCCGAGACGTTCTTCGAGGAGAACGAATTCATGTGGTCGCGCGAATACTTGCGGATGATGTCCGGTCCGGAGCGCTCGGCCGGAGCCGAGCCCGTCGGGGGGCGCTAGAGTCGACCTGTGGAGGTTCTCCGCGCCGTGCGCACATCCTGGGAATTCCAGATTCCAAATAGAATTGCATCTGGAATTTGGAATCTGCCATTCCTCGGTTCCTTGGGCGGCTGACCGGGCGACCAGCTCGGAGAACGAACGAGAGCAGACCTTCATGACCACCCTGTTCCTGGGCTTCCTCCCCATCGTCGTCGCGGCCGTCGCCGGCGGAGCCTTCGGTCTCCAGTACCGGCTGATGCGGCGGTACACGGTCGAGAACTCGTCCTTCCTTTCGGTGTTCATTGCGACCGTGCCGATCCCCCTGATTGCCTGCACCTGGCTCTTGCCGGGCTGGACCGAGGCCATCGCCAGGGCCGGTTTCGCCGCCAACGCCCAGGTCTTCCTCTTCGGATTTTGCTGGGGCTTGGGAGCCATCACCTATGCGTTCGGCTTCAACATCCTGGGAATGGCCCTGGCGGCCAGCTTGCTCAAGGGGATCTCGATCGCGATCGGCTCGGGCCTGCCCTTGCTGCGGCACTGGGACCAGGTCCCGGACAGCGCTCGGATCACGACGGTCGTCGGCCTGGCGACCTTGATCCTCGGTACGGCCCTGGCCGGGCGCGCGGGGATGTTGCGCGAACGGGAGGCACGCCTGCGGGCAGAAGCCGGGTTCATCGAGACCTCGGCGACGAAGGCCGTCCTGAACCCGGTCGGCCGGGTGTTCTGGATCGGCGTGCTCCTCTGCCTGGTCTCGGGTTTCGCCAGCGCCGGGGCCAACCTCGGCTACGACTACGCCGACCACATCGAGCGGGCGATGACCGAGGTCGCACCCGGAACCCCGCTGGAATGGCGGGCGACCCTGGTCCGCTGGATGCCGATGTACTGGGGCGGCATCTCGGCACTGACCCTCTTGATGGGCGGTGCCATGGTCCGCAACGGCACCTGGAGGAACTTCGTCGCCCCGGGCTCCGCGCGCGACTGCGCCATCTCGGTCTCGATGGGCCTGGTCCACTTCCTGGCCCAGATCCCCTATGGCATCGGTGCCTTCTACCTCGGCACGCTGGGCACGACCGTCGGCTGGGGCGTCAATATCGGCCTGGCCCTGATCGTGGCCACGTCGCTGGGGTTCTTCACCGGCGAATGGAACGGAGCCAGTCAGGCCGCGAAACGGACACTCTACTCGGGGATCCTCGTCCTGATCGTGGCCTTCGGCATCCTGGCCTATGCCCAGAGCCTCGCGCCCGAGAACGTGCCGGCGGCTGGTGAGGAATCCGTCGCAACGGGGATCCCAACGCCTCGTGATCCGAGATGACGCCATGCCTAAAGTGCTCATGACCTCCGAGCCCCTGTGCCGTCCGGACGGACCCTATGTCTCCCCCCTGCGCGCCGCAGGGTTCGAGATCGCCTACCCTCCGCGCGTGCCTCTGACCCAAGAAGACGAGGTGATCGAGTCGCTCCAGGGAGCCACTGCGGTCATCGCGGGGAATGAGCCCTACTCTGAGCGGGTCCTGGCGAGCCTTCCGGAGCTTCAGATCGTTTCGCGGTGCGGCGTGGGCCTGGACCAGGTCGACCTCGAGGCCGCCCGGCGGTTGGGGGTCGCGGTCGCGATCACACCCGACGGCAACCACGAGGCGGTCGCCGAGCATACGATGGCGCTTCTCCTGGCCTTGACGCGGTCGATCGTCCGGAACGACCGCGAGGTGCGTCGGGGCCTCTGGGGGAAGACGACCTTGGTCCCCCTCCGCGGCAAGACGCTTGGGATCATTGGCCTCGGCCGGATCGGCCGGAGCGTGGCCCGTCGGGCGGCGGCGTTCCGCATGAGGCTCCTGGGACATGACCCTCTTGTGGACCGGGCCGTCGCCCCGACGCACGGCGTCGAGCTGACGGATCTCGATACCCTGCTGGAGTCCTCGGACGTCGTCACGCTCCATCTTCCGTTGACGCCGGCGACCCGTGGGATGATCGACCGAGCCGTGCTGGCGCGGATGAGGCCGGGTGGGTTCCTGATCAACACGGCGCGCGGCGGCCTGGTCGTCGAGGCCGACCTGGTCGAGGCGATCCGCTCCGGTCATCTCGCCGGCGCGGGGCTGGATGTGCTGGCCGACGAGCCACCCGGAAAGGACAACCCGCTCCTGGCTCTCGACAACGTCGTGGTCACTTCACACCGGGCTGCCAACGACGAGCAGTCGATCCGGGACATGGTCGAAGGCGCGGTGCAGAATATCCTCGATCACTTTCGGGGGAACCTGCATCCTCCCGCCCTGGTCACTCCGCCTGGCCCAGGGCAGCCGAGGGGTTGCCCCACGGCTCATCTCCCGGGCGCATAAGTCCCGGCCCTGGGAGCATCGACCGGGACTGAGCCCTTGTGGGAGCCGGCAGCTCGGGAATCCCGCACCGGCCAATGGAAGAGGCTTGCCAACTGCTTCCGCTCCTCAACCTCCCGGTCGATCAACTGGGGAAGAGAGTAGGTCTTGCCGCCCAGCCAGCGCGCGGTCATGATCCCCCGTTTCTGGTCGATGGCTTCCTCGATGAACGCGATCGCAATCCGGTATCGCTCCACCGCGTGATCGGCTCGCCGCTCCGCCTCCGTTCGGTAGGCCGACTCCCCGCCAAAACCGTAGATCAGCGCTGATGCCGCGGCCAGAACCTTGGATTCATAGTAGTCAGCCATGAGTTTATAGGCTTTCATATAATGAAAGACTGCGATTGCCTCCGCTCGATTGGCCCGCACCGTCTTCAGGGCTTCCTCGGCCTCCCTCAGGCTCTCGTCGCCGAGCTTGCGGATCTTCTTCATGTGGGCTTCCGGGGTCGTGGGGTAATCCCCCAGGCCCCAGATCAACTCCTGGGAGCCAGGATGCTCACGGTTCCTGGATGGATCGGTCCCACTGTTGTCCTGGAACTGCGGGCCGAGCCTGGCAACGACCCTGGCATAGTACCGGAGGGGGAGCAACATCCCGCCCCGCGCGGGGGAAGTGAGGTAGCTCCACCGAGGATCGTCCTCGGTCCAGTACCAGTAGGGCAGCAGGAGAATCCGCGACGTCCCCAGGTCATGGGGCGCCCAGGCCAAGGCGGTGAGCTCGGGGATGATCCGGGCGGAGGCGTTGTAGGCTCTCAAGAAATGCTCGGCCGCTGGGCGATCCCCGAATCGAGTCTCGAGCAGGTTCACCCAGGGCTCGTCGGAGTAAGGGCCCGGGTTCTCGGCGTAGTACGCCAGGGCCCGCCGCATCAGGCTGTCGGGGTGGTCCCCGGAGAACCACGCCAGGAATCCCTTGCAGTCCTCGAACTTGCGGAACTCGTGGATGATCTCCCAGGCCAGGCGCGGGGAGTTGAACGGGAAACCGTGTTCGAGGTTGTGGTGCATCACCTCCACGACGGTCGGCACCCCGCCTTGCTCCAGCCAACGGGCATACGTGGGATAGGGCTTCGCGTCGGTGAACATCTCCGCATTGCTATGCAGGGAGAGCCAGGTGTTGCCGTAGACCGACCGGGGGGCGATGTCTGCCTGGAAGTCCTCGAACGGCTGCATCCAGCTCGACACCAGGAAGATCGGGTTCCTCCCGGTGCGCTTCAGGCCGGGAACGATCGCCTCCTTGTACCAGGTACTCCGTTTCCCCGGCACAGCTTCCCCCATGGCGCCGTTGAGCCCGTCCAGGTCCGGGTAGGTCGCGAAGAGCTCGACGACGGCCGCTTCCGTGAAGGACCTCGTCCACTCGTTTCGGACGCCGAAGTGCGGGCCCATCTGCGCGAGTCTGTGGCGAAAATCCACCGTGGACGAGACCGGCAAGCCTTGCAGCCGGTGGGCCTTGGCGAACGAAGGGGTCGTCACGATCGCATAGTTGAATAAGAGATTCTTCAGGCCAAGCTCATGCGCCCGGTGGAAGATCCAATTGACGTGCTCGATGACGCGGTCCGACTGCGGCGCGCTCAGCTCCCGGGCCTCGGGGAACTGCCGATGGCGGATGAGGAAGGTTTGCCAGCCATGCTTGTTCCAGGGCTCGATCCAGTAGAGGATCGCGCTGTAGTGTTCCTGGGCCCAGCCCCGAAGGATCCGGTCCCACTCCGACTTGTCCCAGAATCTTCGAGCCTCTTGCAGGCGACCTTGGTCCTCGTACCAGAACGGGTTTCGGAGCGTTTCGACGCCGATTCGCAGCTCGAGCCGTCCGGTTGGTGGGACAGCGGCCGGCCTCTCCGCCTGGGGTTGAATCGCCGTCCCCTTGGGCATGTCGCGCGGCCAGGTGAGCGCAGCGACGGACAACACCGAGAGACCGGTCAGGACGAAGGGACGGCTCCCACGGGTGTTCCTGATCACCGAGGGCTGCAATGGCTCGCCTCCCCACTGACCCTACCCACCGGGAGCTTCCCGGCCGGGGGGCTCATCAAACTTGACATCCCCGGGCTCTTTTTTCTCGGAGGCCGGCTCCGAGTGTTCGGGTTTCGCCTCGGGCGGATATTCGTAGTTGAGGATCGTCTCGACCAGCAGAGTGCCGAACGGCGGCAGGTTGCCTTCGTCTTCGATCCCCGCGAGCTGCTTGAGGGTGGCGAGCAACTCCTCCTTGCCCCGCTGCGTGGTCAGCATCTCCCGTAGCTCGGCTTCGCGCTGTTCGCGGTTCATGAGTTCGCTCCCAAACAGACTGGAATCCCCGGTCTCCATCTTATCCAAGTTCCGGCACGGACTCCACGGAGATTCCGTGGCGGGATCAGCGGTCTTCTTGCTCATTCTCGTGGAGAACAGGATAATCGGGGAGATGCGAAGAGGATCGGCCTCGACGACTTTCCCGATCGCGCCGTCTGGTCGTGTTTGCCAGCCGTTCGAACCCACAGATTCCGTACTCGAATCCGTATCGTAAGGCCGGTCTTCCGACTCGCCGTGGCACGATCCGGTTTATCCCTCCCAAGGGCTCCAACCCTTCAAACCCCGTGAAGGGGCCGAATGGCGGCTGGATGGACCAATTCAATAATGAGTGGGTCAAAGGGCCTTCTCACCACTTCCCGGGTGACCCGTTTGAATGGGACGTACAGCTTCCAGACGGCACCCACGTGAATGTGTCCCGACGAGGTGTTGTGGCAAGATAGGAGCTCTTATGGGCGTCAAGTTTCAACATCTGGAAGTGGTCAGAGTGAAGGGCGAGATCGTCACTCGCCAGAAGCAGTGGCGGCTTACCGGTGAAGTCGGCTTCGTGGCTGGCTGGAGCGATCCCTATGAGGATGGACATCGCGATTACGGAGTGCACTTCAATACATTTGGCGAGGTGATCGCCGTGCCGGAGGCCGATTTGGAGTCGCTGGGCCGGATCGCTGATCCGAGCGAGATCGTCTCACGCAGCCGATTGGGAGGAAAAGCGAAAAACGGGGAACGTTCTCCAGCTCCCGCCGAACGAAACAGTCCGCCCGTTTCTGCGCCTGAGCCGGGTTAGCCGTTGGCGCCGGCCACAGTCCTCCAATCCGAGTTCGTTCCCGGCGGTCTTCGGGCCGCCCGGCCATTGGGCTCGATCCGCACTCAGGGGCAGGCGCGGAGCTCGATCCCCCCCTGAGAGAGAAGCTCCGCGCCGGTCTGGGTGATGAGATAGGTGTTCTCGATGCGGACCCCGAGGCGCGCCTCGGATACATAGCCGCCGGGCTCGAGGCAGAGGACGTCGCCGGACTGAAGGACGCCGCCACGGTCGCGATTGATGTCCGGCGGCTCATGGATCCGCAGGCCGATGGCGTGGCCGCCGTGGTGGATCAGGCCTGTATCGGCGAGGGCCGGGTGCTCGCGGATCATCTGGTCCATCGCCCTCCAGAGCTCGGTGGTGTCCAGGCCGGGACGGAGCATCTCCCCGGCACGTCGCTGGACGCCGGCGATGTGGTTGAACACGGATTGCTGAAGATCCGTCGGACCCTCGCCGACGAGGAAGACGCGCGACAGGTCGGACCAGTAGCCGCGGCAGCAGGTCCAGGCGTCGATGATGTAGAGCTCGCCCGGCTCGATCGGCCGGTCACGCGCGGGACCATTGTAGGCGCCGGACTGATAATCGCCGTCGTGGAAGACCTTCTCGCCCGCGGTCAGCATCGCGCCGCGACGTCCGGCCGCCAGGACCTCCAGCTCGGTCGCGCCCGGCCGGATCGCCGCACAGGCCGCAGCATAGGCCCCGAGGTTCGCCGCGATGCTCCGGCGGAGCAGGTTCACTTCGTCCGGGTCCTTGGACCGCTGAAGGTCCTGCAACAGCTCATCCACGGGAACCCACTTGGCCGGGGCCATCGTCCCGGTGATTGTCTCGGCCAGGGCCATCGGCAAGGACTCCTCCTGCCAGCCGAGCCGCCGGATCGGCTTGGCCCCGACGGCGCGGCGCGCGACCACCGCGTTCAGCCGGCGGAGCGGGTCGAAGTGGTTCGTGCCCCGCGCGTTCCACGGGTAGGTCAGGATCTCCTCGACGCAGCCCCCCTCCATCTCCTGCGGCGCCACGAGCCAACTGCTTCCCCGGGTCTCCAGCAGGAGGAAGATCGGCAGCCGCTCGGGGAACAAACGGCCGGTCAAATAGTACACGTCACGATGGTCCGTGAGGACGGCTGCATCCAGACGGAGAGCATCCAGTCGATGACGGAGCCGCTGCTGTCGGGAGCGGCAGCCCTCCGGGGTAAGCATGGGGTGGGCTCTCGGCGGTGGAAGACCCGAAAAACGCATCAAGCGCGAGTCAGGCGCGGGGCGAGGTTGTTCTCGCCGCCGATGTCGGTGAGCCGGCGCCGGCGTCCCTCGAAGAGATACGTCAGCTTCTCGTGATCGATCCCGAGCAAGCTGAGGATCGTCGCGTGCAGGTCGTGGACGTGGACCTTATCGGCGACGGCGCGGAAGCCCAGGTCGTCGGTGCTGCCGATGGACTTGCCCCCCTGGATGCCGCCGCCGGCCAGCCAGCAGGAGAAGCCGTAGGGGTTGTGGTCGCGCCCCTTGTTCCCCTGCATGATCGGGGTCCGGCCGAACTCACCCGCCCACACCAGCACCGTGGATTCCAGCAGCCCCCGGCGGCGGAGGTCGGCGATCAAGCCGGCGATCGGCCGGTCGACCTTCGCGGCGTTGTCCTGGTGGTTGGCCGGGCAGTCGCTGTGACCGTCCCAGTCGGTGCAGTACAGCTCGACGAAGCGAACGCCGCGCTCGACCATCCGCCGCGCCAGCAGGCACATGCGGCCGAACTGGGCGGTCGGTTCCCGGTCGGCCCCGTAGAGCTCCAGGGTCTCCGTCGGTTCTCCGGACAGGTCGATGAGGTCGGGAGCGGCCGACTGCATGCGGAAGGCCAGCTCATAGTTGGCGATCCGGGCGGCGAGGTTCGAGTCGTCCTGCCGGGCCTGGAGATGCGCGCGGTTCCAGGCGCCGACCTGGTCGAGCAAGGCGCGCTGTTCCTCGGCGGTGACCTGGGGAGGAGGCGCCAGGTTCTGGATCGGGGCGCCCTCGGTCCGGATCATGGTCCCCTGGTAGACGGCCGGCAGGAACCCCGAGCTGAACGTGCTGTTGCTGCCCCGGAGGGCGCCGTCGGCCATCACCATGAAAGCGGGCAGGTTGTCGCTCTCGCAGCCCAGCCCGTAGACAACCCACGAGCCCACGCTCGGGTGGCCCAGCAGGGTCGAGCCGGTGTGCATCAACGAGAGCGCCGGCCCGTGGATGAACGACTCGTGGTAGCAGGACCGGACCACCGCCAGTTCGTCGGCGTGCTCGGCCAGTCGGGGAAAGAGGTCGGAGATTTCCAGCCCCGACTGGCCGCGCGGGCGGAACGGGTAGGGTGAAGCCATCAGCGTCGCGCCGGCGGCCGACATGAACTGGAGCTTCAGATCGTCGGACTTGAAGCTCTCGGGGAGCGGATGGCCGTCGAACCGGTGCAAGAGCGGCTTGGGGTCGAAGGTGTCGACCTGGCTGGGACCGCCCTGCATGAACAGCGAGATGACGGCCTTCCCCTGGGCCGCGAGCTGAGGCGGTCGCGGGGCCAAGGGGTCCCCGCGCCGGCTGCTCGCCGCGACCTCAGCCGCGAGAAGGCCGTTGCGATCGAGCAGCGTGCCCAGGGCCATCGCCCCCAGCCCCAGCCCGGCCTTCGCCAGCAGCTCGCGACGCGACAGCGGGACCTCGTGGCGATTGCAGCAGGTCGACTTCATGAGACAGCCTCGATTCAATCAATGAAGATGAATTCATTCAAATTCAGGATTGCCAGGCAGAGCTTGGTGAGTGCGGCGGCGCGGGCAGGGGGGAGCTGGGCCAGGTCGGGCGGCGGATCATCTCCGGGACGGGCCGGATGGGCCTCGAAGGCCGCCAGCAAGCGGCGGGCGTCCGAGACCTCCGCGGCCGTCGGCCGCCGGCCGAGGGCGATTTCCCAGGCCCGGTCGATCCACGCCTGGGGCGAGTGGCCCACCTCGCGGACCAGCCGGGCGGCGAACTGCCGGGCCTGGCTGTAGACGTGGCGATTGTTCAGCGCCCAGAGTGCCTGCGGCGCCACGTTGGTGGTTTCTCGCCGGGCGGTGCTGACCGAGTTGACCGGACTGTCGAAGATCTCGAACATCGGGAAGACGAAATTGCGCCGGACCAGGATGTAAAGGCCCCGGCGGGTCCACTCGGACGGGTCGGCGGGCACGATCCAGCTCGACCGCTGGCCGGCGCCGAGTTCCTCGTCGGCCAGGGGGGGCATGATCGGCCGCCCGCCCATCTTCAGGTTGAGCGTGCCCGCCACGGCGTGCAGCGCGTCCCAGTAGGCTTCGGCCTCCAGCCGGCGCCGGTTCATGCGCCACAAGAATCGGTTGTCGGGATCGGCGGCGGAGCCGGCTTTGTCCTGGTAGGTGCTGGCCATCTGGTAAGTGTTCGAGAGCATGATCAAGCGGTGCATTCGCTTGATGCTCCAGCCGCCGCGAACGAACTGGGTCGCCAGCCAGTCGAGCAATTCCGGATGGGACGGGGGCTGGCCCATCTTGCCGAAGTCGTTGGGGGTGGCGACCAGGCCGGCGCCGAAATGCCAGAGCCAGAGCCGGTTGACCATCACCCGGGCCGTCAGGGGGTGATCGGGGCGAGTCAACCACAAAGCCAGCGCCTTGCGATTGCCCTGGGGGCCGGGCAGGGGCTCGGAGTAGTTCGACGCGCGGCGGAGGGCGGCCGGGATGTCGGGCGTCATCAGCTCCCGCGGCCGGTTGAGCTCGCCCCGGTTGAGGAGACGGATCTCGGGGATCAGCGCCGGGTCGCAGTGGCCCAGGACCGTCGCCGAGGGGATTTCCATCAGGCCGTCCCAGGGATCATTGGGGGCGGACGTGGCCTTCTCGGGGATGGCCAGGATGGCGTCGGCCAGGGCCTCGCGAAGCTGCCGCCGCTGGTGCTGCTCGGCGGGGGTCAGAGGACGGCCCTTGACGCGTTGCTCGAAGAGCCGGCAGGCCCGCCGCGCCTCGTCCGCGGCGATGATCCGCGGGTAATGTTGCTTGAAATCGGCGATCTCCATCCCGCTGACGATGGGGATCTCCTCTTCACGGCTGGCCGCGAAAATGGCCTGGAAACTGTAGTAATCGCGCTGGGTGATCGGGTCGAACTTGTGGTCGTGGCAGCGGGCGCAGCCGATCGTCAGGCCCAGGAAGACCGAGCCGGTGGTGTCGACCCAGTCGGTTAACTGCTCGTACTCCCGCTTCCGGCCGTTCATGTTCGATTCGTGGATCTGCGTGCCGAGGGTATACAGACCCGTGGCGATCCGAGCCTCCAGGTGCTCGAGCTTCGCCCTGGGGATCTGGAAGCTCTGGTCGAGCGCCAGGTCGTCGGGCCAGAGCTCATCGCCGGCGATCTGCTCCTGGACGAAGCGGTCATACGGCTTGTCGTCGTTGAAGCTCTTGACGACGTAGTCGCGATACCGCCAGGCATTGCGGTAATAGATGTCGGTCTCATAGCCGCCGGAATCGGCGTACCGCGCCACATCGAGCCAGTGCCGGCCCCAGCGCTCGCCATACTGCGGGGATTCGAGCAGGTGATCGATGAGCCGGGCGTAGGCGTCGGGCCGCGGGTCGTCCAGGAAGGCCCGGATCGCCTCCGGCGGCGGGGGCAGCCCGATCAGGTCGAAATAGGCTCGACGGATCAGCGTCCGCTTGTCAGCCGGCGGAGCATGCGAGAGTCCCTTGGCCTCGAGCCGGGCCAGGATGAAGCGATCCAGGGGCGATGGTGCCGGGCCGGCCTGACGCACGACCGGCGGCGCCGGGTCCTTGACCGGCCGCAGGGCCCAGCGCGGGTCGGGCTCGCCCGCGGGCACGCGCCAGGCGTCGTCGTGCGTGCGGGCCGATTCCGCCGCAGCCGCGGCCGCGGTGCGGGGATACTCCGGCCATCGCGCACCGGCTTTGACCCACGCGACCAGGGCCGCGATCTCCCGGTCCTCCAGCCGGCCATCGGGCGGCATCTTGATCTCGCCCTGGCGGCGCACCGCCTGGACCAGGAGGCTCGCCTCGGGCTGGCCCGGCACCACGACCTCTCCCGAATCGCCCCCCTTGGCCAGCCCCTGCGCCGAGTCGAGCCGAAGGCCCCCTTTCGATTTCTCCGGTCCATGACACTTCCAGCACCGCGCGGCCAGCAACGGCCGGATGACCTTCTCGAAGGACTCGGCCGCGGCGGTCGAGGCGGGAGTGCGATCCGCGCGCGGTCGGGGCTCGTCCCCGACCGCGGCCGATGCGAGCAGGCCGGTGATCCCGCCGGCGATCAGGATTCGGGGGTACCCGAGCATCAGCTCTCTCCCGTAGGTCAGGCTTTCAGCCTGACGGAATTCTCTCCGTAGGTCAGGCTCTCAGCCTGACAGGTTGCCAAGAATGTCAGGCTGAGAGCCTGACCTACGTTCTAGCGGGGATACCAGGGCCCCGACGATCTCTCCGCCCACATCAGTCAGGCGGAAGTCGCGACCTTGATAATGGTAGGTCAGCTTGCGGTGATCCATACCCAGGAGGTGGAGGATCGTCGCCTGGAGGTCGTGCACGTGGATTCCCTGGTCGACCGGGTTGAAGCCGATCTCGTCGGTCTCGCCCACGGTTTGACCGGCGCGGACACCGCCCCCGGCCAACCAGACGGTGAAGGCGTCAATGTGGTGGTCCCGGCCGATCGGACCGGTCTTCTGCACCTGGGCGACGTCGCTGCGCCCCAGCTCCCCGCCCCAGATCACCAGCGTGCTGTCGAGCAAGCCCCGCTGCTTCAAGTCCTTGATCAAGGCGGCGCAGGCCTGGTCCGACTGGCGGCAGATGGCGGGCAGCGCCTGGTGGATATTGCCGTGATGGTCCCAGTCGCCGAGGATCACCTGGACGAACCGGACGCCGCGCTCGACCAATCGCCGGGCGAGCAGGCAGTTGCGAGCGAACGAGGGCCGGTCCGGGTCGACGCCGTACATCGCCAGGGTGGCGCGACTCTCACCGCGCAGGTCGAGCAGCTCGGGAGTGCCGGCCTGCATCCGGAAGGCCAGCTCGTAGGAGGAGACCCGGGCGGCGATCTCGGGATCGCCGGTCTCGGCCAGCCGCTCCTCGTTCAGGTCGTTGATGAGCCGGACGAGTCGCTGCTGTTGTGGTCGGGTCACGCCCTTGGGGTTGGTGACGTTGAGGATCGGCTCGCCGACGGGGCGGAGCGGCACCCCCTGATAGGCCGAGGGGAGGAAGCCGCTGGCGAAGACGGCCTCCTTGGTCCGGGCCATGCCGCCCAGGGCTCCGACTCCGGGCAGGACCACGAAGCCCGGCAGGTCGTCGGCCTCGCTCCCCAGGCCATAGGTCACCCAGGCCCCGATCCCGGGCCGGCCGAACCGCGGCGTGCCGGTGCACATCACCAGCTCGGCCAGGTGGTGGACGAACTCGGTCGTCTTCACCGTCTTGATGACGGCCAGGTCATCCACGACCGTCGCCGTGTGCGGCAACAGCTCGGAAACTTCCGTGCCCGACTCGCCATGACGGCGGAACCGGTAGCGGGTGCCCAGCAGCTTGGGCTGCTTCTCGGTGATCTGGGCGAACTGCTTCCCCTTGATGAACGACTCGGGGATTGGCTGGCCATCGAGTTTCTGGAGCACCGGCTTGTAATCGAACAGGTCGAGCTGGCTAGGGCCGCCGGCCATGAACAGGTAGATGACGTTCTTGGCCCGCGCGGGAAAATGCGGGGGCCGGGGCGCCATCGATCGGACTGGCCGGACGGCCGGCGTGGCGGCCGTGGCCTCACGGCCGCCCAGCAGGGCCTGGAGGGCGATCGAACCCAGCGAGAATCCGCAGTGACCGAGGAAGCTGCGGCGCGCCCGCAGCAGGTCGGGTGTGGGCATCATCATATCCAGGTTACTCCCTCGTGATAAACTCGTCGAGGTTGAGCAAGGCCCGAGCCAGGCCCACCCATTCCGTGGCGGAACTGCCGCTCCGGTTGGGCTCCGCCGTGGGCATCTCCGCGAGGTAGCTCTCGACTTTCCGCAACTCCTCCGGGCTGGGTTCCCGCCCCAGGCAGAGGCGGAAGGCGTGGCGGACCCGATCGCGATCGCTTCCCGGGCTTTCCCTCCGGAGCCGCTCAGCCAGGGCCTGGGCGCACTCGGTGAACGTGGGATCGTTCAGGAGGCTCAGGGCCTGGAGCGGGGTGTTGGTGCGGATCCGCCGCGTGCACGCGGTGGTCGTATCGGGCGCGTCGAAGAGGCGCAGCAAGGGGTAGGGGGTCAACCTCCAGAAGTAGGTGTACATACCCCGCCGGTACCGGTCCGCGCCAGGGCTGACGACCCAATCCGCCTTGGTGGCCCGACCCAACAGGATTCCCGGCGGCTGGTAGGGGAAGACACTGGGACCGCCGAGCTTGCGGGCCAGCAGGCCGCTGACGGCCAGGGCCCCGTCGCGGATGACCTCGGCTTCGAGGCGGAGCCGGCGCTGCCGGGCCAGCAGCCGGTTCGCCGGGTCGATCTCGGCCAGCTCGGGCCGGACGCGCGAGGATTGGCGATAGACCGACGATCCCACGATCAGGCGCTGGAGGGCCTTCAGGCTCCAGCCCGTGGCGATGAACTCGCTGGCGAGCCAGTCGAGCAGCTCCGGATGGCTGGGGGGCTCGCCCGAGAGCCCGAAGTTATCTTCGGTCGCGACCAGGCCCGTGCCGAAATCGTGCTGCCAGACCCGGTTGACGATCACGCGGGCGGTCAGCGGGTTCTCCGGCGCGACGAGCCAGCGGGCCAGGTCGAGCCGGCTGGGCCGGCCGGCCGTGGCCTTCAGCCGGGGGAGCACCGCCGGGACATCCGGCGCGACCACCTCGCCCGGATCGGAAAACTCGCCGCGGCGGAAGACGTGGGTCGTCCGGGGCGTTGCCAGCTCGCGCGCCACCGGCGTCTGGGCGATCCGCGACTCCTGCTCGCGGAGGGAGCGGATCTTCGCCAGGCGCTGCCGATGCCCCGGATCTTGCTCGAGGAATGCGGCGCGAATCTGGTCCTTCTGCAACTGGCTCCGCCGCTGGGAGGGGACCGCCAGCGCGGCCCGGAATTCGGGGGCCAGCTTGGCCCGCGACGCGGCATCCAGATTCGCCTCCCAGCGTTCCTGACGCCGCCCGGCGGCCTGCTCGTACGCCGTCAGCTCTTGCTCCAGGGCCTTCACCTGCGCCCGCAGGGCATCACTCCGATCGGCCTCCGTCTGCTCGCGAGCCGATTCCAGATTATTGAGAAATGCAAAGAATTGATAATATTCCCGCTGGGAGATCGGATCGAACTTGTGCGAATGGCACTGCGCACAGCCCAGGGTCAGTCCGAGGAATACGGTCCCGACCATGTTGACCCGGTCGATCGTCATCTTGAGCCGGGCGTTCTCACCCTGGCCGAGCGTGCCGTCGTACATCGCCGTGCAAAGGAAGCCGGTGGCGACCTGCTCCGCGCCGCCCGAATTGGGCAGGAGGTCGCCGGCGAACTGCTCGATAGCGAACTGGTCAAACGGGAGGTCGCGGTTGAGGGCCTTGATGACCCACTCGCGATACTTCCACAGGGACCTGGGATAGTCCGACTCATAGCCGCCGCTATCGGCATAGCAGGCGGCATCAAGCCAGTGCCGGCCCCAGCGCTCGCCGTAACTCGGCGAGGCCAGCAGGCGCTCCACGCAGTGCTCGTAGGCATCCGGCCGGTCGTCCGCCAGGAAGGACTCGACCTCGGCAATCGTGGGCGGCAGACCCGTCAGGTCGAGGGTCAGACGGCGGAGCAAAGTCGTGCGGTCCGCCGCGGGCGCAGGCCGAATCCCTTGGCGCTCCAGCCGGGCGAGGACGAAGCGGTCGATCGGGTTGCGCACCCAGGACACGCTCTGGACCGCCGGTACCGGCGGCCGGACCACGGGGCGGAAGGCCCAGTGATCGCTCGCCCGCTCTGCCGGCTGGTTCGTGGTCTTCTCGACGGTTCCATGGGCCCCTTGCTCGACCCAGGCACGGATGAGCGAGACCTCCTCCGCGCTGAGCCGGTCTCCCTTCGGCGGCATCATCGGCACGTCCGACCCATCGCCGGAGATCGCCTGGACCAGAACGCTTTCCGAAGCCGCCCCGGGGGTGATCGCCGGCCCCCGGTCGCCCCCTCGGTGCAGGAACGACAACCCATCGAGCCGCAGACCGGACTTCTGCTTTCCGGCACCGTGACAGGTGACGCAGTGCTTGCCGAGGATCGGCCGGATGTCCCGGTCGTAATCGATCGGGTCGGCGGCCCTCGCAACACCCCACCCCGACAGGGCGATCAGCATTATGGCCACGGTCTGTCTCATCAAACCCATCCTCGTCCCGAGAACCGACCTGTTCCGAATGGACCGCCCATCCTCGGATTCTCCCGCAATTCGCCCGACCGCTCGGAGCTGCCCCTTGGTGGGAAGACCATGATCCGTGGAGCCGCAGGTTCGTTCGGTCAGATTTCCGGTCGTCAAATTGGGTCCTCAGGTTTTTGTTGTCGGTCGGGGAGCCTCGCGCAGGCAGCGACAGAAAACCTCCAGACGCTTAGCTTGACTTTTGCCATTTTACAGTTGTCTCCAAGATGTCTTCCCCAATCAGTCTCCGCAAACTCAATTAGCACAAGGAATTACGGAATTCAGTGTCCTCGCGATCACTATTTCCGCAAGTCATTGATCTTAAAAGAGTTACGGAAATGGGCAGAAGACAAGCTTAGAGTCTGTTCCTGAAGCCCCCGCAGGGGGCGGACGCACGTCGCCAGGGGCGTCGGCCCCTGGTGCGGTGCCGAGCCACCCACCCCACCCCTTGGGCTGGGCCAGCCGCCGCCGCAACCCACGGCCTTGCCGGCGGTTGCGGCGGCGGCTGGGGTGTGTGTTCTGGGGAGGCCCCCAGTTCCGGGGCTGACGCCCCTGGCTCCGTCCGATCGCCCCTCCGGGGCTTTCGGAACAGACTCTCTGTCAGAGACAAAGATTCTCGTGTACTCCCCCTGATCCGCGTGGTCCTCATCTCCATCACAAGTCCCGCAATCGATATTGTCGTGGCTTCCATCTGGGTGTTATTCCGTTGCGCTCTCTTGCTCGGCCCAGGACTGCTCCTCCCACAAGAGAGGCCCTCGACTGCCGGCGCTGGGCCCCGGAGGTCTCCGGTCCGTGATGCACCTCCATAGCTTATAGGAGGTGCAGGGGGCCGCGGACCACGCGCCGCGAGGATTTGGGATCCCAAAGGCGAGGGATGCATCAGGATTCTCCATGCATACACCCTCGTGGGACGAATCCCCTGAGGTCAGGCCGGAAGGTTGCCGCCGGCACCACGACGGCGGGTCCGGCCGGCCTGGTTCTGTCGGTCGGTGGGGTCGAGGCCCTGGGGGGTGCCGGGCAAGTGCGGGATGGTCCGGACGAGCTCGGGTGGTGGTCTGCGATCGGGAGCGGCGCGGCCAGCCAGGTGCGCGCGGCCGCCTGCGGCGAACGGGGTCGGGAGGGATCGGCCGCATGGTCCCGTAGTCTGAGCCGGGACGGCCCCGCGCCGCGCGGGCCGGCCGCTCGAACAGGCTGGGTGAGTCGTGACCGCCGGCATCGGAGCTCACCTCCACTCTCCCGGGGGACGATCGAGCCCGCGGCTCGGCCGCCCGGCGCCACTCCCTATGGTCTCCAGTATGAAACGGCCCCGGCCCGCTGTCAATGCTTTTGCTCAATCAAGGTCATCTGGGCCGCGAGCCGCGCGCGTGCGGTTTTCGGCCGCGGTCGGCTCGCCCTCAGGTGCTCTCGGGTTCGCTTGCTTCGAGCGATCCGTCGCAACACCGCGCACCAGGTCTGGGCCTGCTCGGAGAGGTCCCAATGGTCGCCTGAGCCTCCCAGCCGGCGGCCGATCAGCGTGGCCTCGATCCGGGGAAAGGCATTCGGGTCGAGGGGACGGAGGAGCAGACCTGTCGGTTCCAGGACCGCCGCCTCGCTGACGATGCCCACCCCGAAGCCGCCGTGGACCGAAGCCAGGATCGTGGCCCCACCGCCGACTTCCAGCGCGACCTGAATCCGGCCGAGCACCCCCTGGTGATGCAAGACCTCATCGATTCCTCGGCGGGCTCAGCCGCCCGGTGCCCCGCGAGGAACGCTTCCAGGTTCTCATGGCGGTCCACGATCTGGACCACGGCCGGCCAGACCTGGCGGCCCTCCTCGGTCAGCTCCCAGCGTTTCCCCTTCCGCACCAGCCAGGGCCGATCGAGCAGGGGACCGGCGTGCTGCACGGAGCGCAGCCGCTTGGACATCGCCGGCTGGTTGATCCCCAGCGCACGCATCGCCCGCGCGGCCTTGCCACCCGACCGGATCAGGGCCACGAACGCCTCGAGCCGCTCAAACGACTAGGTCCCCGTTCGGTCCATCGCGCGATCCTGCTGGCGAGGGTTGGAATCCTCACGACCCGGGCTTCGTCGGCCGCGTGACCGAGCTGCGCCGGCTCCCCGCGCCCCTTGTCCGGACCAGTCCGATCGCCGCGCGGCCCACGGCGGGGACCGGAGAGGAAACCGCGCCCAACACCGATCATTTCTTTCTCTTGGCAGGCCGCGATGGGAAGTCCCGCGCCGAGCAACGCAGGCAGAGGTACTCGCCGGCCCTGATCGCATAACCGCCTTCACCCAGGTGGATCACCGTGCCACACTGACTGCAACGCGTCGGTTCGTACGCGGGCGGATTGGCCAGCCTCTCGAAGTTGTATTCATTAGTCCCATAGTAGACATATAACTCGGTGGGAAAGTCCTCCAGGCATTTCGCGCAGTCCTGCCACGTCCCTTGGTGCCCCTCATTGAAATGATGGCTGCACAGGGTGTAGTGGTCGTGATTGCGGTAGCAACTGTTACGGGCATACGAGAAGAGCACGTACTGATCTTCGTCGTCGCAGATCCACTGGCCGCAGCATGGGGTGCGCGTGAGCTTGCGGGTCTTGCCGCAGAGTCCGCAGCGGCGGCCGATGCCTGCCGGTTCTCCACGCACGATTCGCTTGGGTCGTCGTTGCGATTTCTTCGCCATGGCCGACCTCCCATCGCCCGGTGGTTGAAGAGTGAACCGATGGCTGGGTGCACCGGTTCGCGCGATCCCCCCTTCCACGATACCAGGCTCAACTACCCCAGTTCATCGTGTCCCCGCGATCCGAGCAAGTCCCTTGTGAAGGACCAGGGAGCGGCCAGCCCGCTCGGCGGCCGTTCCCTCGGGACAGCCCCCCGCCGCGGCGGGCGCTGAACACGGGAGCGTCGGTAACGGTTTCCGAGGGCCGAAACCGACACAGGGCTGGGACCCCGAGCTGGACCGACAAGGGGCTGACTCAAGACATGAGCATGTGAATCGATCTGCATGCCGGACCGGCCTATCGCTGCACGGACCCGATCACACAGCGGCTCCGGTTCCTGGGCAGCCACATCTGCCAGGCGGCGCGGATCGAGCCGATCGCCCCGTCCGGCCAGGTCTATGCCAGCCAGGCGTATGCCGCCTTGGCCACGGCCGGCGGCGTCGCCGATTTCGAGTGCCGATACGTCGGTCAGACGCCACTCCACAAGGGTTATGGCACCTACCCGCTGTATCACGTCCAGCACCGCTTGTGACCGAGCCTCGGAACGCCCCAGAGCGCCGGACGGAGCCTCCTTCCTGTAGGAGGCGGCTCCGTCCGCCGATCGACCGTCGCCGGACGGAACCGACTCCTACAAGAGAGGTCGTTTCAGATCCTTCCGCGCCGGTGGTGATGCGAGGAATGCGCCTTGTGGTGGTGGGCATTCCAGGTCGCCAGGACGTCGTCCACCGCCTGGGTGATGACCGGCGGCGGGGCGACCGCGGTCGTGGAGTTTCCTTGTTCCACGACAGGGCCGCTGACCGCACTGGTGAGGACGGGTGGGCTCACCGGGGGGGCGGCGGGCGCACTGGTCGGTCCGGCTGGACTTGCTCCGGTCGGGGCCGGAGTGGTGGTCGTGGGGGTGGGGAACACGGGCCCGGGCGCGGTGGAGACGGTCATCGAGTCGACCCAGCCGGAAAGATTGCCGAGCGCGAGCCAGGATCCTTGGAGGGGGCTGATCCCGACGCTCGAGTTCCCACCCTGGCCGGTCGTCGGGGAGCCGCCGCCGAGTATGGCGTTGTTGACCGAACCGCCTCCCTGGTCTGGTTGTGAGGCCACCACCGTGTTGGGAGGCGGGATCGGGGCCTGGGACTGATTGCCGAAGTTGACCAGCAGCCCGTAGCCGCCCACCGCGCCGGGACCGCCGGCCGCCTGGACCCGGATGTAGTACGATTGCCCAGCCGTCACGGAGGTCGTCGTCGTGATCGTCGCCCCGAAGGTGTTCAAGGCCGACACGGAATTCACCAGGCCCAGCGACGAGTTGTACACCATGAGCTTCGGCGCC
>JAJPJC010000104.1 GCA_021324445.1 Isosphaeraceae bacterium
GCCCGCAAGAAAGAAGCCCGGGATCAGGAACCCGGGGAAGATCTTGAGCAAGGCCGCCCATCCCAGCAGCAGGCCCGCCCAACACCCCGCATCGGCCCGGGCGCCCAGATAGGCGCCGCAGATCAGCACCGCCACCAGGCCGCTCACCTGACCGAGTGAAGTGCCCGTAAGCTGGGGTGGAAACGCCATCAGGAAGCCGAGGGCCAGGAGCCATGTCCTCAAGTGCGAGGCCCCGCGAAGCGGGATCGCGGCAACCAGTTGCCAGGCGAGAACGGCCGTCAGCGCCAGGTTGAACCCCAGCCAGAGGCGCGAGGCCGCGTCAAAGGGCAGCCGCGCCATGGGGAGACACATGTACGATATCAGCGGTGGATAGCAGTTCTCCATCGGCGTGGCAAGTCCCAGCTCCCTGCCCGTGCGCGAATACGGGTCGCCTGTCTCCGCGAGATTCTTCGCGCCGATATAGTATTGTATAAAATCGTAATGAAATTGAGAATGATTATAAAATAGTAATATTACAAGAAAACTTGTGATAACGAATGATGTGACAGCCCATCGCGGAGGAATCTCGCCGCCGAAGCTCGCTCCGTCGTTCGCCCGGCTCGATTGAGTCGCCGCCTTCATGGTTCCTGTTCTCCCCACGTTCCCGGCCAGGCACGGCACTGGCGGGTCCAGCATGGGATGCGCCAGGATCGAGCCGATTTCGGTTCCGAACACCCGAGGGGTCGCTGCCCAAGCGGTTCTCCCGAGCTGTCCGAGCGTGCCTGCCCCGGACTGTCCGGCATGAGCCTCGAACGCCCCCCCGAACGGCTGACCCAAGCAATCCCCAAGCCTTCGGTCGAGCGCCGACTGGTTTTGTCATCACCTGATAAGATCAGTCTAGGAGATTCCCAGGCCACTGGACGCGGAGCGGCTTCGCCGATCAAAACCAATCTGAGATGACAAATCAGACCGATCGCTCAAGTGCAGGAGCGACGGCGGGTTACATCGGAACGGCTGCCGGGTCGCCGGGAGTCGGATTCCGGCACGCCCTGCGCTGCGCTTGGACCGTCAAACAACTTCAATCACTGGCAACAGCACGCGCCTGGGTCTTCGGCGGAGGCACCGAGGGTCTGGACTCAGGAGACTCCGACCCCAAGCCGCGGTTGGGGGACTGGTCCCACTGTCAAGGAAGCCGAACACGCGGGGCCGGGGGGTTACAAGCGGCTGTCTACGTTCGTTGACACCCCACGAGCCCCGGCGCGGAAGCCGCGAACGGAGTTGACGATTTCCCGGATCCTTCGCAACTTTCCTGGGTCTATCTAACTCTTTGGTTCGGCTGGAGTTAGGCGGATTCGTGCCCTCGTTGCCCCGCGGACGGCGGTTTTTTTGACCGGCCTTGCCGCCGATTGGTACGCCCCATGCTTTTACCCCAGGGCGAGCAGCGAAGAGAAGCGACGGGAAAGCAGAAAAACGCAAGGTTGCGATCGCCGTCGCTGAAACACGTTGACGATGTGAATCGTGTTCGTTTCATCAGCACAGGAGCAGCTTCCATGACCAACTTCGTCGCCTCCGCCAAGAAGTTCATCCGGAGTGAAGACGCCCCGACCATGGTCGAGTATGGCCTTCTCGTCGCCCTGATCGCCATCATCGTGGCGGCCGCGGCCGCGGTCCTGGGCAAGAACGTCTCCACGCTCTTCACCACGGTCGCCGGCTCGGTCTGAGGCGAGACCGACCTGGATCCTCGGTTCCGCACCTGGCCGATCCCCTTTCCTGGCTGGAACAGGCAAGGGGATTGGTCCATTGTGGGGAGTGGAGGGGTCGGCCCTTGCGGACCAGCGCTCATCGGCGTACCATAGCTGACCATCGAGAGAAGTCGACCGCCGCGGAATCGGACGCGACGATGGGGGAGAAGGGCCTCCTGCCGGTCGTCGTGTTCGCGGTGGCCAAACTGCTCGGGCAGGACGTGCTGCCGCTCATCCAGGTGGGACAATCGCTATGGATGCCGGAGGGCGTGGCCGGTTCTCCACGCCTCGTTGTTCGTGATCCGGGTTTGGAGGGGCGGGATTCGTCACCTGGCCTCCGCGGTGGGAATGTCGAACCTCCGTGCTCCATCAAGCCATTCTTTACCCAATCCATCGGGAACCGATCCCATGACCAAGTTCGTCGCCTCGGCCAAGAAGTTCATCCGGAGTGAAGACGCCCCGACCATGACCGAGTATGCCCTGCTGCTGGCGCTGATCGCCATCGTCGTGGCGGCCGCGGCGCAGATCCTGGGCCAGAACGTCTCCATGTTCTACAACACCGCGGCGGGCTCGATCTGAGCCCGATGCGGTGTGGACCGCCGCGTCCGGGCCCGCGGACGCCGATCGCTCCGGCTGGGTGTCCCCAGGGGAGGGATCGCGGCGTGACCGCGGTGAGTGATGCCGTTTCGCCACAGCAGATGCTGTTTCGCACCACAGCGCGCAGAGCCGTTGGAATCGGGGTCACGGCGGCCGCCAGGGGAGGATTCGTCGCGGTGGGGGGTACTGGAGACCGACCCTCGCCCCGAGTCAGCCCCGGGTTGGCGGCAGGCCCGGCGCAGCGGCTCGATGCCGCGCGGATTTGGCCTTCGTAACACGCCTTGATCGGAAGATCCGCCTTGTCTCGCCGTCGCGCAATCCCTCTCCAGGGCGGAGCCGGACTTGATGGGGAGGGACCGAACATCGGGGGTGATTACCGTGCTCGACGTCTTCCCGATCCCGATCACGATGATCCTGGTGGCCGCGCTGATCGCCGGCGTGACGGACATCTGGAAATTCAAGGTCTATAACCTCTTGACCTTCCCGCTGGTGGCCGGCGGGCTGATCTACCACGGATTCCACGGCGGGGCGCCGGCGCTGGCGGGGAGCTTCCTCGGCGCCCTGGTGGGGTTCGCGCTGATGATTGTCCTGTATGCGATGGGGGGCATGGGTGCCGGCGACGTCAAGTTCGTCACGGCCATCGGGGCCTGGCTGGGCTTGCCGCTGACCTTGTACGTGATGATCGCCGGCTGCATCGCGGCCGGGGTGTATGCCCTGGTCCTGCTGGTGACCGCCCCCTCGCTCCAGGAGACCTGGCTGAACATCCAGCTCTTGTGGATCCGGCTGGTCTGCCTGGGCCGGCATATCACCTCCGAGGACCGGGTGGAGGCCGAGGTCAAGCGCTCCGACCGGCGGCGCCGCCTCATCCCGTTCTCGGCGATGATGGGCATCGGGCTGGTCGCCACGCTGGTGTGGCTCTGGAGCCAGTCCAACGCTCCGTTCACGTTCCCGCAGCCGGGGCCCGACTCGCCGACCCGGGCGGCCGGCGCCGCGGCGACCGTGGCCGATTCCTCTCACTCCCAGACCCCTGGACCGAGTGAGCCGTGAGACCCGAATCACTTCCCGACAGCACCCCAGACCGTGGAGCCGAGGTGAACCGTGAGACCCCAATCGATTGTCGCCGTCATACTGGCCCTGGTCTTCGGCGGCACGGCCGCCGTGGGCGTACGGCGCTACGTCGGGATCGGTCAGCCGCAGGCCGAGACCGTCCCGGTCGTCGTGGCCAAGATGAACATCTCCCGCGGCATGCTGATCTCCGAGGACCTGATCAAGACCCGCGACTATCCCAGGGAGCTGATCCCGGCCGGGGCCGTCCTCAAGATCGAGGATGCCATTGAGCGCTCGGCCTTCGCCAGCATGGTCAAGGACGAGCCAATCCTGGATTCCAAGCTCAGCCCCAAGGGCCACCGTGGGATGGCCGCGCAGGTCGCCGAGGGCATGCGCGCCTTCACCATCACCACCAACCTGGCCTCGGGTGTCGCCGGGTTCATCCTACCCGGCAACAAGGTGGACGTGCTCCTGACCGTCCAGGGGGGCGGCGCCTACGATTACACCGGCGGCGGCGTCACCACCACGCTGCTCCAGAACGTGGAGATCCTGGCCGTGGACCAGCGCGTGGAGGCCCCGGCCGAGAACAAGGTGAGCGCCAATGACCTTCGCTCCGTGACCTTGCAGGTGACTCCCAGTCAGGCAGCCAAGCTGTCGCTGGGCCAGACCAAGGGGACGCTGCACCTGACGCTGCGCAACCCGCAAGATGATTCGCCAGCGAAAGTCCTGCCCACGACCGTCCACGACATCCAGTTCCTGGGCGAGGCTCCGTCCCGGCCCTGGGACGAGCGGGCCAAGGACCTGATCAAGGCCTGGGGTGAAGCCCTGGCCCGGCGGCCGCCGCCCCCGCCGCCGGCCCCGCCGACGGTCAAGGTGGAGCCGCCCAAGCAGCGGGTGACGATCCGGACCATCCGCGGCAACAGCGAGGGGCAGGTGATCCTCACCCCGGCGGATTCCTGAGCGGCGCCTGCGGCGCCGGCCCCGATCTTCGGTGTACCGCTTCCGAGTGTTCGGTGTTCAGCAAGAGGGTCCCCGTCCCAGGCGCCTTCTGAGGCCTCTTCGAGTGCCCCGCTTCCCGGGACTGCGTTTGTCCGCAGGCGCGAGCGGCTGAACACCGAACACCCCACACTGCACCAGCGAGCCTGACCCGACCATGAACGCGTTCCTGGCCACCGACGACGAGAAGCAAGGCGCGGAGGTCCGGAAAATCCTCCTGCGCGAGGGGTTGAACTGCCCGGTCTCGAGCGTCGTCCGCCTCGGCCTGGCGCCCCAGTACCTGGCCAGGGAGCCGGCCGATCTGATCATGGTGATGTTGCCGGTGGAGCCGGAGCGGTCGCTCGACGTGCTCGACTGGCTGGGCAAGCTGCCGCGCCAGAATGGGGAGCGGGTCGTGGCCATCGGCCCGGCCGCCGACCCCAAGCTGGTCCTGCGGGCGCTGCGCGGGGCGGTGGACGATTACCTCGACCAGACCGACCTCGAACCCGAGTTGATGGCCGCCCTGGCGCGGTGGCGGGCGTCGATGGCGGTGCAGGAGGAGGCCGGCCGGATGATCGCCGTGCTGGCCCCCAGCGGCGGCAGCGGCTCGAGCACCCTGGCGGCCAACATCGCCACCGTGCTGGCCAAGCAGCACAAGTCGGCCGCGCTGATCGACCTCAAGCTCCAGACCGGCGACCTGGCCGCCCTGCTGGACCTCAAGCCGACCTTCACCCTGGCCGACCTGTGCCAGAACGTGGCGCGGATGGACCGCACGCTGTTCGAACGCTCGCTGGTGCGGCACTCCAGCGGGGTGAGCCTCCTGGCCCCGCCCCGCCACTTCGACGACGTCGTGCGGATCACGCCCGAGGGCGTGCACCAGGCCCTCTACCTGGCCAAGGCGCTGTTCCCCTACGTGCTGGTCGACCTCGACCACTCGTTCCGCGCCGAGCAGATCGAGGTGCTCCGCCAGGCCGACCTGACCCTGCTGGTGCTCCGCCTCGATTTCGTCTCGCTCCGCAATGCCCGCCGGTCCCTCGAGTACATCGAGCGCCTGGGGATCAGTCGGGATCGCCTCCGGCTGGTGGTCAACCGCTACGGCCAGCCCAAGGAGGTGCCGGCCGCCAAGGTCGAGGAGGTCCTGGGCATGAAGGTGTTCCATTATGTCCCGAACGACCCCAAGGCGGTCAACCGCGCCAGCAACAATGGCGTGCCGGTCGTCCTGGAAGCGCCCCGGGCCGCCGTCTCCCGCAGCGTGACCAAGCTGGCACATGGAGTCAACGGGCGACCGAGGGCGGCTCACTGAGGCGCCCGCGGTGCGCGTCGATCCAGACCAAGGAACGCTTGCCGATGAGTCGACTTCAGACCAATCGCAATGGCACAGGGGCCCCGCCGCTGACGAACGAGGAGCGGTTCCTCGTCATCAAGCGGCAGCTCCACCAGCAGCTCATCACCGGGATGGACCTCTCGGCGATTGGCTCGATGAACGAGGAGGAGCTGCGCCTGGAGGTGCGGCGCGCGGCCGAGGAGCTGATCCGCCACGGTTCGGACCTGCTCAACCTGAACGAGCGGGAGCGGCTGGTCAGCGAGGTGATCGATGAGACGTTTGGCCTGGGTCCGCTCGAGCCCCTGATGCGCGACCCGACGATCACCGACATCCTGGTCAACGGTCCCAAGGTGGTCTACGTCGAGCGGAGGGGGCGGCTGGAGCCGGCGGACATCGCCTTCCACGACGACCGGCACCTGGTCCAGATCATCCAGCGGATCGTGGGGCGGATCGGCCGGCGGGTGGACGAGACCAGCCCGATGGTCGACGCCCGGCTCCCCGACGGCAGCCGCGTCAACGCCATCATCCCGCCGCTGGCGCTGGACGGCGCCCTGCTGTCGATCCGGCGGTTCGGCACCCGGCCGCTCCTGGTCGCCGACCTGATCGCCCACAAGGCGATCACGCGGGAGATGATCGAGTTCCTCTCGGCGTGCGTCCAGGCCCGGATCAACGTGATCATCTCGGGAGGTACCGGCAGCGGCAAGACCACGCTGCTGAACGCGCTCTCGGCCTTCGTCCCGTCCGAGGAGCGGGTGGCGACCATCGAGGACGCCGCCGAGCTGCGGCTCCAGCAGCGGCACGTGGTCCGGATGGAGACCCGCCCGCCCAACATCGAGGGCGAGGGCGAGGTGACCACCCGCGACCTGGTCAAGAACGCGCTGCGCATGCGGCCCGACCGGATCATCGTCGGCGAGTGCCGCGGCGCCGAAGCCCTCGACATGCTCCAGGCCATGAACACCGGCCACGACGGCAGCATGACCACGATCCACGCCAACGACACCCGCGACGCTCTCAGCCGCGTGGAGATGATGGTCGGCATGGCCGGTTTCGACCTGCCGATCTGGATCATCCGCCGCCAGATCGCCTCGGCGATCAACCTGGTCATCCAGGTGGCGCGACTCCCCGGCGGCGTGCGCAAGGTCATCAAGATCTCCGAGATCACCGGGATGGAAGGCGACGTCATCAGCATGCAAGACGTCTTCGGATTCAAGCAGACCGGCGTGGACGACTTCCGGGTCGCCCAGGGCTACTTCTTCGCCACCGGTCTGCGGCCCCAGTGCCTGGAGCGGCTGGAGGTCTCCGGCGTCGGACTGCCCATCTCCATGTTCGAACGACGCGTCCTGAATGTCTGACCCTTTTGTCCTTTTGTCCGTGGTCCGTGGTCCGTGGTCCCTTGTTCGCTGACGCGGGCTGACGGGCCTCACCCGAGAGAGACCAGTCACTCGAAAAGACGTACCGACGGCGCCCCGGAGCGTCAGCTCCCACAACGGACAACGGACAACGGACCAGGGACAAATAAAGATGGACCCAACCTACCTGACCCTGTTGACCTTCGGCGCCGTGGTCGCCGCGGTTTCGGGGGCCTACTCGATCTTCTCGGACCTGTACTTGCGCGACCGGACGCGCGTGAGTCAGCGGATCGACGACGAGTTCCGCAGGCGGCAGCGCGAGCGGGCCCGCAAGGCGATGCTGTTCAAGGACCTCAACCAGCTCGTGGCCGAGGCGTCCGGCGACCTGGAGCCGAAGTCGGACCTCCGCCGCTGGCTGGCGACGATGGTCGAGCAGTCGGGGGAGGACGACCTGACGGTCCGCAAGCTGCTGACCCTGTCGGTGGCCGCCGGGCTGGTCCTGGGCGTGCTGGTCGGGCTGTGGCGTCAGAGCCCCATCGCCGCCGCGGCCGCCGCGGTGATCGGCGCCGCCCTGCCGGTGCTCAACGTGCACCTGAAGCGGAAAGCGCGGCTGGAGAAGCTCCTGGCGCAATTGCCCGACGCCTTCGACCTGATGGGGCGCGTGGTCCGGGCCGGACAGACCCTCTCGCAGGCCCTCCAGTCAGTGGTCGATGAGTTTGCCCAGCCCATCGCCGGCGAGCTCGCCTATTGCTATGAGCAGCAGAACCTGGGCCTCCCCCCCGAGGTGGCCATGCGCGACCTGGCCCGGCGGACCGGCCTGCTCGAGATCAAGATCTTCGTGACCGCGGTCATGGTCCAGCAGCAGACCGGCGGCAGCCTCGCCGAGGTGCTCGACAAGCTCGCGGGCGTGATCCGCCAGCGCTACCGCATCCGGGGCCAGATCAAGAGCCTGACCGCCGAGGGACGGTTGCAGGCGGTGATCCTGCTGGGCCTGCCCATCGTCATGTTCTGCGGCTTCATGTTGGTCATGCCCGCGTATGAGTCCCGGCTGCTCGAGCACCCGGTCCTGATCGGGCTGACGCTCGGGGCCGAGCTGCTCGGGGCCTTGTGGATCCGCAAGATCGTCAATTTCGATTTCTGAGTCGTGTTCCCTGTTCAGCCAGAGGAGCAGCCGCTCCGTGGCGGCAGCACTGCTCTCTTCGAGTTCCTCGCTTCTCCGGACTGGGTATGTCAGCACGCGGCCGCGACTGAGAGTCTGTCCCGGAAGGGTTGGAAATCGCTGTCGTAGGGTGGGTGAAACCCACCGATCATCAAGGCTGCCAAGGTCTTCCGTTGGTGAGTTGCACCCACCCTA
>JAJPJC010000181.1 GCA_021324445.1 Isosphaeraceae bacterium
CACTCCTTCGGCCCGCCCTCCGAGACCTTGACCACTGTGAACCCCGGGTTCACCTCGATCCGGGTTGGCCGGACAGATTCGACCTCCCAGCCGTCGGCGAAGGTATCCTACTGCTCCTGCCGCAACACCCACCGCGGCCCCTCCATTCCCGGTTCCTCATCGCTGAAACTCATCAGGGCGTGTCTGAGACGGGTCACCGAGGCGACCGCGCGGCTCCGTTGCCTCCGGATCCCGCGGGGAACTGGTGCGAGCACCGCCTCAAGACCCCCGCGCCGGGGTGCTCGATCCGGCCGCTGCCGGCTTGTACTAAGTTGAGAAACCCCCCGCAAATTACGTCACATCACGTCACGGCCTTATGCCGCTTGGACTTACGTCACGAATCCCGGGTAAAAAAATTACATCACGCTCGTCACAGCCTTACGGCGCTTGGACTTACGTCACATCACGGCTGGCGATTCCGCCGTGCGGGCGGATTCCGGCGCGGGCTCCCCGTCACGGAGGGCGCGGTGACGGTGGGTGGTTCGGGGCCGATCCGGATCACCCGGCAGCGGGGACGGGGGCTCCCGGCGGCGCTGACCCCCTGATCCAGGGGGGCTTCGCGTACACGCTTTCAGGAACAGCCGACCGCCGGGCTCGACCACGTGCGCCAGCCCCCGGACGTAGCACCGCCTGCCCTTGTCGGAGAAGCCATGGTACAGGCCGCTGTCGATCACGCTGGCGAAGTCTGCCATCGGCGAACCCGGCTGTATCCTACGGAGTGCTGCTGCAGGGATTCAACTTGATATGATTCGGATTGTCAATCGAGGAACCGGGCTTGGATGCATCGATTGTTGAGCGTCGCTCATCGGTCACCCGACCGACACGCAGGAATTCCGGCGATGGTCCGGTCAGCGTACACCTGCAGGACCTCCGGCGATCGATCGCAGCAGAGGATTCCGATGATGGTCGAACCGCGTTGGATCGGATCTAGGAGTTGGGCGCTGGTGGTCCTGGCTGGTGTGGCGCCGGCTTGTGGACAGAGCAATCCCGAAGAGTCGATCCGGGTGGTCCGGGCCGTGCTGGATCGTCAGGTCGTGGACTGGAACAGCGGGAACCTCGACGGCTTCCTCGGCGGCTACTGGAACTCGCCGAAAGTGGTATTCCAGTCCGGCGGCCAGCGGATCGACGGCTGGGAGGCGATGCGCGCGCGGTATCGACGCCGGTACCAGGCGGAGGGCCGCGCCATGGGCCGGCTCGCGTTCTCGGCGCTGGACCTCGAGCCGCTCGGCCCTGAGGCAGTCCTGGCGCGGGGACGCTGGCGGCTGACCATGCCCGACGGCACCACCCCCGGCGGGCTCTTCACGGTCATCTTCCGCAAGCTCCCCGAGGGGTGGAAGATCGTCCATGATCACACGTCCACCGAGGAGGTGAAAGCGGCGGAGGCGGCCCCGGTGGAAAAACCGCGCTCCGGCGGAACGAAGAGTCCAGGAGCAACCGGAGGGCCTGGTTTCGACACCGGGCTGGAAAACGGTCGAACGCCTCTCTCAGGGACGGTGCGTTCCGCTCACTGAGATGCGACACTCATGATTCGCGATCCGCGATGAGTCGGCCTTTCGGGCCGCCCAACCCCGCCACGCCGGCGGCGCTGACGCGGGCGGGAGTAGGCGGTGCCGTTCTCCGATGTGCCGGGGCTGGTGCAACCCCGCCACGCCGGCGGCGCTGACGCGGGCGGGAGGGGTGGCCGGGGTCGGAGCCGGCGTCAGCTAGCGCAGCCCCCAGTAGACGGCGTGCCTGGCTTTCCTCGGACGTTATGATCCCAGGCGATGAGCAAGCAGGTTCACCGGGTTTCGCGGCGGCTCGCCCAGCAGGATGCGCCGGACTTCCTCGGCGGCCTTGGTCCGCAGCTCGGCATATCCCTCCACACTGTAAAACGCCGTGTGGGGTGTCAGGAGGACGCGCGGATGCTGGCGGAGCCGGTCGTTGTCGAGCGGCTCGCGCTCGACGACGTCGAGGCCGGCGGCGGCAATCCGGCCCGAGTCCAGAGCCTCGAGCAGGGCGTGCTCGTCGACGAGTGGGCCCCGCGCCGTGTTGATCAGGATCGAGCCCGGCCGCATCCGTGCGATCGTCCGCTCGTTGATCAGGTGATGGTTGGTCGCGTCGAGATAGCAATGCAGGCTGACGAAATGGCTCTGCTCGAGCAGCTCTTCAAGCTGGTAGGCGCGGCGAATGCCGAGAGCTTTGTCCATCCCCTGGCGCAGGAACGGGTCGTAGAAGACCACGTCGAGCCCCAGCGCCCTGGCGCGGAGGGCGGTCGCCGTCCCGATGCGGCCGCAGCCGACCACGCCGAAGGTCTTGCCCCGCAACCGGGGAGTCCCGATCGCGGTCCGATAGTCCCACGTCCCGGCTCGGATCGCCTGGTGCGAGGGCACCAGGTGCCGGGTCAGGGCCAGCAGGAACAGGATCGCATGGTCGGCGACCTCCTCCGTGCCGTAATCGGGCACGTTGCAGACGAGCACTCCGTGCCCCGTCGCGGCTTCGAGGTCGATGTTGTTATACCCAACCCCCGCGCGGACGATGCCGCGGCACCGCGGCGCCTGCGCGAAGCTGGCCTCACCGATGATCGAGATGTCGTGGAAGAGCAGAATGGCATCCGCCTGGGGCAAGTACCCGCTCAACTGCGACTCGTCCATCGCCCGGGCCATGACGAGCTGGGCAATCTCGCCCAGCACGGCCGACTCGATCGAGGTCTCATCCAGGAAGTCGGCGATCAAGACGGTGAAGCGGTCAGACATCAAAGACTCCTTGGGGGGCGTTGCGGTGGGTGGTGGTGTCGCCGTCGGGTCGCTCGGGGGCGCCGAACCAGGCCAGAACCGCGTCGGGGTCGGCCACGGCGAACGCGGCGTGCTCCCCATCCCGGGCCGAGAAGTGCAGCCGGTCCGGCCAGTTTCGAATGGACGCCAGCCCAGCCAGCCGCGAGGGAGCGGTCTGGACCCGAGCGAGCTGCTCCCGGGCCAGCGACCAGGGTTCGACGCCCCAACCGGCCGGGAAGAACCAGATCCGGCGATTCGTCAGGACCAAGGCACCGGGCTGCCAGCGCCCGGCCGCATGCCAACGGCCGGCGAGACCCGCCACCGGCGACTCGCCGGCCGAGAGGTGGAACATCCAGCTCGAAGGGTCGACCCTGGGGTTGAGCCAGACTCGCAAGAGCGGCTCGATGATCAACTTGACGACCAGAAGCGCCAGAACGGTGCAAGTCCCGGCCAGGAGCATCGCCGGCAGGACGCGCTGGCCCGAGCGGAGCAGGAACCAGATCACGCGATGCGCGGGGACCCGTACGGGCAACCGCTGGATGCGGTACCAGAGCCAGCACTCGATGACGAAGAAGACCAGGAAGAAAAAGCGCCAGAAGACCTGGCCCGTGTTCAGCTCCAGCGGCTTGCTTTGATGGCGACATCGCACGATCGGCCCTTCCCCCGTAGTCTGGTCGAACGCCGAGCGACAGACCCCTTGGATCGGCTCGTTCCACCGGTTAGCCTGCAATTCTCCGAGCGGGAGGCGCGGGACTCGGCTGTGGGAGCGCGCCGCGATCCAGCCGGGTCTTATTCTCCAAGATAGGTCGAGGGGAGGGAAGTCGTAGGATGCCGCGAATCAAGGCAATGCTTGCCGAGGGGAAGGTGGTCCGGGTCTTCGGTTGCGGCCAGTTGCTCAGCCCCAAGCTGATCGAGATCATCGGCGAACACGGCGAGTTTGACGCTCTGTGGCTGGACCTGGAACACGCCGGGTTGACAATGAAGGACATCGAGCTGGCGACGATGGCCGCCCGGAGCTACGGGATGGACCATTTCGTCCGGCTACCGGCGACGGACTACGCCGCCGTGATGCGCCCGCTCGAAGCTGGTGCCGGCGGGCTCATGCTCAGTATGGTCCGCTCGGTCGGTGAAGTGGAGCAGGCCGTGCGCTGGGCCAAGTTCTGGCCCCGGGGGGAGCGCGGCCTCAATGGCGGCAACCGCGATGGCCGCTTCGGACTGGTCCCCCTGGCCGAATACACCGCCCGCGCCAACGCTGAGACGTTCCTCGGCGTCCAGATCGAGACGGCCGGCGCGCTCGAGGCCGTCGCGGAGATCGCCGCAGTCCCGGACGTCGATCTGCTGTTCGTCGGCCCGTCCGACCTCAGCCAGGTCCTGGGAGTGACCGGCGACTTCGAGAACCCTCGCTGCCTCCAGGCCATCGAATCGATCGCACGCGCCTGCGAACAGGCCAAGAAACCCTGGGGAGTCTTCTCCCGCGGCCCGGATTACGCAGCTCGCATGCGGAACTGGGGCTGCCGGTTGTTCGTCCTGGCTGCCGACATCCACGTTGTGCACGCCGGCATCCGTGACGTCAAGTGTCGTTACGGAGCCTTCTTCGGCCGGGCTCCCTCCGGTTGACGGGCTGGTGCGGCGGTCAGGGGCCCGGTCCGGGCCGATGATCCGGGGCTGAGTCGATCATCGCGCTCCCGGCGGCAGCGTCTCGCCTCCGGTCAGTTCGCGGCTGCGGTTCTGCTCGACGGCCCACAGGACGCCGGCGGCGACGCGCCGGTACAGCGCCGAGCGATAGCCTTCGGGGGCTTCGGTGGCGATCCAGCGCCGCGCATCGTCCGCGGCACCCCGCCGCCCTTGCGACTCGGCGATGGCGCCCAGCTCGACGAACCGTTCGGCCTGGTCAGGATGGATCACGGTACAGGCGCGGGCATCGTCGAATCGGCCTACCGCGATCAGGCTGTCGACCAGGATGCCGGTAATCACGCCGCGCAAGCCATCCTGGGGAATCGCGGCGACAGCCTCGGCGGCCGCCTGGTAGGCTTCCGTCGCGGTGGCGGCCAGTTCGGGGGTGCCGCGAGCGGCGGCGTTGCGGCACTCGGCTTCGGCCAGCAGGATCAGGGCCTCGGCGCGCGACTCGGCGTTCTCGATCGTTCGGGCCAGCGCGATGCCCCGGGCATATTGATGGGAATCGGAGGCCGATAAGGCGATCCGGACCATGGCTCGGTATCGCCAGATGAAGCGGTCGATCGTCTTGGCGGCGTCCCAGGCCCCGAGCAGAAACTCATCGGCCAGCTTATCGTACACCTGGGCATCCTGAGGTTTGCGCCCCTCTGGCGGGGAAGCCGGGGCTGGCGCGGCCGGAAGAGGAGCCGGTGGAGCGACTTCGGGGCGCTGGACCCGGTCCGGTCGCCCGCCCCGCAAGGCGGGCGGGCTGGGAGCGGGAAACGGCGCACGGCTGGGTTGCAGCGCTGAGGCCGTCCCAGGCCGGTTCCCCAGGGACTCGCCCTCCGGGCCCGCCGCCAGATTGGCGACCGCGGCACTGCCCATGGCCTGGCTCTCCGCGACCCGGTAGAGCATCTCGTTGCGATACGTGGGGTTGCCGATGATCCCCGCCAGGTAGAGGCCGCGCCGCCACTCCAGCCGGGCCAGCCGGATCAGGACCGTTGGCTCCGCGCGTGGTGGCGACGAATTCGCTCCCCCGGCCTCCGGCCGCTGCGCCGGCTCGAGCTCGGGTGCGGTGGCCGTCCCCAGGTTCTCCCGCGCGACCCGCAGCAGGTCGCTGGTCAAGAGGTTCGTCGAGGTGACCAGCCCGATCAGCCGCTGGTCGCGCACCAAGGGCACGGTCACCTGCGAGGCGGCGGTGATGGCCTCCTCCAGCGTGTTGTGGGCCAGGAACAGTTGATTGCTGAGCATGGCGCCGTTGGCGATCTGGCGCAGGGCCAGGCTCCGCTCCGCCGGGTCGGCGATCAGTCGGGCATTTGCCAGGAGGTCCGGAGTCACCCCGGTGGGTGCTTTGCTCTCCAGCAGATTCCGACTCTCTTCGGGCATCAGGAACGGAAGTAAGTAGGGATCGTTGGGGAACGACACATCCACGCCAGGTCCGAACGGGACGGTCCCGGTGCGAGGACCGAGCCGCAGGGCGTCTACCCCACCACTTGCGCCGCCGAGCGTCGTACCGGGGCCGTCTCCCCGACCGGACATGGCGCCGCCGGCGCCCGTGGCCGCGCTGGACATGGCGCCGCCGGCGCCGGTATTCGCACTGGACATGGCGCCCGCCCCGGCGCCGGTCCCGACCCCGCTCCCGGTGGAGAGGCCGGGCCTCTGGGCGTGGACCATCCACTGACCCCCGAGGGCCAAGATCAGGGCGAGGACCACCGATCTGGTGCCTTCCCGTCGTCTGTAAGCCATGGCGGCTGATCCCTTCAGGAGAGCCGGCCCCGATGAGTGGCCGGAGCCCGATCCCACTCCACCGTCGCTGGTCGTGTCATCTCATCCCGCGCGGTCGGACAGCCGATGGCTCGGGGTGATCCGTGCAGCCCGGACGACGGACCCCAACCGATCGCGATCCCGCCGCTTATCCCAAGCATGACCTGTGTCGCCGCCCAGGTCAAATCGTCAGCGTCGGACTCGCGTCCCGCCCGGCGCCGCCGAAGACGCGCCGCGGGTTCTCCAGCAAGACGAGTCGCGCCAGTTGCAGCGCCTGATCGACCGACCAGCCCCGGCCCCGGATGACGTCCTCGGCGAGGACCTCGGCGAGAACCCGGCGGTACATGTTGAATTTCGGCGCGATGAACTCCAGCTTGTACGCATCGGAATAGTATCCCAGCAGCTTGATTTTCGGCAAGGCCTGGAGCCGCGCGCGGAGGTCCCCGGCGATGAAGGCCGGGACGTTGGCATACCACCAGTGCCCCATCGGCAAGACGTTGGGAAAGATCCACGCATAGGCGACCAGCTCGGCGGCGGCGTCGGGCGCCAGGGTTGAGACGGGGAAGGTCACGCTGGCGAAGTGGTTGAACAGCTCCCGGTAGTCATACAGGCTCACCCGGCGGTCGAACAGGTCGCGGCCCCCGGGCACACCCGCGGGATAGACGTTGCGGATCGGGCCGATCATCAGGTCGAAGGGGAGGTGGAACTCGGCGCAGAACTCGGCCAGCATCCAGAAGACGGCGCGACGGATCTCCTCCTGCTCGTCGGGACGGAGGTCCATCTGGTGGATGGCTTTGCGGATGGGGGTGACCGCGCGCCGCGGCGTAGCGGGGTGCGGAGCGAAGTCAGGCGGCAGGCTGATGGCGCAGGCGCGGGCGCCCCGGGCGACGAATCTCTCGAACAACCGGCCGATCGCCGCGCGCAACCCGGCGTAATCCTGCACGTCGACCCCGGAGGCGGCCCGCAGCCGCTCGATCGTCCGCGGCTGGTCCAGCTTCAGCACCAGGTCATCCGTCCGCAGGCACGGGATGTAGGCCGAGGTGTCCCAGCCCTCCAGCGGGTCATCGAACTCGTTGGTCAAGAACACGGCTTCCAGCCGGCTGGCCTGCCAGACCTGGCGGTCCCAGGCTGCACCCTCGTGGCGGCGGTCCGCCCGCTCGAGCAGCTCGCCGATGGTCCTGGGCGTGATCCGGTCGTGGGGAAATCCGTGGAAGCTCTGGGCAATCTCTAACAGCCAGGAGTACTGGACTGTAGAATCGATGCGATCCAGGTATTCCGCCAGGTTCGCCGCGCGGGTGGCCGGGTCGAGCTCCGGCGCGACCCGGTCCACGGGCATCCCCGTCGCATGAGCGAGCTCCGTATAGTAGTGGTAGCCCAGGATCTCGTCGAAGTGCCGCGCCGCAGGGCGGTGCGGATCGATGTGCGTGTGCGGGTCGAAAATCGGCCACCGCGCCATCTCCTCGAAGAGCTCGCGCGCCAGTCGCTCCGCCGGGATGTTGTTCATGGCTTTGTCCTTTTGTCCTTTTGTCCTTTTGTCCGTTGTTGAGGAAAGTTGTCACCAGTGCGGGCCGATGGGATCATCATCGGCAACGAGAACCGACAACGGAAGAGGGCTTGCTCACCATCCCGAGACTCGCCCGGGGCCGGCCCATCCGCAGCCGACGATAGAGACCAGTCTGAGACCTGCGGGAGTCTGTCACAACGGACAACGGACAACGGACAAAGAAGATGAACGTGGTAGTGACCGGTGGCGGGACGACTGCGCCGATCGACGACGTGCGGCTGATCACCAACGTCTCGTCGGGCCGGTTCGCCGCGGCAATCAGCGAGGCATTCCTGGACCGTGGGGCCTCGGTCTGGCACATCCACGTGCCCGGATCGCAGCTGCCCGTCTTGCGAGGGGCTCAATTCGATCCGGATGCGAGCGACCCCACCGCCGAGCTGGAGCGGCTGGTGCGGCTCCGCGAGCGATGGCTGGGCTTGCGCGACCGCCTGCACCGCCTGCCGCTGGCGCAGGGCACGGTCGCCGACTACGCGGCGACCTTGCAGCGGGTCTTCGCGACGCAGCCGATCGACGTGGCCGTGCTGGCCATGGCGGTCTCCGACTTCGAGCCCGAGCCGCATGCCGGCAAGGTCAGCTCCGACAGGGATTCCCTGGTTGTGCACTGCCGGCGCACGCCCAAGGTGATCCGCTCAGTTCGGGACTGGACGCCCTCGGTTTACCTGGTCGGCTTCAAGCTGCTCTCCGGCGCCAGCCCGGAGGAGCTGATCCGCCGCGCCGAGAGCGCCGGCCGGATCAACCGGGCCGACCTGACCGTCGCCAATGACCTCCAGTTGCTGCGGCAAGGCCGGCACACGCTCCACCTGGTCCGGCCCGGGGCAGCGCCGGAGACGCTCGAGCCCGGCGACGACCTGGCCGAGCGGCTGGTCGCGCGGATCCTCACCTGGTCGGGCGCGCGGCGATCGGACTCATCCCACCTGCCGGCTTGATCGAGCACGCCATGACCCCGAACGAGCCGATCGCCGTTGTGGTCCCGCCCGCCGAGGGTGAGCCCGACCAGCCGCCGGCTCGGCCCGAGACCGCCGAGCGCGAGCGCATCTACTTCCCCGAGCTCGATGGCCTGCGGTTCGTCGCCTTCCTGATGGTTTATCTCTTCCACGGCGGCGTGCCGTCGGGGATCCTGGCCCGACTGATCGGCTCCCGTGCCGCCCACGCCTTCGTCGAGAATGGCGGCTACGGAGTCCAGCTCTTCTTCATCCTCAGCGGCTACCTGATCACGGCGCTGCTGCTCCGCGAGGAGGCGCGCTATGGCCACATCGCCTTGCGCGCATTCTGGATCCGACGCATCCTCCGCATCTGGCCGCTCTACTACCTGCTCATCCTGATCGGGTTCTTCCTGCTCCCCGGTCTCGACGGTCAGATCGGGACCCCCGGCTACCGCGCCATGCTCGGCACCCACCTCATCCCGTTCCTGGCCTTCCTCGGCAACTGGTCGATGGCCCTGGTCCGCCCGGCCCCCGACTGGCTGAGCGTGCTCTGGAGCGTCTGCGTCGAGGAACAGTTCTACCTGATCGTGCCCCTGTTCATCGCCCTGGTTTCCCGACCATGGCGCCGCCCGATAGTCGCCGCCCTGATCGCCGGCTCGATCGCCGCGCGCTGGTGGTGCGCCCATCATTCCTCGTCGCAGCTCCTGATCGTGTACAACACGTTCACCCAGTTCGACACGCTCCTGAGCGGCGTGTTCCTGGCGCTGGTCATGGGCTGGGATCGCGATCGCCCGCGCCTGACTCGTTGGCTGCGCTGGCTCCAGTGGCCGCTCTATCTGGCGATCGGCTGGGTGATGACCCGGCCGCATCTGGGACATGGCACGCCCTGGCACCGGACCTGGGATTTTGTCTGGGTCTGGCTCTGGGGCCTGGGCGTGGTGATGGTCGCGATCTGGGGCCAGGGCTGGCTCCGCGCCGCGTTGTCCTATTCCCGGATCGTCTGGCTGGGCAAGATCAGCTACGGGCTGTACATGTACCACGAGGTCGCGCTGTGGGCGCGGGAGCGGCTCTTCTCCCGGCTCCCCTGGTTCCCCAACAAGGACGAACTGCTGGCGATCGCGACCCTGGCGCTGACGATCGGCCTGGCGGCGGCCTCGTATTATGGCTACGAGCGGCGGTTCTTGCAGCTCAAGCGCGCCTGGACCCGCGTGCCGTCGCGACCGGTGTGACCAGCCCGCCGAATGCGATGGTCGCAATCGTAGGACCTGCTAGGGAGGGTCGGGTCCGCCAAGCCGCCGCGTTAAACACGCTTCCTCTTGCTTGTGCCGGTCTTCTTGCCGGACTCCGATTCGCTCGCCTCGATGGTTCGATAACGTTCATTAATGAGGGCGGGGGCCGGCTTTCCACTCACAAACCGTTTGACATCATTCCTCGTTCTGAATTCGAACTCGAGGTAAGTGATCTCGTCGCCGTCCTCGGGCCGGTCGCCGGACTGGGCACACTCCGTCAGCTTCCTGATGCCGGCGAAAACCCACCTTGCCGCCTGTTTGCCCCAGCGGAACGTACCATCGTCATCACCCTCATCGTCGCGTCCCAATTCCTCCGCCTTGCGAAACGCCTCAGCCTCGGAAGCGGCTTCGAGCAAGATGATATTCTCCCAGGCAGGGAAGTGATCCTGCTCCGTCTCCTTGAGCTCAACAACCATGACGATATGCGCAGCAAACCACCGCATCAGTGGCCTCTCCTTTTCCGGATGTTCCTACATCCCAAGTATCTCTGCGCTTTGACGACCTTGCGGATCCGCGCCTTGTCGCCTTTGGCCTTCGCTTCGGCCAGCATCGTGGCGAGAACGGAGCAGAAACTCAGGTTCTCGCTCCGTGCTCGTCGCTTCGCCTCGTCCGTGACCTCGTTCTCACCGCTTTCCCTGCTCTTGGTCATGCGGGCTGGTCCGGGCTATTGAGTTGTCCATGGGAGGTCGTTGGCCACCATAAACGCTTGGCGTTTCACACCTCCAACTCCACCAGCTGCTGCTGGGCCGTAGGCGGGGCTGGGGGCCGATCTTGGGTGACCATCAGGTCGTAGGCGTCCTGGATGTTCTCACGGAGCTCCTCGAGTGTCTCGCCCTGGCTGAAGACTCCCGGGACTTCCAGCAACCGTCCCACGTACCAGTCGCCGTCTCGCCAGAACTCGAGCATGAATTGACTTCGCATGGCCACTCCTTATGCCAACGGCGGCCGATCCCACCGCCACACGGACCAGCATACCGCGGGGTTCCGCGAGGCCACAAGCGGCGGATTGGCTCGCCACGCTTCGCCGTGATCACCAAGCCTACTTGTTCGTGCTCGGGTGATCGTCGGCCGCCGATTCTTTCTTCGGCTTGAGGTGTGCATCGAACCAGTCGGCGATGGTCGCCATGTCCTTGAACCAGTCGGGCCAGCCGTGCCCCGCGCCTTTCTTGACGACGAGCTTGGTCTCGACGCCCGCGGCCTTGAGCTTTTCGAGGATCAGCTCGGCCTGCTGGATCGGCACCAGGAAATCTTTGTCGCCGTGGATGATCAGCGTGGGGGGATCGTCGGGGGAGACGTGGTAGACCGGGCTGATCTGGTGGCCCAGCGCGATGATCTTGCCCACGTCGGTGACCGGCTCGAACTCCTTGCGCTGGCGGTCGAACTCCTGGAAGTCGAAGGGCGCCCGGAAATCCTTGAGGATGCCGCAGCCCAGGGCAATTTCGCCTGGCTTGCCATAGTTGAGGAAATCCGTCGGGGGGAAGAAGCAGGCGACCGCCTGGACCCGGCTGGACTCCCGGTCGATCGGGTCCTTGGCCTTGGGGTCTCCCAGGGTCCCGGCGGTCCCCTGCATCAGCGATAAGTGCCCCCCGGCCGAGCCGCCGGTGATCCCGATCCGGTCGGGATCGATGTGATAATCCTTGGCGTGCGACCGGATGAACCGCACTGCCCGGTGCATATCCTCGAGAACCTCCGGGATCGTATACTTGGGCTGGCTGCCGTGGACGACCGCGAAGACGGTATAGCCTCGCCTGAGCAGCTCGTTGAGGAAGGCGATGTTGATCGACTCGTGCGCCGAGAACCAGCCGCCGCTGACGGCCCAGATCACGGCCGCTCCATTCGCATTGGCCCTGGGCGTGAAGACATCGAGGGTCAGCGCCATGCCAAACTTGCGGCCGTAGATCACGTCCTCCTTGCGGTCGTACGCCGGCTTCTCGTCGGCGAGGGCTGCGCCGACGGACATCGCGGAGATCGAGGCGATCACGAGGATGTGGAAACCCAGCTTTCGATACATGACGTCCGCTCCGGTAAACCGATGGTGCTGCGTCCAGGTAGGTCCGGCTGTCCCGCCTGGCGGGCAAGAGTGTCAGGCTGGACAGCTGGACCCACGACCTTCTGAGGAGACTCCAGCGATGATACCCGAGATCCCTGAAGAAATCGGCCGGGGTCCGGCCCGGCTCAACCGTCGCGCGGTGTTGCGCTCGACCCTGGCCGTCGCCGGCGCCGCCGCGACCGCCACGGGTGTTCCCGCCGCCGTGGCCGATCCCCAGGCCGCGGCTGACGCCCGCCGGGCCTCGCCCAAGACCTATCGCATGAAGAAATCGATCAACCTCTGGGCGTTCCCCTACCCGCAGCGGATGACCCTCCGCGAATGCCTCCAGCTCGCCAAGCATGCTGGATTCGAGGGCATCGAGCTGAACTACGATCTCGACAACGACCTCTCGCCCAGATCCTCCGCCGAGAACTATCGCGCGATCCGCAAGATGGCCGAAGAGATCGGCATCGCGATCAGCGGCGTGTGCTCGTTCCTCTACTGGCCCTACTCCTTGACCGACAGCGACTCAACCCGGCGCGCCCGCGGCCTGGAGCTGGCCCGACTGATGATCGAGGCCGCCCACGAGCTGGGCACCGAGAACCTCTTGACCATCGCCGGCTCGACCTACATCCCCTGGATTCCCGACCGCGAGCCGGTGCCGATCGACGTCTGCGACCGCCGCGCCCGCGAGGCCATTGGTCAACTGCTGCCGCTGGCCGAGAAACAGGGAGTCTCTCTCAACATCGAGAACATCTGCTTCAACGGCTATCTCACCACCCCCGGCGAGATGAACGCCTTCGTCGACCGCTTCGGCACCAAGCACGTCCAGGTGCATTTCGACACCGGCAACGTCATGCTCTTCCAGTTCCCCGAGCACTGGATCCCGATCCTGGGCCGCCGGATCAAGAACGTCCATTTCAAGGAGTTCTCCAAGAAAGGGACCGATCATAGCCTGGAGTCGTTCCGCACCCTGCTCGACGGGACCACCAACTGGCCGGCCGTCATGGATGCGTTCGAACAGGTCGGCTACGAGGGCTTCGTGACGTTCGAGTACTTCCACCCGTTCCTCCACTACCCGGAAGCCCTGATCGAACAGAGCTCCGATGCCCTGGACCGCATCCTGGGCCGCAAGGCCCCGCGCAACCGGGTGACTTGACCGGCCCCGGGATCGGGTCCCGGGGTGCCGATCGGGAATCTGGGACCCGGATCGGGAATCTGGAATCCTGGAATCTGGAATTCCCAGGGTCATCCCGTCGTCCAGACGGCGACCTCCCCGGAGCGAAACGCGCGGTTGCCCAGATGGGCGGCGGCGGCCGCGCTGACGCCCGCCTCGGCCGGCGCGTTGGGCCGCCGCCGGCTGCGGACGCACTCCACCCAGTTGGTCAGGTGGAGCAACTCGCCGTCGGGCGTGTCGTAGAAATCCGCGCCCTTGCGGTTGGGTTGGCTCGCCAGGATCCACGCCTCCGGCTTCCCCTTGCCATGCTCGGGGGTGATCTCGTACCGGCCTCGGTCGATGTAGATCGTCCCGTCGGTCCCCATGAACGTGATCATCGCGCCGTAGGTCGCGTTGGAGAAGGTCCCCTCGAAGTGGGCCTGGACGTTGTGCGGATACACCAGGGTGCACTGGATCGTGTCGGGGGTCTGCAACACGTCCTTGCCGGCGAAGTAGGTGCCGATCGTGGTGGCCTTGAGGGGATGGTCGGCGTCGAGGAACCAGTGGGCGACGTCGATCCAGTGGACCATCAGATCGGTGAGGAGCCCGCCGCCGAAGTCCCAGAACCATCGCCAGTTGCGGAAGCGGAACTCGTCGAAGGGCTGGTCGGGGGCGTTGCCGAGGAAGTCCTTCCAGGCGACCTGCCCAGGGTCGATCCCCATGGGCTTGCGCTGGAACCGTCGGGTGCCGCCGCGGTTCCAGCTCAGGTGGACCTTGAAGACCTCGCCGATCCGCCCGCTCTGGACCAGCTCGCGCGCCTTCTGGATATGGGGCATGCTGCGCTGCTGCATGCCGACCTGGACGACCTTGCGGTTGCGGTTCTGGGCCTCGATGATCGCCGTGCCTTCCGCGAGGTCGTGGGTCAGGGGCTTCTCGACGTAAACGTCCTTGCCGGCGTTGCAGGCGTCGACGGCCATGGGGACGTGCCAGTGGTCGGGGCTGCCGATCAGGACGGCATCGATGTCCTTACGGTCGAGCAGCTCGCGATAGTGCTTGGTCGCGACCGCCCGGGGATCAGCGAGCTTCCGGGCCTCTGCCAGGCGGACGTCGTAGACGTCGCAGACGGCCGCGATCCGGACTCCGGGCACCTGGGCCAGCGACCTCATCAAGGCCTGGCACCGGCCGCCCGTGCCCAGGCAGGCCACCTCCAGGGTTTCGTTGGCGGCGAAGCCGCGGGCCGATTCGAGCGTTGCCAGGGTACCGGCGACCACCCCGCCGGCCCCGCCGATCGCCTCCAGGAATTCGCGCCGGGAGGTCGTGGATCGAACCATCGTCGTGCTCCCCTCGTTGGCTTCGTAGGTCAGGCTTTAGCCTGACGTTCTGATTCCGTCAGGCTAAAGCCCGACCTACTTTCTTGCCGGAGAAATCACTCTTCGTTCCATCATTTGACCCATCAGGGTCGCGGCGAGCAACCGGGCAGGAGGCCCCGTCCTGGCTCAGGGCTGATGACCGCGAGGGGTCCGGGGCTCGACCCGGATGCGATCGACGCGGTTGCCGTCCATCTCGACCACCTCGATTTGCAGGCCCCAACCCTCGAAGCCCTCCCCGACCCGGGGGATATGGCCCAGGTGGGCCACGACCAGGCCGGCCAGGGTATGGAAGTCCCCTTCCGGGAGTCCCGTCAAGTCGAAGAGGTCCCGGAATTCGTCCAGGGGAAGGCGCCCGTCGAGGAGCCAGGCTCCGTCGGGCTGCTGGACCGCCCGCGGCTCTTCGTCCTCGGATCGGTCGGGCATGTCTCCCACGATGGCCTCCAGGATGTCGGTGAGCGTCAGCAGCCCCTCGACCGTCCCGTATTCGTCGAGGACGACCGCGTTATGGACCGCGGATTTCTTGAACATCTCCAGGATCTTCAGCCCCCGCGTCCCCTCGTAGAGGAACAAGGGCAAGGTCAGGCGCCCCTTGATCCGGAAGGGTTCGACGGTGGAGCCCTGCCCCAGCAGGTCCTTGACGTGGACGATTCCCAGCAGGCTGTCCAGGCTCTGGTCGCAGACCGGGAACCGGGAATGGGGGCTGCCGATGACCTTGCGGCGGATCTCCTCGGGCGGGTCGGCCAGGTCGATCCAGATGATGTCGTTGCGCGGCGTCATCAACCCGCGGGCGCGGCGGTCGCCGAACCGCAGGACCCGCTTGACGATCTCCAGCTCGGTCTCCTCGAAGACGCCCGCCTTGGTCCCTTCTTGCATCAGCACCTGGATCGATTCCTCCGTGACCCGCGACGCGGGCGCCGCGCGGACGCCCAGGGTCCCCAGGACGCGATCGGTCGCGGTCCCCAGGGACCGGACCAGCGGGTTGGCCACGATGGCCAGCGCTCGGATGGGCCGCGCGACCAGCCGGGCGATCGGCTCGGGCCGGCGGGTCGCGATCTGTCGCGGGACCAGTTCCCCCAGCAACTGCGTCGCCAGGGTGATCCCCAGCACGACCACGCTCAGCCCAAGGAGGCCGCGGTAGGCGGCCAGGGGGCGGAGCTGCTCGATGGCGCGGTCGAGCTCGGGCACCAGGGTCGCGCCGCCGTAGACCCCGGCCAGAGTCCCCAGCAGCGTGATCCCCGCCTGGATCGTCGGCAGGAAGCTCTGGGGATCCTCTTCCAGCCGGACCGCCACCGCCGCACCCCGATCCCCCCGGCTCGACCAGTCCCGCAACTGGGACTTCCGTGCCGAGCCCAGGGCGAATTCGGCCAGGGTCAACAGCCCATGGGCCAGGATCAGGCCGAGCACGACGAGAACTCCACCGATGAGCGCTTGCATCGCATCGACCCCGCGGTAAGGACTCCTGCCGTCCGGCTGGTTCGCCGCCCAGGCTCCGTCACGGCTTTATGTTAGCCCCGCGCCAGGTCGTTGGCTGCCTCCCACTCGCCTTGGGGGTCCTCATCACGACCAGAGAAATGGCCAGGATCGGGCGATCCTGCAACGCCGGTGCCTCCCCGCGACTGCGGAACGGCCTCAGACCGGAGGCGGTCCTGGATGCGGTCGGCTGGGCTCGGTCCATCGCCGCCGCCAATCGCGCGGGCGGGCGATCCGTCGCGTCCGACCGGGTCGGCGCGTACCGACCCTCCACCCGCCGAACCGCGCCCGGATCGGATCGGCCGGATTGGGACGAGGCGCAGCACAGGGAGAACCGCCGCCCGTGCCGATCCGAGGCAAGGGGACCGCCGACTCTGCGATCCGGTCACGCGATGCGTCAGTCCACTGCCGGGACGTCGAGCCGATAACGCCCCCGGGTGCGCTGGCGGCACTTCAGGTCGTTATTCGCGTCCCAGATCCGCCGCGCCAGAGCCACGTGGTATCCGTCCCGTACCGAATCGCGCGCCGCCATCAGCATCGAGGCCAGTGACGAGGCGGATAAGTCGCCGTCGTTGAGCAAGTCGTCGATCAGCGAATCAATCCGATGAAGGACCGTCGAGGATTCCATAAATTCCCGCTTCCCAGGCCAAGGGCGCCTCGCCGCGCACAGCCGTGCGGCTTCTCCTTACCATCAAGGAGCTTCGGTCCATACATGTTCTCCGAGCCCCTCCGAATCTGTCAAGCGAAGCGGCGCGGTCGCGCCCCCCCAACCCTCCGCCGTGTTGGCTTTTTGAAACATGGCACCGGTGTTCGCCCGATTCTCGAATCTTCCCCATCGCGCGCAGCCGCAAGGAGAGAACCGTGTTGAGTCAACCCGAGCGGCGCGTTAACGTGAGGGGCCGAGTCAGATCCCGGTTTCCGACATCTCAGCGTTCGGTCAGGGCGGCCCGCGGCGAAACCGGCGAACCGGTGGTTCCGGGGAGATTCCAGCGGCGCGGCGCGCCACGACCCGACCCGCGCCTGGGTCGAGGGGAGGTCTGGACGATGCCCTACGTCACATGCCCCACCTGCGGCGAGCGAGGCAAGATCCCGTCGAGCCTGATCGGCGCGCGGATCAAATGCCGGAAGTGCGGCCTGAGTTTCCAGGTCTCGCCCCCGGCCACGAAGGCAGCCGGGGGCGGCTCGGCGGCCCCTGCGGCGGCCGGGGCGACGGCGGCTATGGCCGCCGGCCCGACCGCGACCGTCGAGTTGCACGGCATCGAGGTCGAGGGGCTGGATGCCTCCTCCTGGGCGCTGCCCACCGAGACGGCCATGGCCTTGAAGATCGAACCCGACCGTCCCGCGGACACCGCCCCCGCGCCCGCAGCCTCCGCCGCCTTCACCGACGCCCCCGCATCGTCCACCGGAGGGCGTGAGTACAAGCTCGTCACCTCGCGTGACAAGATCTTCGAAGGGAAATTCGACCTGGCGCGCCTGGAGGAAGCCTTGAACCTTCACGCCCGCCAGGGCTGGGTCGTCAAGACCATGTCCGTGCCCCATTTCAAAGGATACTCGGGGGCCCTCGAGGAAGTGGTCGTCGTCCTGCTCGAGCGCTGCAAAGAGGCAACCTGAGCCCCGCCGGAGAATTGTTTCCCGCCAGGGGATGATTAATCCATCAAGGCATGGTAGACTCTTCCTCAACCGCCCGCCGTTCGGGGTGGCCTGAGGGTTCATTGCCTGTGATCGATGTGGCTCCCGGCGTGGACAGAATCTCTTATGCTTGCCAAGCTTGCCTCGTACACGCTCGTCGGAATCGACGCGACTCCCGTTGAAGTCGAGGTCGACGTCTCGTTCTCCTCGCAGCCCAAGACGGTCCTGGTCGGTCTGGCCGAGGCCGCCGTCCGCGAGAGCACGCACCGGGTCGAGCGCGCGATCGTCAACTCGGGCTACCGCCGACCGGTCGACCGAGTCGTGATCAACCTGGCCCCGGCCGACTTGAAGAAGGACGCCGGCGGCTTCGACCTGCCCATTGCCCTGGGGCTGCTTCTGGGCAGCGGTCAGATCGCCTGCGAACGACCCGGCTCCTTCGCCCTCGTCGGCGAACTGGCCCTGACCGGCGAGACTCGCCCCATCAAGGGCGTCCTGGCCATGGCCTTGCAGGCCGCCGACGAGCGCCGCGACGGCTTGCTCGTCCCCGCCGCCAACGCCGCCGAGGCCGCCGTCGTCGAGGGGCTCAACGTCTACCCCGTCGGCAGTCTGGCCGAAGCCGTCGGCTTCCTCTCCGGCCAGCACGAGATCGAGCCCCACTCGGTGGACCTCGATGAGGTCTTCCACCAGCTCTCCCATACCGAGGAGGACTTCGTCGACGTCAAGGGTCAGGACTACGCCAAGCGGGCGCTCTTGATCGCCGCGGCCGGCGGGCACAACGTGCTGATGATCGGACCACCGGGCACCGGCAAGACCCTGCTGGCCAAGCGGCTGCCGACGATCCTGCCGCCGTTGACTCCGGCCGAGAGCCTGGAGACCACACGGATCTACTCCGCCATGGGGCTCCTGAAGCCCGGTCAGGCGCTGATGGCGATCCGCCCGTTCCGCCCGCCGCACCACTCGGTCAGCGACGCGGGCCTGGTCGGCGGCGGCAGCACGCCCCAGCCGGGCGAGATCAGCCTGGCCCACAAGGGAGTCCTGTTCCTCGACGAGATGCCCGAGTTCAACCGCAAGACGCTGGAAGTGCTCCGCCAGCCGCTGGAAGAAGGCTCGGTGACCATCAGCCGGGCGTTGCGGAGCACGACTTTCCCGGCCGAGTTCATCCTGGTGGCGGCGATGAACCCCTGCCCGTGCGGCTATCGCTCGGACCCGCGGCGGGCCTGTAGCTGCACGCCACCGCAGGTGGAGAAATACCTGAGCAAGATCAGCGGGCCGCTCTTGGATCGGATCGACCTGCACGTGGAGGTGCCGGCGGTGCCGTTCACCCAACTGGCGGAGATGCCGCCGGGGCCAACCTCGGCGCAATTGCGGGAGCAAGTGCTGAAGGCGCGGGCGCGGCAATCGAAGCGGTTCGGGCCGCGGGGACCGCAGGTCAACGGGCGGATGACGCCGCGGCAGGTGCGGAAGTACTGCGGCTTGAAGCCGGATGCGCAGGCGATCCTCAAGGCGGCGATGGAGGACCTGGGGCTCTCGGCCCGTGCTCATGACAAGGTGTTGCGGGTGGCGCGGACGCTGGCCGACCTGGAGGGCCAGGACGACATCAAGCCAGGGCACATCGCCGAGGCGGTGGGCTACCGCTCGCTCGACCGCAGTGTCTGGGCGTAGAATGGAGGCTGGGGACGGTCATCCGATCAGAGGGGAGAGGAGAACCATCATGGCAACGGGCCACTTGAGCGAGGACGACCGAACCAGCGAGATCGCGATCTTCGGACGGCTCATCAAGGCCCACGTTGGCGATCTGTCGCGCGAACTGGCCCTTACCTGATCGGCCGGACCGCCGTCGGGCGGACCACGATCGTCGTCCTGGCGATGAACGATCCCGACGTCATCCGAGTCCGCCGATCGCTGAAACTGAGCGTTGCGGAAAGACGTAACGTTGTTCCGTGGCGGTCGGGGGACGGAGCCCCCTCCTACCGGCTGTTCGTATCGGAGCCGGCTCCGGCCGGCGATCCCGGGCGCTGGGCCAGGACTTTACTTCTTGATGCAACGCTCAATCGAAGAGGGTCTTTTCCCGCCCGTTGAGTAATCCTGTATCTCGTGGTTCAATCTGATTGGTGCGCTGGGTGATTCATCGCTTGTCACATCACGGTGAAGTAATTCATCGCGGCGAAGTCGAAGTATTCGGGCTTCAATTCCAGGGGGAGGCCGTTGTACACGCAGTAATTGCGGACCTGGAGCAGGAGGTCACGGGGCTGGCAGCAGCGGAAGGGACGGCCGACCCGCTGGTAGTGGTGCTGGATCAGGTAGTCCACGGCCGCCTGGTCGATGGCCTGGAATCCCAGCTTGGGCGCGAAGATCTCGATCATCTTGCGGAACATCGGCTCGGTCGGGTCGGTGGCGTTGATCTTGTAGGGGATCCGGCGGAGGAACGCCTCGTCGACCAGGTGCTTGGGCTCGAGGTTGGTCGAGAACAAGATCAGTTGGTCGAACGGCACCCGGACTTTCTTGCCGTTGGCCAGGCTGAGGAAGTCGTACCGTTTTTCCAGAGGAACGATCCAGCGGTTGAGCAGCTCGACCGGCTGCATCCGCTGGCGGCCGAAGTCGTCGATGAGGAACGTGCCGAGGTTGCTCTTGAGCTGGAGCGGCGCCTCGCTGACCTTGGTCGTGGGGTCGTAGTGGACCTCCAGGTCCTCCATCCGCAGCTCGCCTCCGGCGACGATCGTCGGGCGGCGGATGTGAACCCAGCGGCGGTCGGCTTCGAACTCGTCGAGCAGCCCGCCGTGGCCCTGGACCGCGACCGGTTCGTGGTTGGCCATGTCGAAGAGCTTGATGAGCTGGCCTTCCAGGGACAAGACCTTGGGGATCCAGACCGTGGAACCGAAACAACGCGTGATCCGCTCGGCGATGCTGGTCTTGCCGTTGCCGGGATAGCCATAGAGGAACATCCCGCGGCCCGAGTTGATGGCCGGGCCGAGCATGGCGAAGATCTCGTCGGAGATCAACAGGTCGGAGAACGCGCGGCGCAGGTCTTCTTCCTTGGGATGCTCGGTCGTGATGGTCTGGGCGGCCACCGACTCGAGATAGTCGTGGAACGGGACCGGCGCGGTCCCCACGTAGGCGCATTCGTCGAAATAAAGCCGCGCCCTCGCCCGGCCGGTATCCGTCAGCGAGTAGACGTAGTCGTTGGCCGTCGCCGAGTTGGTATAGGCCACGATCTGCTGGTTCTTGAGCTGGCGGAGGAAGTCGGGGAACGGCCCGAAGGGCAGGCCCAGCTCAGCGGCAATCCGCCGCCCGGAGGCCGTCCCCGCATTCACCAGGAATTTCAAGACCAGGCTCTCGATGACCGCATGGCTGAGGCCCGCTTCCTCGAAGTTCGTGACGACCTTGGGGATGAAGGGTCGTTTGCCGTCGGCCTCGGAATGTGGTGGCGGTCCACCCAGGACACTCGGGGTCGAGATGCTCATCAAAACGGTTCTCCAAACCATCCGACTCATGCAGGAGGGGGTCTGTCGCCCGACCTCGGGATGGGAACGCGAGGCCGCGTCCGAGTGCTGGGGGCGGCTCGGGCGGAGTCTCGCCCTCCCGCAGAACTTCGTCCTCCGACACGAACCTTAGGTCACCGGAGGGGGGGCGTCAAAGTCGGGGCGGACCGGCGGGATCAGGCCAGGCGTTCGGCCAGCCGGTCGGCGAGGTGGCGGTGAGCGGCAGGGAGATCGATCCGGACCGAGCGGGCCGTGGGTCCTGTCGGGCGGAGCGTGATCGTCCAGCAGTCGTCGGGGAGCAGCGCGGAGACTCGGTCGGCCCATTCCACCAGGGAGACGCCGCCGCTCTTCCAGTAGTCGGCGACTCCCAGGTCTTCGAAGGCCCCAGGTGCCGGCAGGCGGTACGCATCGAAGTGGTAGACCGGCAGACGGCCGTCGTACTCCTGGATCAGGACGAAAGTGGGGCTGGAGATCGCCTCGGGATCGACCCCGAGGGTCTCGGCGATCGCCCGGACCAGCCGGGTCTTGCCGGCGCCGAGAGGACCGACCAGGCCGATGACGACGCCCGGCTCGACGACGTCGGCGAGCGCGCAACCCAGCCGGGCGGTGTCCTCCTCCGAGGCGAGGTCGACGCTCAGGCCATCCAGGGTCCTGGCCACGCGCATGGTGCCACCGTCATCCTTCGGTCCGGAAGTGGTCGAATCCGCGTGGCGCGATCGGCGACAGCCGCCCATCCGGGGAGCGGAGCCACATCCCGGGCGTGGCAGCGATCGCACCGACCCGGTAGAGCCGCGTAGCAGCCGGCGGCGCGGCCAGGAGCCGGTCAGCGTCGTCGGGCGCGACCGCCAGGCAGAGCTCGAAGTCCTCGCCGTCGTTGAGAGCATGGAGCAGAGCCGAGACCCCGTCGCGGCCGCTCAGATCGGTCGCATCGGCATGGATCGGGATCGCCTCCGCATCCAGGACCGCTCCGACTCCGCCGCTCTCGTCGAGGATGTGCCCCAGGTCGGAGGACAACCCGTCGGAGAGGTCGATCATGGCATGGATGGGTGCGGCTTCGTGCAGGGCCAGGGCCTCGTCGACACGCGGCACGGGCCGCAGATGCCGGCCGGCGGCGAGACTGCCTCCGAGCGGGCCGGTCACCAGGATGGCGTCGCCGGGCCGCGCCCCCGCGCGGCGGACGGCGCCCCGCGCGGTCGCCTGGCCGAGGAGCGTCACGGCAATCACGAGCGGACCATCCCAGGCGTTGGTGTCGCCGCCCACCAGGTCGACGCCGAACCGCTCGGCCAGCGCGCTCATTCCGGCATGCAGCCCCTGAGCCACGCGGACTGCGGCTCCACGCGGCAGCGCGACGGCGACCACCGCGGCGCGCGGGATGCCCGCCATCGCGGCGATGTCCGAGAGGTTCACCCCCATCGCCTTGTAGCCAGCGGCCTCGGGCCCGTCCTGCTCGAGCAGGAAATGGCGGCCGTCCATCAGCATGTCGGTCGTCACCAGCAGGTCCGAAGTTGCGCCAACCCTCAAGATCGCGCAGTCGTCGCCAATGCCGAGTTGGGTCCAGGATGACGCCGAGCGCTTTCCTTCGCGCCGGCGGATCCAGTCGATCAGGGCGAATTCGCCCACGATGCCTCGGTCTTCCATTGGATTCCGCTTCCCGTGGGGGTCGAAAGTAGGTCAGGCTGGACAGCCTGACCTACTTTCGTGCCGGGGTCATATTGTCCGCTCCGGGGGTATAATCCAAGCATGAGTGATCGACCCGGAACTCGCGAATCCACCATCGAGCGCAAATTCCGCGAGCGCGACCGTGCGCTGGCGGAGAGTCCCGATTTGAGGACGGTCCACGAGCTCTATCAAGGCGATGCGCGGGACATGCTGGAGGTCGGAGGTCGTGCGGTCCATTTGGTCGTCACCTCACCGCCGTACTGGACCTTGAAACGGTATGACGGCGGCGCGGGGTCGGATCAGCTCGGGCACTTCGAGGATTACGAAGGCTTCCATGACGAGCTCTCAAAGGTTTGGAAGCAGTGTTATGACTTCTTGGTCCCGGGCGGCCGCCTCTGCATCGTCGTGGGGGACGTCTGCCTCCCCCGGCGCAAGGGCGGTCGCCATCGGGTCATGCCTCTCCACGCCGATATCACTGTCCGTTGCCGGAGGATCGGCTTCGATTACCTGACGCCGATTCTCTGGTACAAGATCGCCAACGCAGTCACCGAGGTGGAAGGAAACGGATCAGCCTTCCTGGGGAAGCCTTACGAGCCCAACGCGATCATCAAGAACGACGTCGAGTATATCCTGCTCTTCCGGAAACCGGGAGCCTATCGGAATCCCACCCCGCAACAGCGATTGCTGAGCTTGATCGATAAATCCGATCACGCGAACTGGTTCCGGTCGATCTGGATCGACCTTCCCGGCGCAACCACGAAGGATGGTCATCCGGCGCCCTTTCCTGTCGAACTGGCCTACCGGCTGATCCGCATGTTCTCGTTTGTCGGCGATGTGGTCCTGGACCCGTTCGTCGGCTCCGGATCGACCACTGAGGCGGCGATCCGGGCTCTCCGATCGAGCATCGGTTTCGAGATCGAGCCAGTCTACTACAATCGACTCCGGTCGAAGTTCCGCCAGCAGAGGATGGGTGTTGAGTTCAAGTTTTCTTGATATCAGATGGCGCCGCGCTGGGGCTCGACCGCTGACTTCCGCTCCACTGACTTGGTACCATGGCGGAGATGGCGGATCCTGGAGTCCTCGCCATGCCTGCGCATGATTGGTCAAAGGTGGAGGCTGGGACATTCCACTCCTTCCATAACGCGTGGATCACGCACTTGATGGGGAGGCTCAACGGCGGCCTCCTGCCCGATGGCTATTATGCGCTCACCGAGCAGTCTTCCTCGGGCCCCAGTGGGCGGGGCCGCAGGTTGACGATCCACCATGCGAGCGGTCATCAAATCGTGGCCTTCCTGGAGATCGTCTCGCCTGGCAATAAGGACCGCGCGGCCAGCGTGGAGGAGTTCGTCTACACGGTGGACGCGCCCCTGATGCAGGGCGTGCACGTGATGATCGTCGATCTGTTCCCGCCCGGCAGATTTGATCCCCGGGGCATTCATGGGGCGATCTGGGCGCGCTACGGCAAGGAGGAGGAGATCGTCCCGCCCGAGAAGCCCGTGACACTGTCTTCCTATCGAGCTGTCGTCCCGGTCGAGGCCTATGTCAACCACCTGGCTTTCGGAGATTCCTTGCCTGAGATGCCTCTGTTTCTCGACCGGGATACCTATATCAACGTCCCGCTGGAGTTGGCCTACCAGGCCGCCTTTCAGGATATGCCGGCCTTCTGGCGCGATGTGCTGGAGGGGAGGCGAGCGGCGCCGTGATGGGAGCCTAACTGGCACAGTCAATTCCAGAGCCTTCGCGTTCCTGGCCGACGCGCTCGAGGCGCCGGTGGGTGGGAAACGCGGACTCGCTCAGCGAGATGGGGCAGCCTTCGGACGGCTGCCGACGAATGCCGCCAGGTGCTCGCCGGTCAGTGTCGACCTCGCCGCCACCAGTTCGGCCGGGGTGCCTTCGAACACGATCCGCCCGCCGTCGTGGCCCGCGCCCGGCCCGAGGTCGATGATCCAGTCGGCGTGCGCCATCACCGACTGGTGGTGCTCGATCACGATGACCGACTTCCCGGAGTCGACCAGCCGATCCAGCAGCCCGAGGAGCTGCTCGAGGTCGGCCAGGTGCAGCCCGGTGGTCGGCTCGTCGAGCACGTAGACGCCGCCGTCGGCACCCATGTGCGTCGCGAGCTTGAGCCGCTGCCGCTCGCCACCCGACAGGGTGGTGAGCGGTTGGCCGAGCCGCAGGTAGCCCAGCCCCACGTCGGACATTCGCTGCAGGATCGCGTGCGCGGCCGGCGTACGCGCCTCGCCGGCGTCGAAGAAGCCGACCGCGTCTTCGACCGACAGGTCGAGCACCTCGGCGATGTTGAGCCCGCCGAGCCGGTAGTCCAGGACCGACGCCTGGAACCGCCGACCCTCGCACTCCTCGCAGACCGTGGTGACGCCGGCCATCATCGCGAGGTCGGTGTAGATCACCCCGGCGCCGTTGCAGGTCGGACAGGCCCCCTCCGAGTTGGCGCTGAAGAGGGCGGGCTTCACTCCGTTGGCCTTGGCGAACGCCTTGCGGATCGGCTCCAGCAGGTCGGTGTACGTCGCCGGGTTGCTTCGCCGCGAGCCACGGATCGGGGTCTGGTCGACCGACACCACCCCGTCCCGGCCAGACACCGAGCCGTGGATCAGTGAGCTCTTGCCCGACCCGGCCACGCCGGTCACCACCACCAGCACGCCGAGCGGGATGTCGACGTCGATGTCCCGCAGGTTGTGCGTGCGGGCGCCGCGCACCTCCATCACTCCCGACGGCGTCCGCACCGACGGCTTGAGGGAGGCCCGGTCATTCAGGTGACGCCCGGTGAGCGTACCGCTGGACCGCAACCCGGCGACGGTGCCCTCGAAGACCACCTCGCCGCCGGCGGTGCCGGCGCCGGGGCCGAGGTCGACGACATGGTCGGCGATCGCGATCGTCTCCGGCTTGTGCTCGACCACCAGGACGGTGTTGCCCTTGTCGCGCAGCCGCAGCAGCAGGTCGTTCATCCGCTGGATGTCGTGGGGGTGAAGCCCGATCGTCGGCTCGTCGAAGACGTAGGTCACGTCGGTGAGCGACGACCCGAGGTGGCCGATCATCTTGGTGC
>JAJPJC010000563.1 GCA_021324445.1 Isosphaeraceae bacterium
GAGCCCGCCGCGGAGCTGCTCCGGTAGGTCGGCTTGAAAAGCCAACCCTTGCACGACCACCTGAGGCGGTCGGTCCAGGTCGAGTCGGGTCCGATTCCGATGGCCGAAGGGATTCCCCCCCTGGAGCTGGGCGAACCCGGCGGTGGCGTCGACCTGGCACGGATCCTCGATGCCTCGGCCAACCGCGCGCGCGAGGGCCTGCGGGTTGTCGAGGATTACGTCCGCTTCGCGCTCGATGATCCTGGCCTGACGCGCCGGCTCAAGGAGGTCCGCCACCGGTTGGCGGAGGCCGAGCGCGGGCTGGACGCCGCTCTCCTGGTCGAAGCGCGCGACACCCGCGAGGACGTGGGCACGCACATCATGACGACTTCCGAACAAGTCCGGGAGAACCCCCGCGCCGTGCTGGCGGCCAACTTCAAGCGGATCGCCGAAGCCCTCCGGTCCCTGGAGGAATACAGCAAGCTCATCGACGTCTGGCTGGCGGGCCGCTTCGAGGTGTTGCGCTACGATCTCTACACGATTGAGAAGATGACGATGACCGCGGTGGCCGCCCATCGCGCGCTGGGGGATGCGCGGCTGATGGTCCTGGTCGGCGGCCTGCCGACCCTGGGCGACCTGACCTGGGTCGTGGAGGAGGCGATCGCCGGGGGTGCGGACGTGATCCAGTACCGCGAGAAGGCGTTGCCCGACCGCGAGTGGCTCCGCTGCGCCCGCGAGGTCCGGATCGTGACTGCCCGCGCGCGGGTGCCGATGATCTGCAACGACCGCGTGGACCTCGCCCGGCTGGCCGGCTGCGACGGCGTCCACCTGGGCCAGCAGGACGTGTCGGTCCGCGACGCCCGGCGGATCCTCGGCGGCGCGGCTCAGATCGGCGTCTCAACCCACGACCGCGCGCAGCTCGACGCCGCGATCCTCGCGGGCGCCAGCTACCTGGGGGTCGGCCCGGTCTTCCCCAGCGCCACCAAGGAGTTCTCCGAACCCGAGCTGGCCGGCCTGTCCTTTGTCCAGCTCGCCGCCGAGTCGACCGCCCTGCCCTGGTTCGCCATCGGAGGGATTGGCGAGGAGAACGTCGAGCGCGTCCTCGAGGCGGGTGCCACGCGGATCGCCGTCAGCGGAGCGGTCGTCCGGGCCCCGAGCCCGCGCCGGGCCGCCGCCCGGCTCAAGGCCCGCCTGCAAGGACGCGATCCCGATGCTGAAGAGGACTCCTTGCGCGGAGCGGACTGACCTCCGTTGGCGGGAACGGCTTCCTTGATGAACATTACGCGGAAAAAGTTGAACAGGAAGCCTGGTGCACTGCGGTCGCTGATGCTCTGATGATGGGGTGAAATCGGGCAAAACAATAAGCTGAGGACGCATGGCAACCGATCGCATGGTCATCCCTGGCGTCGTGAAGAACGGTCTGATCGTGCCGCAAGGGCACGCCCCATTGCCGGAGGGGGCACAAGTCGAAATCGTGATCCCTGCTCTGGAACCGCAGCCGGACTTGCGCGCCGAATTCGACGCCTGGGAACGGGCCGGTGACGGGGCCTGGGCGCTGATCGACCAATGGAACAGGAGGAGCAGAGACTGTAGGGCCGGCTGTGCCGGCCTGGATCGGCTGGGCAGCCGACCCTCACACTCTGCGATCCCAAGCTAACCGGTGTCCGGCCGGCACAGCCGGCCCTACGGTCCACTACTCGAGGCGACCCCGAAGTGACTCAACACATTACGTAACAGGCCCGACCACTTCGGATCCGCCGCAAGGGTTGCGCCCGCGTTGATCGAGCCGGCGTGGAACACGCGCCCGCCTCCCGGGCGCTCCCAGTAGATCATCTCGGCGGCCACCGGGATTGGCGGGGCCTTGCTCAGGGGAACCGCTCGCTGGAAGTAATCCCAGGCGAAAGCGACCTGCCGCGGATCCGCGAACCCCTCGGCCAGCAGCGTGATGCCGGCCGGGTCCTCGGTCGGCTGCGTCCCGGCGTCGGGGGGCGGATCGATGAGGAACTTCGCGATCGTCGTGACGCGCGCATCCGCCTCGTGGCCGATCGGTTGCGGAAACGGGCGTCCTGGCGTGTTGCCGAACGTGTCTCCAGCGCGCAACTGGAGATCGTGCGGCTGCCGGAAGAGAAAGTGATCGGCGCGGCGCACCGTGTACGGACCGACGCCGGGCGCGCCCACCCCCACCAGCGAGAAATACTCCAGGCCGAACAACCGCCAGGCCGGAAAGCCGCATTCCCGCCACATCCCGCCGCGCCGGCCGTCGTGACTGTGCCAGATTTCGCCGCGGCGGTCGTCGCGGACCTGGGAACCCGGCGCATCCGCCTTCCGGCACTCGATGATCGAGGCATCGGCATTGAACGACACCCGCCAGAACGCGGTGTTCCCCGAGAGCACGACGGCATTGCCGCCCCGATCGAGGAACCGGCTGACGGCGTTCATCGCCTCGAACGACCAGTATTCGCTGTGCCCGACCACGAACAGGACCCGGTAGCCGTCGAGGACGCGAGCATCCTGGTGGAGATCCGTGTCACACAGGACGTCATAGTCATATCCCTGAGTTTCCAGCCAGACCTGGGTGTGCCGATCCTGGCGGCAGAGATGACTGTAGTCCCAGCCTTCAGGCCCCATGAGGGTGTAGGGGCCGACAATGGGCCAGGGCATGCGAAACCCCATCTGATAGGTGCCCGCTCCGGCGTGATGCGGTCGATAGAAGCCGAATGCCGGCGGGTTGCCGGGGCTATTGGCGAAGCCGTTGTTGCCGATCGACTTCTTGATCCCCTTCCAGGTCGGGCTGAACGGCGTGGCCGCATACGCCTTCCAGGTATTGGTCGAGCAGAGGAAGGCGATGGGCGCCTTGGGCCGCGCCGCCGCCTTCCGCACGATGAAGACCGTGTGATAGAGCCGTTCTTCTCCCTCGTGCTGGAATCGCAGCCGGCCGGCGTAGATGCCCGAGCGAGCCTGCTCGGGCAGGCGAAACTCGTGGGTGGGCTTCCACCGGCAATCAAAGAGATCGTCAGACGCCAACCGCAAGCCGTGGCCTCGGCGCGGATCCTTCGCCGGGTCGTACGTCCCGAACCGGGGCACGTCGGCGACAAAGCTCGGCCCGCCGATCATCCACGTCGCCTGATTGATGATGCGCGCGTGCCGTCCATGCGGGCTGGCGTCGGCCACGCGCTCGCCGCGCTCCTCATCCATCGGCCAGCAGGCCAGCAGCCCGGGATCCGCCGGCCGGGACAGGGCTCGGGCCGCGAACCGTGACGTGATCTCGACAGGAGAGAGGGCCTTGCCGTAAATCGCCGGCATGGCCAGGTCCGCGTCGAGGAAATCCGTGGCGACTCCCCCCTGCCCCGACGCCCCGATGCGCAGCGCGGCTGCGCCGGGCCGCACGGGGCCGGACCACTTCCAACGCGCCACTTCCCGACCATCGACCCACACCTGCTTCACCGCGCCATCGAAGCCGATCGTCACATGCTGCCAGTGGTTGGAGAGCACCGAGCTGGGCGTATTGTCCGGGAAGGGATTCAGGCCCCGCGGGTTGACTTCCATCCGGAGCTGGCCGGGGGACGTCGTGTGCAGGTTCTCCTCGACATAGGCTCCGCCGTCGCCCAGATAAATGCTCAGCGATCCATCCTCATTCACGAACAAGCCGAAGCCGCAGTGATCCGGCCGGTCGAGCTGCGTGAGGATCGCCTGCCGCCCTGTGGTGCGCCAGCGCCGGATCCAGACTTCCAGCGTCAGCGCCGGCAAGGGGGTCGCTGCATCCAGGGGCTTGTCAACCAGCAGATAGGAACCGGGGTGGATCGGCTGGACGGCCGCGGGCGACGGGCCAAACGAATGCAGGATCTCGTCCCGGGCCGGGCTGTTGACGTCGGGCCCGAGGCGGCAGACCTGAAGCTCGTAAGGATGGGAGCTGCTCACATGGAAGCGGATTGGTTCCCCGGCCGCGACACTCACGCGATCGGTATAGGCGTGAATGCCGACGACCTCCATCGGCCGGTGTGGCGGGATGGCCAGGGGCTCCGGCACAGGATCCGCCGCGCCGGCGGGTTCGCTGGCGGTTGGCTCGACAGCGACGAGCGCCGGGGAAGCCAGGGCACCTCCGGCGGCCGCCAGGAACTCACGTCGGGTCGGAACAGTCATGCGCGAGGCTCTCATGCGAGGATGCCGGCGACGACTTCGCCGTGGACGTCGGTCAAACGAAAATCGCGGCCGGCATAGCGATACGTCAGCCGCTTGTGGTCCAGTCCCAGCAGGTGCAGGATCGTGGCATGCAGGTCGTGGACATGGACTCTCTCCTCGATGGCATAGTATCCGTAATCGTCGGTCCGGCCCCAGGCGAGTCCCGCCTGGACGCCCCCGCCGGCCAGCCACATGGTGTATCCATGCGGATTGTGGTCGCGGCCATCGGTCCCCTCGCAGGTCGGCGTCCGGCCGAACTCGCCCCCCCAGACCACGAGGGTTTCGTCCCACAGGCCGCGCTGTTTGAGGTCGGTCAAGAGCCCGGCGATGGGCTTGTCGATGGCGTGCGCCAGCTCGCTGTGATTGGCCTTCAGATGGTTGTGGGCATCCCAGCCGCCAAGGTTGCACTGGACGAACCGGACGCCCCGCTCCGAGAACCGGCGCGCCAGAAGGCATTGTGTGCCGAAATCGGCCGTGGCGGGGTCGTCGAGCCCGTACAATTGCCGGGTGGCTCGCGACTCCTGCCCGAGCTCCTGCATCGCCGGCGCCTCAGTCTGGAGGCGAAAGGCGAGCTCGAACGAGGCGATCCGCGCCTCCAGCTCATCGTCGGGCCCACGGCGTTGGGCCTGGCGGCGATCCATCTGGGCGATCAAGTCCAGCTCGAGGCGCTGCAAGTCGCGTCGGGCCGTGCCATCGCCGATGAACGGGATCCGGGCCTCTTGCGGCTTGAGGCCCGAATGTCCCAGCCGGGTCCCCTGGTACGCGGCAGGGAGGAATCCCGAGCCGAAATTGTTCGCCCCGCCCTGGGAGAGGTCCTGGCAGATCGTCACATAACCCGGGAAGTTCTGGTTCTCGCTGCCGAGTCCGTAGAGGATCCACGAGCCCATGCTGGGCCGGACGAACGTGTCGCTGCCGGTGTGCCATTCCAGGACGGCCCCTCCATGCCGCGAGTTCGAGCAGTGCATCGAGTGGATCACGCACAAGTCATCGGCGCGACGCGCCAGGTGGGGGAACAGGGAGCTGATCCAGAGCCCGCTGTCTCCGTGCTGGCGGAAGGCGAAGGGCGATCCCACGAGGTTTCCCATGCGATTGGGGAACGACAGCACGCGCGGGCGCATCGCCGGAGGCAAGGGCCGGCCGCTGTCGCGCGCCAGTAACGGCTTGGGGTCGAATGTGTCCAGGTGCGACGGGCCGCCGAACATGAACAACATGATGACCCGCTTCACCTTCGGCCGGAAGTGCGGCGGCCGGGGTGCCAGCGGATCGGCGGCGGAAGCTTCCTCCGCCAGCATCGCCGAGGCGGCGAGCGTGCCGAACCCCGCCCCCAGTTGCTCCAGCCATTGCCGGCGTGACAGCGGGCGCTCGAGCCGTGAACAGCAAGACGGAAGCATCATGGGTCTCACGTAGGTCAGGCTTTCAGCCTGACATGATTCCCGTCAGGCTGAAAGCCTGACCTACCTTCGCTCAATTCACATACACAAACTCATTGGATGAGAGCCAGGCTCGGCAGAGCCCCTGCCAGGCCAGGCGCCGACATCGCTCGGGACGTTCGCCCGTCGACGCCGCGGCGGATTGATAACGCTCCAGGTAGGATTCCCATTCCGAGAATTCCTCGGCCGCGGCGGGTCGACCGAAGATGCGGCGGCAGGCCCTCTCGAGGCGGTCGCGGTCGCCGTGGTCCGCGCCGCTCAGGAGGATCTCGGCCAGGCGCTCGGCGGCCCGATTCATGAGCTGGCCGTTCATCATGAAGAGGGCCTGCGCGGCGACGGTCGTGGTGGCGCGATCGCCGTTGAGGACGGCCGGATCGGGGAAATCGAACGCCTGAAACAGATCATACACCGCGCTGCGGAGCACGGGCAGATAGATGCTCCGCCGCATCGACTGATACAGCGCGGGATTGCGTGCCGCGCCGCTCTCGGACAGGTTCTGGAAGGGCGTCGAGACCAGCAGCGTTCCGCCCATGGCGGTGTCCAGTTGCCCGCTCACGGCCAGCAGCGCGTCGCGCAGGACCTCAGCCTCCATCCGCCGTCGCGACCACCGCCACAGTAGCCGGTTCTCCGGATCGATCCGGGCCGCCTGCTCATTCCAGGCTGTGCTCATCTGATAGACCTGGGAGAGCAGGATGCGCTTGTGGAGCGTCTTCAACGACCAGCCGTCGGCCACGAATCGAGTCGCCAGCCAGTCCAGGAGCTCGGGGTGCGAAGGGAGCTCGCCCAGCTTGCCGAAATTGACGACCGAACGGACCAGCCCCTGGCCGAAATGCCAGCGCCAGACCCGGTTGACGATCACGCGGGCCGTCAACGGGTTGCGCGGGCTGGTCAGCCACCGGGCCAGCTCGAGGCGGCCGCTCTGCGTGGCAGCCAGGGGCGGCTGGTCGTGACCCGCCAGGATCGTCGGGAACCGCCGGGGCACGCGGGGCCCGCGCGTCAGGTGATTGCCGCGCAGGAAGAGTTCGAGGTCCCCGACCCGCCCCTCGGCGACCGCCATCGCCTTGGGAATCGCCGCGTATTCCTTCTTCGCTTCCTCGAGCAGCGCCGCGTGGGCGGCGCGTTCTTCGGCCGCCATCCGGTTGGTGTTGCCGTTGACCAGCGCATTATCATGCCGGTCGAGGATTTGCTGGAGATCCTCCAGGCGGAGCACCGCCTGGGGTCCACCCAGGGCCGTCGCGTTCCACTTGGAGTCGACGCGATACGAGATCATCGTCCGCGTGCTCTGGAAGATTCCGGCCAGGGCGTAGTAATCGCTCATCGTCAGCGGGTCGAACTTGTGATCGTGGCAGCGCGCGCAACCCATCGTCAGGGCCAGGACGACGCGGCAGGTCGTGTCGAGCTGTTCGTCGACGATGTCCATCTGCTGCTTGACGGGATCGTCTTCGGCCAGCATCTTGGGCCCGATCGCCAGGAAGCCGGTGGCCACGAGCAGCTCGTCGCGGCGCGCCGGTTCGGCCTGCGCCAGCAAATCGCCCGCGAGCTGCTCCTGGAGGAACCGGTCGTAGGGCTTGTCGTGGTTGAAGGCGGCGATCACGTAATCGCGATAGCGCCAGGCGTCGGAGTAGGCGAGGTTATCGTCCATGCCATTGGAATCGGCGTAGCGTGCGACGTCCAGCCAGTGCCGGCCCCAGCGCTCGCCGTACCGCGGGGAGGCGAGGAGGCGATCCACGACGTGCTCGAAGGCCCGGTCGGAATCATCGGACAAGAATGCGTCCATTTCCTCGGGGGAAGGCGGGACGCCCAGGAGATCGAGGGTTGCTCGCCGCAGGAGGGTCCGCTTGTCGGCCGGCGGCGCGGGATGCAGCCCCGCCGCCTCGAGCCGCGCCAGGATGAAGACGTCGATCGGGGAGCGGGCCCACTGGGTATCGACGACCCGCGGCGGGGCCGGCACCCGCGGCGCCCGGAACGCCCAGAACTGCCGCGCCGGCTCATCCCCTACGGGGGAGTTGCCGGCGGTGGGCCGCGGCGCGGAGACCTTCCCGGCGGCCGGCCACGGAGCTCCCATCTTGACCCACGCGGTGAGCGCCGCGATCTGGCCCGGCGCGAGCTTCTTCTTCGGCGGCATCGACACGTCGCCTTCATGGCGCACGGCGAGGATCAGGGGGCTCCGGTCGGGTTCGCCACGGACAATCGCCGGACCGGAAACACCACCCCGCAGGAGCGACTCCAGGGAGTCGACGCGCAGCTCGGCCTTGCCCGCACCCGAATCGGGACCGTGGCAGCGATAGCAGTGCTCGGCGAGGATCGGTCGAACCTGGCTCTCGAAGAAGGTGCTGCCCGCACGACCGGGCGGAGTCTCCCGCGGAGGCGCGGCAGGTTCCTGAGCGACCACACGGCATGCCAGGATGCCGGCGAGCACCAGGCCGGCCGCGAGACCTCTGACGATCATGGATTGCACGCCTTCCTGGTCTCGGCGCGCTCCTGGGTGGCGACCGGCTTCCCGCGTGCGCGCCAAAGTTGCTCGGTTCACGTCGTGCCATCGCGAGCCACGATCCTATTGCAGCGGATCGCGGGTCGGCGATCAAGCGGGGCTCGCCATCGCCGCGATGAGGACGGCATGGCGTCGCGCGCGCTGACCGGAACGGGTCCACCGCGGTTCCAGGGCTCCCGCCCGGCTCGGGCATCTTCAATTCCTCGGTGATGGTGCTAAAGTCTCCGGAGGTGTGACCGTTTCGGCCGGCTCGCAAGGTCCATCATAGGAGGCGCGACGATTGGCTCATCGAGTCGAGCGAGGCCAAGGGATCGAATGAGTCGACCGCCGCTGCGCGGCGGAAGGCCGACCGAGGGCCTCGGGTTCGGGTCACGGGACGTAGAGTCGGCCCACGCCGCGGACTTCGTCGATCCGCATCAGGTAGTCGAGCAACCGCTCGGCGACCATCTCGGCGTAGAGACGATCTTGGAGCACGCGATTGGTGTTCGCGATGGTGATTACCGGCAGGCGATCCGGCTGATTCTCATTTTGGATCGTCGCTTCCAAGGAATCCGTTCCACGCTTGTTCCGATTCCCGGTAATCAGGACGAGTTGCTCTCGCTGGCAGGTTCGCCAGATGATCGCATCCGACGCGTCGTGAGCCAGCCCCAGCGTTCGGAAATTCTCGACGACCAATCCCAGGCCGTTCCAGAGATCGCGCCAGGCGTCCGATGTCCAGATCGACAGGAGGGCGCGCCGTTGCTTCCGCACGTTAACGTCCGCCAGAATGCCCCGCATCCTGCCCCTGCCGCTTCTTGGCCTCGCGGCGTTCTCGGACCATCGCCAGGAACCGCTCGTGTCCCGCATCGAGCTTGGCCTGAAGCTCGGGTGGGTTCCCGCGCGCGTCGCGTGCCAGCATCTCCTCATAATCGGCCATCACCTCGTCCCGATGCTCCTCGATATAGCGGATCGCGACTTCGACCTCTCGCGAGCTCAGGTCAAGCGTGTCCGCGATCAGGTCGCGGTGCCACCCCGTCGTGTAATAATCGAGGACGTCGTAGACGGTGATCCGCGTGCCTGCGATCTCGGGGCCTCGGCCCCGGTCGATGATTTTCGCTTCGCGCATGGCTGTGGCCCTTGGTTCGGGAAACTGTCCAACCCATTCTACCGCCGCCGCCGGGACCCGAGAAAGCCCGGGACTCATGCCGGCCCCTTGGCCCGCCCGAAGGTCACCCCGCACCTGCCGACCCGTCCATTTCAGGGGGACGGATCATTCTTCCTCCGGTGCCTCGCGCGCGACGGTCCGATACCACTGGACCGCCTGGTCGAACGTCTTCCTGGCCTCAGCGCGCTCCTGGGTGGCGACCGGCTTCCCGCGTGCGCGCCAAAGTTGCTCGGTTCACGTCGTGCCATCGCGAGCCACGATCCTATGCTGTCTCCCGCCCGAGCTTGCCGCGAGGGAGGCCCGGGGGTACGTGCCCGACGAATCCCGATTTCGCAACCCCATGACACGAGAGAAAGACATGCCAAATTTCAACTCATCCGTGGTCGTCACCACGCCCGGCGACGCGGCGCTCCAGCTTCAGAGCACCACCAAGCCGGGCTCCGTCACGAGCTTGGAAGCGGTGACGAGCAACGGGATTACCCAAGCGCAACTCCATTTCCAGAATCAGTTCGGCCTCGTCGAAACGGTGAGCGGCGCGACCGTCCTCGTCCTCACCGAGGACGGCTCGGTGCAACTCGGGCCCTACGCCTACAACCATCCCCAAGCTCTGGGTCACCTGACGATCTCAGGCCCGGAGAATCAAGGGATCGTCATCTTGTCCACGACGCCGGCTGGCGACCCGGTCGGGTCGGACACCCGGCTCCTTTCGGTCGTCAGCAACGGCGTGACCGAGTCGCAACTCCAGTTCGAGAGGGAGTTCAGCCTCGTACCTCTCGGGGCGCCGCAGGGAGCAGGCCCGAGCTTAACCTTCACCTACAACAAGAATACCGGGGCGTGGCAAGTGCGCCTGCAGGACAATCCGAACAAATCGGCCTTCGCTTTCGATTCGCAGTCCCTGACCTTCCCCGATGGGACGGTCCAGACGACCGCTTTTCAACTGGCGTGGATCGCCGAGTTGCAACAGGAGATTCAGGACTTGCGGCTCCAGTGCCAGATCCCCGGATGAGGTCCCGCCGGCTCGGAGGGAAGACTCGACACGTCTCGGCGATCCCCACCGTGGTCTCACGGGCCTGACCGCAGCGACCGTCGTGATGGCGACCCGAGGTTCACCGCGGAGATCGCCGAGACCGCGGAGATGGGGCCAGAGCCAGGAGGGCGGGTCGGCAGGGTTCGGGGGACTGGAGCCCGATTCGCTTGCGGACGCTTCCTCGGCGGTCTCTGCGGTCTCCGCGGTGAATCCGTCCCCTCCCTCTGGGCCGTGCGACCTTCGCGATGGAGCCCCGAGGTTCACCGCGGAGACCGCAGAGACCGCCGAGAAGGGAACCGAGCCAGGAGGGCGGGTCGGGAGGGTCCGGAGGACGGCAGCCCGATGCGCTCTCGGTCGCTTCCTCGGCGGTCTCTGCGGTCTCCGCGGTGAATCCGTCCCCTCCCGCTCGGCGGTGCGACGGGTGGTCCAAAAGGTGGTGATCGCCCAGGAGTGTCCATTTGCGGAATCCTCCCTGACCATTGACACGACCACGATCACCGCCAATCTGGCCGACGGCGGCCCGGGCGCGGTTGCAGGCCAGGGGATCGGCGGCGGCCTGTACAACAACGGTGGCAGGGTGACCCTCACCAAGAAAGTCAAGATCTTCGGCAATACGGCATCCACCAGCAATCCCAATACCTTCGGACTCTGAATCGGTCCATCCCCGGGGAAAGGGTGGGCCCGCCGCTCCCATTGGCCGATGGCAGCCGCGGGGCGACTGCCCCGCATCCCCTGAGGGAGAGGTTCTCGAGAGAGCCTTCCCAGCAAGCTGCGGCATACTGCGCGGGTGCGACCGTCCCGTGCGGAGTGGCCCCAGCCGGCCGCTTGCTCCGCTTGACAGGATCTTCCCAAGACATCTAAAGAGTCTGTTCCTGAAGCCCCCGCAGGGGGCGGACGAGCCCGGATCAGTTGGGACGAAGCTTGGCACCTGATGGAGCGGGCCGTGGCCCGGGGCCAACGGGCCAAACAGCGCTGCGTCATGGCCCGGCTCGGCGTCGATGAGAAAGC
>JAJPJC010000200.1 GCA_021324445.1 Isosphaeraceae bacterium
CGCCACGATGGGCGTGGAAAACTGCAACTGCGGCTGGCCGGCGGCATGCCCGGCACGATGCTTCAATGGGGCCACGCCACGATGGGCGTGGAAAACTGGCTGAAGTGCCGCAAGCCGGATCGCTACAAGGATCGGCTTCAATGGGGCCACGCCACGATGGGCGTGGAAAACCGCGATCAGCTCGGCCAGGAACTCGCAGCCGCGCAAGCTTCAATGGGGCCACGCCACGATGGGCGTGGAAAACAACCTGCGCCGGCCGTCCAGACTCCGGGGCCGCCGCCCGCTTCAATGGGGCCACGCCACGATGGGCGTGGAAAACCCAGGCGAGCTTGCCGAAGTGGACGTCCATGAAGTCGCTTCAATGGGGCCACGCCACGATGGGCGTGGAAAACCCGGCGACGCTGGCCGTGTTGCCGCCGTTGGTGAGCTTCAATGGGGCCACGCCACGATGGGCGTGGAAAACGCGCTGGACCCGACCGCTCCTCGGGGCACGTTTCCAGCTTCAATGGGGCCACGCCACGATGGGCGTGGAAAACCGCCGACCTCCGAGCACGTTGCAGCATAACACGTTGCGCGGCGTCCCGCGAGAGGTGGCATCCGGGAGTGCTCCGAACGGCATCCGTCCCGCTGTCCGTCTGACCGAACACATTCGCTGCCAAAGGGTTTCGACTCGCGAGAGGTCGTCGGGCGTGGAATTCAGCGTAACATCCTGATTGCCAAAGAGCTTCGGGGCGGCTCCGCTCACGATCGTCGTTTCACCACCCCGCCGCTCGCGTCCGATTCGGCGACGCTTGATGATACCAGGGACCGCGGCGTGGGCGAAGCAACTCGTCATGATTGCGGACCGCTTTGGGGATCCCGCTCGATAAGAGGCACCGCCGCGTCGCGGCGTACGGCATTGGTGGAATCAGTGGACCGTCATCCCGCGGTTTCGGGTCCCCACCGTCGACAGCTTTACGGAACTCTGGCCGTCGGGGACGCCCCCGGTTCCTTGCCCAGTCGCGACTCGACCCGTTCCATTCGCGAGTCGACCTTGGCGGCGCGCCAGGTGATCCAGAACCCGGCCCCGACCAGGCTGATAACCAGTGGGATCAGGATCGTGATGGCCCACCCCAGGACTCGCAGGGATGTCTCCGTCCGGGCCTGGAACCTCTCCAGGTTCGTGTTGATGGCGCCGAGCTTCTCGACGACCTCGGACCGCAACCCGCCGATCTCGGTGGCGACTTGGGACTGCAACTCGCCGATCTGCGTGGCGACGTCGGCTCGGAAGCGACCGAGGTCGCCCGCCACCCTCGGATTGGTTGCGCCGAGCTTCGACGTAATTCCGGCACGCAACCCGCCCATCTGGGAGGCGATTTCGGCACACAAGCCGCGCATCCCTGAGGCAAAGTCCGCGCGGAAATCGCCGAGGTCTCGGGTGACGTCCCGAACCGCCGCTTCGACGCTGTCCAACCGTGCGGCAATACGAAGGTTCGATTCTCGCAGGTCGCGGAGGTTATCGGTCAGCAATTCGGTTGGCGCTCCTTTCCAGCGATGACACCGCTCCAACTCGCAGGAACCCTCATCGACCCTCCGACGATGACGAGAGATCCCGCGCCTCCGCAGTGAGAATAAAACCTGGAATCAATGGATCTTAATGCCCCACCTCCTTGATTTCAAGTGGCTTCTCGGCGAGGAACAGACCCAGCCCGAAGTGGCACGAATGCCCGACGGCGATCGGCCCCGGGACCGCATGTGGAAAACGAAGGCGGAAAAGCCCACGCGGCCGGCTGCTCCCATTGTCGCCCGGCTTGCGTCGCTGGAGGCGGAATTCGATCGGGCGGAGAGCGGGATGGGCCCCGACGGATTCAAGCGGTTCGATTTCCACTTGATCACCCGGCAGGCCCCGTCGTCCCAGTTCCTCGCGCAGGACCTGTTTGACGAACTCCATACGGCCCTCCGGGGTGTCGAAGAACTCCCGGGGGTCGCGCTTCCGGCCACGGCGCTTCAAGTGGCGCGTCACGAGGAAGGGACTCACCGAGATCCAGGCGGTGGAGAGGCCGAGGATGCGTGTGTGCCGGAATTCGGCCTCGCTTCCCAGCCCGACCAGCAGCAGCGAGAGATCCAGGTCGCCGCACCGGAGCCAACGGAGCGCGTCGAGGGCCCGGACTTCGTCCCCGGGCAACCCGCCGGGCGCGTAGACCGTCACGTGGTCCAGGCGGCCGTCGCCGTCCTCGTCGGTCGGGAGATAGAACGCGTGGGCGTGCTCGTCCTGGAGCGGTCGGCCACGCTCGTCCTTCCCGGAGAACACGCGGGAGGTGAACCGCTCGGCGTTGGGCGTGTGTGTTCGACCATATTGCTGAATTTGCTTGACCTTCTGGTAGCGCGACATGAGGGCGCGGCGCACGTCCTCGGCCAGCGAGAGCGTCAACCTGACCGGGGGCAGGACCGGTCCGTCCAGGGCGTACCGAGCAATGGTGGGCATGGTGCGTCTCGGACTACAGGCTTTGGTGGCGGGTTCGGTCTCCGCCAGACAATGGTAATTCACCCACACGGCCCCAGGCACTCGCGGCCATCTCCGGCCTTGGATCGTTTGCGTGTCAAGACACAAGTGCCAGCGCGGGCAGTCGAAGAGGCGCTCATCGGGCTTGAGCCCTTTCTTCAACTTGTTGGGATCGTGTGTCGGGTAGTGCTCGCCATCAAAGGCGCTGGTGGGGTCCGCGCACAACACGGGGACCGGGCTCGTGTCGTCCTGGCCCGCAGGCTCCCAGTTCCACTCAAACACTTGTTCCGCCAATTCGGCCTGAACCCACGCTTCCGCCCGGCCGAGCGAGGACAAGTTGTCGAGCAGTTTCGCCAAGGCCCCGCGGTCGTCGGCGGACAGATCGGCATCGGGCCAACCGATGAGTAGCGGTTCCTCGCGGTCGACGCAGACGAATGTATCGAACACGAGCGTACGATCCGCCGGGCCTTTCTTCTCCCACGGCATGTAGTGCCGGGTGTGGGCGACGCTGTGCCGCGGCAGCCGGAACCGCGGTGGCTGCGTGAGCGGTTCGAGGATTCGGCGAACCTGGGATTCGGAGAAACCCGGGCAGGTTCGCTTCCATACGGCGATGAGGGCTCGCAGCAGCCGCCAGGGCGACGGCGGCCACTCGGGAACGCCCTCGTTCACGTGCCGACCCCACGGCGTGGCGTGATATCGACCGGCCGGAAATGTCAGCTTGATGACGATGGCCATGGGTGACTCTCCTGGCCCTCTACGGCTTGTTCCAGGTGAGTTCGGTCACCGCGGGCTGGGCGAACTGCGACTTGCACTTGTTGATGAAGTCGCCGACCTCCTTCGCCAGGTCGGCCGCAGATCCCAATTTGAATCCCTGCTCCGGCCGCTTAACCTGGATCGACCCTTCCCCGTCCGGCAACTCCAGCTCGCAGGCCGAGCGGAGACGCATGTTGGAGTCGAGGAACCGCCGCACCTTCCAGAGCGAGAGGGTGATCAGCAGCTTCGAGGCATCCTCGCCCAGTCCGTACCCGCGAATCTGGGCGAGGTCGAGGCTGAAGAATGCGGTGATCGATCGGGCGGTGAACTCGGTGCGGTGGAAGGGGACGTTGCCGTAGCCGGCCTTGGCGTCGACCCCGGCCACCTTGGGCTTGGGCAAGGCGCGGTCGAACTTGACCCCGCCGCTGTCGGCCCGGCCGACCCCACTTGCCTCGATGAACGCGGACAACGCCCGCGGGTGCCGCAGCCGCCCGGCGATCTTCTCCAAGAACACCCCGTGTACGAGCGAATTCGGGTCGTACTTGAAGCAGACGGAGGCGAGCTTGCGGAGATTGACCACTCCGGCGACGTCGTCGGGTTCCTTGTCACTCACCCCCTCCTCATCCGGGGACTCTTCGCCTTTCTTCTTGCCTGCCTTCTTCCCACCCGCCTGGACCGTCTGCATGCCGAGTTCGGGCCTGAGGATCTCAGTGAACCACCTGCCGTCTGTTGTGAGCGTACGTTGCTCATCCTTCTGTTTCTGCAAAATGTACGGCGAGTTCAGGCGATGGAACTCGAGCAGGCTGTTGGTGGTATCGGAGCCGTTGCCGAGACCGGCGAGCTTCACCTTCACGTAGGGTAGCCCCTTCAGCTCCTCGACGAGATCTTCCGTCGCCTCCTCCCAGCAGACGGCCTCAAGCCGGTTGGCCATCGACTGGGCCGACTCAACGAGCAGCATCGGGGTGCCGTCCGGCGCGTCGTAAACGGCCGGGCCAAGGTCGGGGAAACCGGTCGGCTGGATTCGCGTGCCGGCCACGGGCTTGAGGGCCGCCTCAATCAGGATGCGAGGCTGGTCATCGAGCGCCTTGAAATCGGTGGGCATGGGTCACTCCAGAGTACGGGCTTAGCCGACGTCAACCGGTGGGTTCAGCACCTGTCGGGCTAAGCAAGTCAGTGAGTTCGGGGACAGGGGAAAAAGGCATGCAGCAAGCAACCGCACGGGGTCGATCGCGGAATCACTCTGGTACTTTTTCTGTCGCTGTCGGCGGTTCGCCCAGCCGAACGGTACGATCCCGTCGGACCAGATCCGTCCGGCCGCGAGATCTTCAGCTTCCGAGAGGTCGCCCCGTACTAGTTGTTGAAACGGCGCCGCGGTCGGAGTGGTCGCGAGCACGGCCGCCTCCTTCTTGCGAGCGATTCGCCAACGACGTTCCGTCCGACCGCCGGTCCGGATCTTCTCAGTCGTCAGCCTCAGTGGTGCCAGGGTTAGTCGAATCAGGCCAAAGGCCGCCGGCACTGGCGTGAGGTGGGGTGAACGGAACGCCTCCGCGAGCTGATGGCGAAGCTGCCGTCGGCGGAACTGGCGCGACTTCCATTCAATTCCGATGAGTGCCCACAGCAGATCGGTCAATCTCTCGTCGTCCGTCTGCCCGTTGAGAAATGCGACCACGTCTTCAAGAGGCGCGAACACACGGGCATGCAGACTGCATCCCTTCACGGTGGCCCGCTCGGATTCCATCAACCGGCGGAGCAGCACAGCCGCCAGGTTGTCGGCAAGTCCCCGGTTCGACCAGACAGCCGACGTCGAGCCCGGCGACCAGTTCGTCCACTGGCCCGCTTGTTTGACCGCTTCCAGGTGGATGCGCAAGGGGCCGAGCTCGGACTTCGGATGAGCCAGGATCGATGCGAGGCTGGCGGCCAGCCGGAACTCACGCCCGGCGTCGCCCGCCGGGGACGCGCCGATCAGCCACTGCGGGCTCAGACCTTGGAGCGGGTGCAGTCGCTCTTCTTCACAGAAGGTCAGCCCGTTTGCCAGGGTCTGCTCGGCCCGGCCGAGGGCACGCAGCACTTCCAGGAGATACTTCACATCGTTGCCGTGTTCGCTCCGATTCGCAAAGTTGAACATGGCCCGGTCAACCTGGCGCAAGACGGTCTGGTAACGGGCCGGCGTCTTGTCCTTGTCGCGGCAGGCCTTGTGGAGCCTCTGCACCCACTGCGCCAGCGGCGGATCGTCGAGCAATCGCGCGTTCGGTCGGGGTTGCACCGTGACGCGGCCGAGCGGGGCAGCCAGAAAGGCCAGCCCGTTCCGCTTCAGGAACCCATAGCGAGCGAACGAATCCACGCCGCGATTGATGCCCAACAGGTTCACGGCCAGGGCGAACTCGACCGCGTTCCGGGCTTGGCGGCGACCAAGCTGGGCCCGGCCTTCGGCGAAGAGGTGCTGGGCTTCGGCGCACGTCACCGGCTCGCGCCACAACGGCAGCCAGATTTCCGCCCGAGAGCCGTCGGTGGTCTCTTCGCTGGCGCTGGCCGACCCATACCCCACAGCGACCGAGTCGACGCTGAACGGGAACGCGGCTCGGCCCGCGGCGTTGGCCCCCAGCCGCCGGGCGACCGACCCGGCGAACAGCAGCGACCCTTCGATCATCAGCACGAAGTCCCAGGGGTTGACTCGCGAGTCGGCTTCGAATTTCCCCTGCGTGCCATTCGGCCCGCCGATTCCTCCGGGATTGAACTGGCCGATCGCCGACTTGCCCAGCTCGACCAAGGTGTCGGCAAACAGCGCGGCGGCCAGCCACCGCCTCGAGCTGGCGGTCGGTTCGGTGCCGGGAGTGAACGGGATCACATCCCCGAGCCGTTGCATGAAGTTGTTGGTGAAGTCGAGCCGGCCGTCGTTGCCACCAGTGCCGAGCAACGGGAAAAAGCTCGGCCCGTCCTCGCCCAGCACGAAGCAGACATCGAGCCAGGGCACGATCTCGTCGGCGAGTTCGGATCGGCACCGAACGAGGAGTGACGCCTTCTCTTCGTCCTTGGGCTTGGCCGTCGGGGCGAACGAGCGAATGCGGTCAATGGTCTCGCGATAGGGAGCGAGTCGTTCGGCCGTGGATCGGGCGATCGCGTCGAGCGGTTCCGCACCGCCGCCGTAGAACCCGCTACCACCGTTCCACGGCGCCGTGATCGGCGTCGGACGGTATTGCTCCAGGAAGAAGACCGTCAGCCCGTCGCGTCCGAATCGGCTGTCAAGGCGAGCGACGCCTCCGGCCCACGACAGCCGGGCATCCGGGTCGGCCTGCTCGGCAACCAGGCGGAACATCCCCAGCGCCTTCAGGTAACTCATCAGCGGTTCGGGCGTGCAGCCGGCCAGCGAGATCTCAGGCATTGGCGGCCTCCTTCCGGCTGGCGCGCACGTCGGCGGCCCGAAGGAGGGCCTCCAGGTAAGCCAGCTTGAACGGGCCAAGGTCCGCCAGCAGTCTTAGCGCCTGGGCGGTCCAGCTACCGTCTCCTCCCAATAACATCGGCGATAGGTCGAGTACCGTGGCCGGGCACCTTTCATCACCGCCGAGATCGACCTCCGGCAGTTCGTCGCCGTCGCGAACGCCGAGTGCAAAGCGGATCGAGGGATCGTCCGGCGGGTCTTCGCCCGGAAGGGCACGAATCGCCAGCCGGACCCGGCCGTGGTGGGCGGCGATCAGGTACGCAACGGCAAACGGCCAATCGGTCTGCTGTTGGAGCACGGCCAAGGCCGAGCCGAGCTCGTGTCGGAAATGTCTCCGACCGTACCTGGCGTAATTGAGCCTGCCGGCGCGACCCGACTTGGCAAGCAGCCGTGAGGGGTCCGGGGTCTCCGAGTCATGCATGGCCTTCTGGGCGACCGGGAGGGCCTTCCCAGGGTCGTGCCACCAGGCAGCCTTCTCCAGGTGCTCAGACCAACCGTCAAGCCATTCGCCCAGTGCCTCCAGCAATCCGGTCAGTTCCTCGCAGACGTGCTGAGTGTGCTCGGCAATGGTGAGGGGAACCGGAACCGCAGAGTTGGGGTCGGAGCCGACCGCCTCTTCCTTCACCTTCTGTTCCGGTGGCAGCGGCGTGACAAGGGTCTTGCTTTCCGCATCCCAACCCTTGCCCCTCTTGGATTCATCGTCCCAGTCATACCCACCGGCCGCTGTGGGCAGCAATATCGTCATCCCTGGCCGCACCTGCCTCCAGTCGAGTTTCACCCATTTGCCGGCCAGATGATCCCAGGTGTATCCCGCCCCGCGCTTCTTCTCGGCCATTGTCTTCAGAAACGCGCCCGCCTGGCTAATCGGCACGTTGCACAGCTCGCGGCGCTGCGGGGACGGTTCGTTGGGGGTCGGACCGCTCCCAGGGATGGTTCGCCAGAACACCTGCACGTCGGTGTCCGGGTCGTCGCCGCGGACGAACCGCTGGATATCGATGTCGTTGCCGGACAGGTCTGGGGCCGTATCGAACAGGTCGAGCAGATCCCGGCGGCGGAGGACGTGTTTGTGCTCGAACGGCAGCTCGATCGACTGATCTCGTTTGAATTCGTCCAGAGCCTTCGGTGATACATCGTGTCCATCGAGCCTGGTTAGCTGCTCTCGGGCAAACTTGAGATCTGTGGGTTCATAGGGGGCCGCTTGCTTGTCAGCATCCAGGTCAATCCAGAACACGCGTCCGGGACCGTCCTGGCCGGTGCGGTTGCAGCGGCCGATCCGCTGCACGATGCTCGCCCACGGGGCCAGCTCCGTAATCAACGTGCGCGAGGAGATGTCCACACCGGCCTCGACCACCTGCGTAGCGACGATGATACGGTCCACCTCCTTTTGCATGAACTGCGTGTTCAATGTCTCCCGTTCCTCTGGGCGAAACCGGGAATGCACGAGCAACAACTTGGGCGTCTCGGACCTTTTCCGCAGCTTCTCCAATTCGAGGTAGACCTTCTTCGCCCCGTCGACGGTGTTGAGTACCACGAGTGTCTGCGTACCGGTGAGGTGTCTGTCCAGGACCGCCCGCGCCACGTCCTTCATGTCCTTCGAGGCCGACGCGACGAGCCTGCCGAGGGTCTTCTCCGCCGTCATCCGCTGATGAAGTGGACGCCGCGGGTCGTAGTCTTGCTCATCCAGCTCCACCGGTTCCCCCGAGAACTTGCCGCGGAAGTCGATCGTGTCCAGCCAGCCGGGTTCGAGAGTCGCCGACATCCAAACCGAGGGGCATTGGCCGAACGTGCCCAGCACGGCCCGCAGCCCGGCCAACTGGGCGGAAGTCGATACCCCACTGCCCATGAGTTGCGGCTCATCAAATACCCACAGGCAGTCGTTGTTCAGTAGCCCGAAGTCGATCGGCCAGTGGAACCGGCTGGCGGCGTACCCGCGATTGAGTGCGCGCGACAGCAGCATATCCTGGGTGCCGACCAGGATGGCCGGCCGCTCGGGGTGGAGGAACCACTCGTCAGCCTCAACCCCGCCCATGAGGACATCGACCGATATATCGAGGGACAGGTTGTCGAGCCACTTCCTCGCCTCGCGGACCGACTGTTCAACCAGGACTCGCATCGGCAGGCAATAGACGAGCCGTCGCGGCGTCGGTTTGCCGCTGTGGAGAAGCCGCCATAACCATCCAAGGACGGCCGTGGCCGTCTTCCCAGCCCCAGTCGGGGCACGGACGAGGTGGTGGAGCGGGTCTGCTCCGGCAAAGCGTTCCTGATAGCGAAAGGGGATTCGCCCATTCGGCTCGGATTCGGAGCGGGTCGCTTGCTGGAAAAAATCAGCGTACTTCATGGCTCAGCTCACAGTCGCGATACCTCATGCGTCGTGCGGCTCGATCGGAGGATCCGGGGCCTCGATCTCCGAGGCGCACCTTTGGTAGAGCCGGCATGCTTCGATTACTCGACCCAGCCTGATTGACTTCGGACAGTGTCTCCTTCCGAACATCATATCACGCCATCCGCCACTGTCAACCCCTTCCATATACCTACCCCTCCGCAAGACAACGAATTGACTCGGTAGCGGATCGGCGGTACAATCCCTTCGATTCGATGAGTCGATACTGCGGTCGTCGACCGTGGCCCCATTGAAGCGTTGTCTTGTTCGGGGTCGGTACACCGTGCCCCGACATATCCACGGTCCTCGACCGTGGCCCCTTTGAAGGAAGAAGGCGCAGCTCCATGCGTACGCGGGACGATTGTCCGCATAACCACGGTCAGGCGACCGTGGCCCCATTGAGGTTCTGCGGGAAGGGTAGGATGCTCGTTCGCCGCGCGGCAGCCGACAAGCCAGCAGGTAATCGGACCGTCCAACGGCTCTCGTTGCCGTCGATGGACATGACGATCTCGGCTTGCGTCGGAGGATGATCGACAGGTTCGGTCAGGATGAGATAGTCGGGAGCAAGATGGGAAATGGTGAATACCGAGCCGTGGAGTCGCAGCTCCATGCGCACTCGGGCCGAATGACTTTGAGCTTTCAGGTTTCCACTGTCCATGGATCGAGACGACCTGATTCGCCGGGTCCGGCAATACGCCGACCGCAAGGGCCTGGCGCTGGGTGAACGGCTCGGGGCTGGGATCCATGGTACCGTATTCGCCGCGGAATACCAGACCAATGGCGGCCGGTCCGCCGTCAAGGGTCATGAGCGTCAACCCGCGTACTTGCGCGAACGCGACGTCTATCTTCGGCTGCGTGCGTTCGATATCACGGTCATCCGGGGCTGCCATGTTCCCACCCTCCTCGACTACGACGATGACTTGTGGGTCATCGAGATGACGGTCGTGAGTCGGCCCTTCGTTCTCGATTTCGCCGGTGCCAATCTCGACCAAGAACCCGACTTCTCCGACGAGGTGCTCGCGGATTGGCGCGCGGAGAAGCAAGACCAGTTCGGCCCGCGCTGGCCCGAAGTCCAGGCAATCCTCGGATCCCTCGAAGGTTACGGCGTGTTCCTGCTCGACGTGAATCCGGGCAATGTGTCGTTCGACGACTGAAGCCCGTTCGAAGGCCGAGCGCTGGGAACCTGTCCCCGGGAACCGGTGGGTCACTTTCGCGGCTCCTTTCTCACGTCACGATCACCACGTCCCTGGCGTCGTGCGCCTCGATCGGCCGGCCCAAGGTCTCGATCTCGGCGGCGCACCGCGCGCAGATCGGAACAAACAGGACCTGATCTTGGTCCAGGTTGATGACATCGTAGAGGCGTGACTTCAACTTTACGAGATCCAGCGCGGCAAGTCGACAAAAAAACACCGAGAACTGTCGTCTCAGCCCGAAATCCTCGCAGGTGCGGGCCACCCTGCGCAGCCGCTTCGGGTCGGAGATGTCATATGCGACGAGATAGGTGTCCACGTTGTGATTCCGGATTCAAGAATTGCATATTCCAAAGGATGAACATTTTTGCCATGAGATCTGGACCCGCGATTTCGTCTGTCGATGAGGCCGAATCGAGGATCCCAGGCGGGGCCATTGCTGGAGTGGCTTCCCCTCCCCAGTCCTTCACCGGACGGTGAAGCCCACATAGTGGGGCAGCTCGCCGCGGACGTGGGCGGCCAGCATCCGCGCCTGGACCTCGATCATCCGGCCGTAACTCATCCGGTAGCCGAAGACCGGGTGCGTCACCTCGGTCGCCTTGCGCTGCTCGTACGCCTTGAAGAACGCCGCGCGGCCGTCGTCGGTGAGCTGGCAGGCGTCGCGCCAGGTCAAGAAGTCGCTCTCCGCCAGCATCCCGTTGTTGATCAAGCTCAAGACCACGGAGTCCGCGATCACCGGCCGGAATTCCTCCATCAGGTCCAGCGCCAGCGACGGTCGTCCGTGGCGGCCGGTATGGTAGAACCCCTGGTACGGGTCGAACCCGACCGCGCAGGCCGCGGAAAAGCAGTCCTTGGTCAGCAACGCATAAGCGAAACTCAACAAGACGTTCACCGGGTCGCGGGGCGGGCGGCGGTTCCGCACGGTGAAGTCGAACGCGGCGCCGGGCGTCCGGGCCTTGAGCATCCGGCCGAAATTGGCGAAGTAGAGCGCGGCGGCCTGGCCCTCCAGGCCCAGGAGCACGCCGGGATCGGGGGCGTGCGGAACTCGGGCGAGCAATTCGGCCATCTCGCGCGCGGCCGGCTCGTCACTCCCCCGGACTCGGTCGGGCGGACCGTCGGCCTTCGGATCGTCGCCGGGACCGGCCGGGGCGTCGGACTTGCCCCGCAGAGAGCGCATCAGGAGGGTCCGCTGGTTGGCGATCTTGGCGGCGACCACCGCCCGGGCCAGCGCCAGCGCCCGCTCCGGGTCCGAGAAGACCCGGTACTGGCCGGCTCGCAGCGCCACGTTCTTCGCCGGGGGCGCCAGCAGGGACGCGATGAACGTGCCGTAACCCGTCATGTAGGACACCCCGACCTCGGCCTCGGCCAGGGTGTGCAGCGCCTGGGTCGAGACCTGGACATTCCCGAAAACCACGACCTGGCGAATCGACGCGATCGGCACCCGGTTGATCTCCTGCCCCTGGAGCGTGACCACCAGGTGGCTGCTCCGCCGGCCGACGTGCGAGCCCGGCTCGTGCAGGTAGAGCACGGCCTTCTCGTCGGTCGACGCGGTGACGCGCGTCAGCGCGGTCGGGGAGGGGGGGGTGGTCTCCGGCGGGGATGCCGCGGCCGGTCCCGCGGTGGCCGGGGCCGCGTCCTCCGGCGGGTGGATGAGGTAGAGCGTCTCCTCGGGCAGGCAGACCGGGGCCAGCGAGCAGCCGAAACAGCGGTGCCGCAGCTCGGCCGGCAGCGGCTCCGGCGCGACCGCACGCGCGGCCAGCTCGCGGATCAGGGCGATCGCCTGGAGCGTCTTCGACCGCAACGACTCGTCGAAGCGGACCTCCACCCGGGCCTTCGACCCCATATAATAAAGGATGCCACTGGGAACCTCGACGCCCAGGTTCTCTTCAACCAGCAGCCCTTGCGCGCAGACCTGGATCGCGTCGTTCTCCCAGGAGCTCGGATTGCCCTCCGCATCCTTGGGAGCCGCCGACCGCTTCGACTCGACCGGCCGCGTCGCGCCGCCTTTCTCCTCCAGCAGGTCGAGCTTGCCCGTGATCCCCAGCCGCTCGGATGAGAGCGCCACGCTGCGCGTCCGCAGCGCCTCCCCCTCCTTGCGCGTCCGATGGGCCAGGTCCTCGTCGTTGACCCGCCGGTGCTGGAACACCCCGTCCTCGACGTGTTCGTTGATCGGCATCACCGACTCGACGTACTCGAGGTAATAGAGCCGCGGGCAATAACTCACCTGGTTCAAGGCCCGCACCGGGATCAGGTCGGTCGCATCGCCGTTCATCGTCCCCTCCCTCCCATCCAGCGCAGCGATTCCTTACAAGAACGCGAAGTTCGGACGTCCCTCGTTCCGTTTTCGTGTGTTTGGTGTGTTTCGTGGACGCGCTCGACGTCGGTCCGCGGACGCTATCCGCGTCCGGCCCTGGTGGCTCGTCTCCCGGTTTCCTGAATCGCCCCGTCGTAAGCCTGGAGCAGTTGCTCCAGCTCGGCGGCGATCTCGGCGCGGAGCGATTCGGGCTCCAGGACGATCGCGGCGGCGCCGAAGCTGAGGATCCAGCCCTTGATCTCGACCGTCGACGACAGGCGCCAGCGGACCGTCACGCTGCCGTCACGATGCTTCGTCTCGGTGTAGCTGGGGTGCCGTTTCGACTCCTGGGCGTACCGCGCCGCCGCGGGGAGGAACTTCACCGCGACGCTGACGTCGCCGTCGCCGTCGTAGATGCCGAACGAGCCGGCCAGGAAGCGCCGCACGTCGAAGTCGCGGTACCGCTGGTGCACGAACTCGCTGACCGCGACCGCCTCCATCCGATCCACCTTGTACGTGCGGAGTTCCTCCGGCTCGGGGAGGCCCGCAATCAGGTAGAGCGCGTTCTGATGCCGCACCAGCGCCAGTGGGTAGACGTCGCGCGTCGCCGGCTCGGTCGCCCGCTGCGACTGGTACGTGATGTGGGCGGCCTTGTGGTCCTCGATCGCGATGGTCAGCGACTCGAGGATCTCCGCCTTCTCCGCGTAACTCGCCTGGCCGAACGTCGTGCAGTAGAACCAGCGGTCGAATTGATCGAGGTACTCCAGCGCCGTCTCGCCCAGCGAGGCCCGGATCTTCCGCCACCCACTCTGGGCCGCCCACCAGAACGGCGTCCCGGCCATCGGCTCCAGGAAGCGATGGCCCAGGTACAACGCCGCCGCCTCGTCCCACGCCAGGCTCAACGCCGGCGCGCTCCAGTCGCCGGCCGGCCGCCAGGTCTTCCGGCCACGCTCCCCTACCGTCTCCACCAGGAGGAAACCCACCCGGCGAAACAGGTTCAGGTCGCGCCGGATGGTTTTCTCCCCCACCCCCGTCTCCTGGGCCATCTCCCGGATCGTCAGCCCATACCGCCGCGCCGAGAGCATGCGCAGCAATCGCCACTGACGGATCATCGGTGCTTCGTCGCGCACGGCGGTGCCTCGGTGTTCTCAAAGGGTCCGTGGTCAGCCACCACGACCGTCGCTTCCAAGCCGACCCGCGACACCCACCCGGCTCGGTCGCCTGGTCCTCCTTCATCGTAAGAAGGTCCCGGGTCAGGTTGTGTCCCACGTGACCCCTGATCACCCCGGGATTCGCCGTCCGCGTTGCCTCTGGGCAACGCGGCGGCCCGGCCGCCCGGACGCCGACTTCGTCGCGGTGCCGCAGCCAGTCGGCGGGGTCCTGGTACACCCGGTAGGCACCGGCCTGCTCCAGGTCGTCTGGCCCGGAGCCGCCCGGGAGGAATCTGCGATCGCTCCACGCCGCGGTCAGCAGGTCCCAGGGCTCCGGTCCGAGAATCGCCGCGACGGCCGCCAGCCAGCCAGCCGGCCGGCGCCGGGGATGCCTTGGAGGAGGCATTCTTATAACTGACCGCTGCGCAAAGAAGGTCAAGTTTTTCAGGAGCTGGCTTCCAGCAGAGCTAACCCCATAGACTTCGTAAACCCCTTGTTTTTCAGGGGAAACTCACCCTCC
>JAJPJC010000384.1 GCA_021324445.1 Isosphaeraceae bacterium
GAATCATCCCCGTCGGGAATCGGGAATCGATCGCTGGGAATACCGAGGGTGGATTCCGGAATCATCCCCGTCGGGAATCGGGAATCGATCGCTGGGAATACCGAGGGCGGATTTCGGAATCATCCTCATTTGGAATCTGGAATCTGCCATTTGGAATTCCAGATCCCCCTGTGGCCGATTCTACTGCCGACTGCCCAGAGCGGCCGACGGCTGGCCGGCGCGGTTCCTGGCCGGCTGCATGGGGAGCCGCACGGTGAAACAAGACCCAGCGCCCGGCGTGGACTGGACCTCGATGGTGCCGCCATGCTCCTGGACAATCCCGTAACTGATCGAGAGACCCAGGCCGGTCCCCTGACCGACCGGCTTGGTGGTGAAGAACGGGTCGAAGATCCGATCGCGGATCGCCGGATCGATGCCGGAGCCGGTATCGGCCACCTCGATCCGCAGGCCGTCGAATTCCGGGTCGGCCCGGGTGCGAATGGTGACGGTGCCCTCGGCCGCGCAGGCATCGATGGCGTTCATCAGCAAGTTGACGACGACCTGATGGACCTTGGCCCCCCGGCAGCGGACCGGGGGTAGGGCACCCAGGTCCATGACGAGCTTGACACCCTGCTTGCGGGCGTAGCCCTGGACCATGTTCACCGACGACTCGATCCCGGGATTCAAATCGATCTCGTTCCACTCCCCCTCGTCGACCCGGGCGAAGAGCCTCAGGTCCTTGACGATCCGCTCGATCCGCCGCAAGCCCTCGCGGGTGCGCTCGGCGATCCGGGGGAGATTCTTCAGGCTATAGTCCAGGTCGAGCGGCTCGGAGAGCTCGCGGATCCGCTCCTCGACCGCGGCCCGGTCCTCGTCACCGGCCTCGCGAGCCCGCCGGTAGAGGCCGACCAGGGCCACGAGGTCGAGCAGGTCGCGCTCGAGGACCGCCACGTTGTTACTGACGAAGGCCAGCGGATTGTTGATCTCGTGCGCCACGCCCGCCACGAGCTGGCCCAGGCTGGCGAGCTTCTCCGTTTGCACCATGCGGCTCTGGGCGGTCTTGAGCGCCTCGTGGGGCTGGTGCTCGGAACGGGCCAGGTTCGCCAGGGTGATGTTCTGCTCCTTGAGCTTCTCCTCGGCCTGTAGCCGCTCGGTCACGTCCCAGAAGATGCCCTGGAGGCCGATCGCCTTGCCGTCGGGGCCGAAGAGCGGCGTCTTCATCACCTGGACGTACAGCTTCTCTCCTTTGGGCGTGACGTGCTCTTCGACCACATCGAGGATTTGACCGCTCTCGAGCACGCGCCGGTCGTCGGCCCGATACTTCTCAGCCAGCTCGCGGGGGAAGAAGTCGAAATCGGTCTTCCCCTGGATTTCCTCGAGCGACCGTCCCAGCTCGGCGCAGAATTTCTGGTTGGCGAAGGTGAACCGCAGGTCGAGATCCTTGCACAGGATCATCTGGGGAATGGTTTCGACCAGCGAATGGTAGAAGACCTCGGTCTGCCGCAGGGCGCGCTCGGCATGGAGACGCTCCTCCATGCGGGTCTTGAGCTGGGAGAGGCGCGAGGCCCCATCCCTCAGCCGCCGGGCGTCGTACCAGGCCAGGGCGATCATGGCCAGCAGCGCGGCGCCGACGGCCAGCCCACTGGCGACGTTCGGCCATGCCGGCGTGAACAGGACCGCCAGACCCACGGTGGGAAACGCGAGGAAGCTCAAGGCACGCCTACCTGGTGAATTCCTCCGGGCGGGTGACGCGGTGCTCCCGCGCCGCCGCCAGGACCGCCTCGCAGAGGGCGATCGTCTTGAGGTTGTCGCGGCCGGGGATGTCTGGCTCCGCGCCGGTGATCACGGCCTGGAGCAGGGCCCGCATCGGCAGGGCGAAGGCATCCGGGAACCAGGCCTCCGGCCATCGGGGCCGATGCCAGGCGCCCCGGTCGCCAATGGTGGTGTACTCGATCGTGCTGGCGACCCGGCGCGGCCAGCCGGGCCAGCCGACCTCACCGAGGGCCAGTCCCTCGGTCCCTTCGAAGCGCCAGCGCACCCCCAGGCTCGACCCCGCCCCCTCCTGCGCGGGACCCGCCCAGACGTCATCCCAACCCGACGCCCGCGCTCCGTTCTCGTACTCGAGAATATACAAGTTGATCCCGTCCTGGTGCGGGAACGTGCTCCGCGGGTCGGGCCGTGCGCTGGCGAGCACCCGGACCGGGTCGCCCAGCCAGTAACGGAACGTGTCCAGATGGTGGATGCTCATGACGAAGGTTGAGAGGGAGCGGCCCGCCTTCGCCCAGGGCATCCAGTGCGGGATCGCCCGCATCTCGATGGTCGCCAGCACGGGATCGCCCAGCGCGCCGCTGCCGAGCAACGCCTTGAGGTAGCTCACCGATTGATCATACCGCATGTTCTGGTTGACCTGGAGCACCACGCCGGCCTGCTCACACGCCGCGACCAGCGCCGCGGCCTCGGCATAGGACATGGCCAGCGGCTTCTGGGCCAGGATGCCGCGGACGCGCCGCGGATGATTGAGTATGCGGCCGATGACGCCCGGCTGCTCGTGGGGCGGCACGGCGATGTCGACCACCGCGATCGCGGGGTCGTCGAGTAGCTCCTCCAGGGACCGGTAGACCTTGGGGACCCCCCGCAGCGCAGCCACCTGTTGCGCCGTCTCGATCGTCCGCGAGGTGATCCCCACGACACGGTATCCGGCATCCGAATAGGCCACCAGGTGGCAGTCGCGGACGATGAAGCCCGCCCCCACCACGCCGATGCCCAGCTCACTCTCGGGGAGTGGACTATCCAAGGCGTTCTATCCGCTCCCAGGGCTGTCGCTTGGAGGATTCCCAGAACCGGTCACCCGTCGTTGATACAATCCGGAAGAGGGGATGTCCAGGGGGCGGCGGGAGGAAACGCCGCGGTCGGTGGCGCGGCGCTCCTCTGGTCCAGCGGCTGGAACCAGCGCGCGAACTCGCCCTCGACCGTCGCGCGCGCCACCGCACGGGCAATCCGCGCGATCCCGAGCACCGGCGCCAGGATCGCCAGCGTCCACACACCGGCAGGCCACAGCGCCAGCCAGAGCGCCGGAGTGGCGATGGCCAGCCCGGCCAGTCCCGTCAAGCCCAGGAGGACGACGTGTGGTTCGCAGGCCTTGTACGCGGGCCAGCTCAAGACGGCCCAACCGCGGCGCGGCCACGCCGCCGGAGGCCGAGGACGTCCGCCACTTCCGCCGTCGATCCGGTAGCTGAGGGTCGTACTCTTGAGCCGCTGGAAGAAGGCCTTGTAGCGACAATCGTTGTGCAGGCTCAAGAGCGTCCACCCTGTGCCCAGGGCCAGTCCCGCGATCGTCCAGCGCAGGTCGCCCGAGCGGACCGCCAGGCCATAGCCCAGCGCGAAGGCCAGGGCCAGGTTGGCCGCATGGTGCATGAGGTAATCCAGGTAGACTCCCTCCAGGCTCGCCGTGCCGCGCCATCGGGCCACCTGGCCGTCCACGTGGTCGAGCCAGAACGCCAGGTGTGCCAAAAGGACACCCAGGACGAACCCGACGCGATCGCCCGTGCCGATGGCGGCCGCCGCCGCCAGGGACGCCAGCCAGGCCGCCGCGGTCACCTGGTGGGCCGAGAGGCCCAGCCGGACCGCCAGCCAGCAGCCGTAGACCGCCGTCGGCCGCGCGACCCGGCGCGCCAGCCAGTTGCCGATCTCGCGATGACGGCCCTTCTGGACCCGGGCCCTCAACTCGGCGAGGGTCGGTTGCGGTGGCGTCATCGTGTGTGCCCTCCCGACGGCCCCGCCGCCAGCCGGTCCTGCGACAGCTCGTAGATCGCATAGCGCCGCAGGACACCGTCGCCGTCGGTCAGGTCCGCGCGGTAGATCGGCCGCCGGCCCGCCAGCCAGGCTGCCAGGAGGCGGCCGAGGGTCGGATCGAATTCGACGGCCGTCTCCGGCACCGGCGGGCAGAGCATCAGATGAGTGAAGCCGGCCCGGCACAGCCGCGCGACGAGCTCCCCCGGCGACTCGCCCCGGCGGCCCAGCCCCGTCCGGCGGCGGTGGGCCAGCTCCATGGTATAGGGGCGCGGGATGTAGAAGCCCCGATGGTCCTGGCCGATCAACCGGGCCGTCGGAGGGAGGTGCCGAGCCACCCAGTCTCCCACGACGGCGGTCGGCTCCCGCCGCGCCAGCATTGCCGGGGCGGACTCCCGCCCCGTCACCAGGCCCAGGACCTGCCGGCTCCGCGCCAGGGCCAGGCCGGCTTCCAGTCCAAGTGCCGCCAGGAGGATCGCCATCATCAGCCGTCTCGCCACGGTCGTTCTCTCGCTCCAGGCGCTCGCGCCGGCTGCGACCGCGATCGCCAACGGCCCCAGCGCGATCAGGACAAACCGCGTGCTCTGGCGCTGGGTCAGGCAGAGGATCAAGAAGAGATACGCCAGGCCCGCCAGACCGAGCACGCGCCGGGGCAGGCCCTCCAGCAAGGCTGCGGGTAGGAAGAGCAGGAACACCGGCCCGAACTGGTGTGCGAAGCTGTCAAACCGATCGGGCTGGAGCGAGAGCGGCCCGAGAGCCAGGAGCAGGTTCCAGGCCGTCACGGCCATCGGCCGCTTGACCGGGGCGAGGACCTCATCCAGTCCTGAACCGCCGAAGGCCTGCCGGAAGAACGGATAGACCGGATTGCCCGTATGATGATAGGCGCGCAGATACCACCAACCACCGACCAGGACCGTCGCCGCCGCGGAGATCGTCGTCAACGCCAGCCAGCGACCAACCCAGGGCCGGGGCTGGGTCGACCGACGGATCAGACCTCCCAGCGGCGTCGCCGCCACCAGCAGCGCGCAAAGGACCAGGGCGGGGTATTTCACCCCGATCGCCAGCCCGGCGTAGATCCCCGCCACGACGGCCGCGGAGACACCGGGTCGATCAAGCAGGCGAGTCCAGGCGACGAGGGCCGCCGTCCCGAATGCGGCCAGGGGCACGTCGTTGAGCGGAGCCGACATGCCGTTGGAAACCGCCGGGACCAGCATCGCGATGGCTCCGGCCCACCAGGCCCGGCCGCCCAGGCTCGGACGCGCCAGCGCCGTCACGTTGGCGGCGAAGCTCAGGCCCAGGGCCCACGCCAGCCATCGGCAGGCCACCGGACCGCGGAACGCCAGCGCCGGCGCGTCGATCAACTCGGTCACCAGCGGATAGACGGTCTCGTGCAAGTCGGGATCGAACCCGACGGAGCCCTGCGTCAAGAAGACCTTCGGCACCTGGAGATGATAGCAGAGGGCGTCGCCGTCGGTCACCGGTCCGGTCGCGACCATCGCCGTACCCAGCAAGGCCGTGCCCAGGCACAGAGCCACAACGCGGTCGGTTGCCGACCAATGGGTTCGACCCGAGCCAAGGATGGTCCGAGCCCGATCGCCCACCGCGCCGAGGAGCCGGAAGGCCGGCAGGAGGCCTTGTCCGATCAGCAACGCGAGCAGGCCCGCCAGGCCCCGGCGAGTCAGCCAACCCAGCTCGCCCAGCGCCAGAGTCCCCAGGGCCATCAGGCCCATTCCCAGGGGCATCGCCAGCGCCACCGCATCGAGCGGATGCTCCGGCGCCTGGCCGAACCGGTCGAGAATCCGCTTCCCTGTTCCCAGGCAAACCAGTGAGAGGAACGCCGCAAAGGCCAGATCGATCATGGGTTAGAGGCTCTCAGGACGGGGTCGGGGGCCGAAGCCCCCTCCTACAAGAGACACCTGTGGGAGGGGGCTCCGTCCCCCGACTGGCCTGAACACCGCAGCGCGGCGACACAGAACTGGGAGGACAGGGGATCCGGATCCACGGGGATGGGTCCGGACTCGGCCAGTGGGATGCGGCGCGCCCGATACCAGGCGGCCGTGTCGTACCCGTAGCGGTTGTAACTGCGGCTGGTTTCCTCGTTGTGGGCCGCGAAGCGCCGGGCCACGCGGAGGATCTCCCGCCGGATGTGTTCGGCGATCCGGGGCGGATTGTGCAGGATGACCGCCGAGGTCACGACCATGTCGAAGGAGTCGTCGGGGAAGGGGAGGCATTCCCCGCGGCTCAGGAGCAGGGCGATTTCGTCGCGATCGCCGAGATAATGCCGCGCCAGGTGCAACTGGGTCGGGCTGAAGTCGATCCCGACCAAGGGGATGTCCAGCCGGCTGCGGAGCTCGCGCAGCAGCTTCCCATACCCGCAGCCGACTTCCAGGATCGAGTCGGGCTGATAGCTGGCCAGCCGCCCGGCGATCCACTCGGCCCGGCGGCTGCGCGCCGGCTGGCCTTCCTGTTCCCGGAAGTAATCCTCGCCGCCGCGCAGCGTCCAATAGCGCCGGGGATCGCCGTATAACCAGCGCCGCTTCCAGGCGGGCCATCGGCTCAGGCTTCGCCGCAACAGCTTGTGCCAGGTGTATTCGGCTCCTCGAGTCCGCCAGGCCGCCCAGAGACGTGCCGGCAGGAGGGGCCGCGAGCCCAACATCAGGTCCATGACACCTTCACCTTCCCTGGTAAAATGGTGTCCCCAGGCGCATCGCGATCGATCCAGTCGAGGCGAGAAGATGGGTGGCGGCAGTGATTGAATCGGGTGCCGCATCGAACTCGGGCGGCCGACGTGACAACGCGGCGGGAAGTGTACGTCCCCGTCTCCCGCCAGTCAAGACGGTCTCTCGTGGCCCGAGCCCGCGCGACCACGGCGAGTGGGCTTGCCTTACGCCGGTCCCCAACGTCACGTATACTAGGATGGGCATCCTGCCGGGGGAGTCGAGCCGCGTGTCCGGGCGCGGGCTCGGCGGGCTGCCCGGTGGGAGCTCGGCACGAGCCGGAAAGGACCTGCGGCCTATGGGTGTGAGCTTCGGGCGATCGCGCGTCGCCGACCTCTCGTTCCAGGTGTTCAATCGCTCGCTGCATCCGGAATGGTTCGCGACCCGGGCATTCCGCCGCGTCGCCCACGCTGGATGGGAGGCCGATCTCCGGATCATCGAGGGGGGCCACGCGGTCGTCTTCCACGCGGCCCCCATCGGCTTGACCGAAATCCTCTCGGGTCCGGAGACGGTGCTCCCCGAGCCGGGCCTGCTGTTCCACTCCCATCTCCGCCGCGAACGCTCCACCCACCTGCGCCCGGGCGGCCTGATCGAATACCAGAGCTGCCTGGAGGTGGAGCACGTCGACCTCGAGATCTTCCGCCACCTCTGCGAGGAGATGACCGTCGGGGCCACGCGGGAAGCGCTGTTCCACTGCTTCCGCGGCACCAACCGCCTGGCTCCGCCACCGATCAGCTCCCTCCACATCGATGCACGGGTCAGCAGTCTGGCGGTCCAGTCGTTCCACACCTTTCCCGATGAGTGCGCCATCGTCCGGACGCAATCGCTCTTCGAGTTGAGGCCCCAGCTCACGAAGCGCTGAGGCTCGGCTGAGGTGGAAGACTCGCGGCGGTCCGGTCGTGGGTGCGGCGGCCAGTGTGCCATCCCAGGATCGACGCCTGTGCCGCACGGGGATGCCTCGGTGCGGCGAGATGGCGGCCGGCCCGCCCTGGGCGGCACGATTCGGCGCGATGTAGCGGTCCCGGCGGTTGGACGAGGTCTGAGACGACGCCGAATCGATTCGCCCCGCGGAGGTTGGGAGAACGGCGGTCCCGGCGTCGATAAAACGGACAACGGCCCGTGGAGGGACGGTGCCGTGAAGGGACGCGCCGTCGTGGGCCGGTCCCTCCGGCGCCGCGGGGCCCAGCGCGGCCAACCCGCCTGGGCCTGCCGCTCTGTTCACGTCGATCTCGACGTCGGCCACGGCGCTGGCGACGGCCGGGGGTTCCTGGCTGGGAAAAATCGAATGCTCGCAAATTTTTTGTGAAGAGCCGCAAGCGATCCTAAGTGATGGCGGGCACACGCCCCGGTGATGCCATATCGACGTCGTGAACCCGGCAGGGGCGGGCCGGCGGCGAGATTTCGATTGGCGTCGTCCCACCCTCCGTGTATATCTTGCGGTTCGTCTGGGCGAGTCCGTGAAGGCGCCGCGATTCGGGCGCGGGAATTGGCATCCCAGGAGCACTGCCACGATGCCTCATCTGTCTCGAGTTGACCGTGTTCGAGGGTGCTTGCTGGGCTTGGCGGTGGGTGACGCCCTGGGCGCGCCCCTGGAAGGCCTGAGCTCCCAGCAAATCAAGTCGCACTACGGTTGCGTGCAGAACTACGTCGATGGGGTCCGGGCCTGGAAACGCAAGCCCTACCGCTGGCGGCTCCGCGGTCTTTATTCCGATGACACCCAGCAAGCCCTGGCCTTGTGTGAGGTCTTGATCGACGATCGCCGCATCGCCCCCGAACGACTGGCGGATCTCTACCTGGCCCTGGCCCGGCCCAAGGGGGCCTTCGTGGGGGCCCATCGCGGCCTGGGCCGCAGCTTCCGCCAGGTTTTGTCCCTGCTGGAGCATGGGGTCCCCGCGCACCTGTGCGGCCAGCCCACGCCCGGGATCGGGGCGGCCATGAGGATTGCGCCCGTGCCCCTCTACTTCGGCGAGGAGCTCGGGGCCATGTTCGAGTCGGTGATGGCGGCCAGCTTGATCACCCACCGCGATATCCGCAGCCTCAGCGGCGCGCTGGCGGTCGCCCACGCGATTCGCCGGCTGGCGGCCGGCCAGCCCCGCGAACCCAGCTTGATGCTCTGGGTGGCCTCGGACCTGCTCCGGGACGAGCAGCGGATCGCCTCGGATTACGCCGACCGCGTCCTGAGGCTGGACCGTCATGCACGCAGCCTCTCGCGCGCCGTCGCCCATGCCGAATCCCTGCTCGACCTGCCGCGCGAGCGGGCCCTCCAGGCCCTGGTGGACGAGGCCAATCGCCACGGTGCCGAGCCGCCCTGCAAACGCGCCACCCAGGGATTCCCGCCAGCGTGCATCCCGACGTGCCTGTATCTCCTGATGACGACCGAGAGCTTCGAAGAGGCCGTCATCGAGGTGGTCAATCTGGGCGGCGATACCGATACAGCCGGGGCCATCCTGGGGGCCATGGCCGGCGCGCATTACGGCGCCGAGGCGATCCCGGAGCGCTGGCTGGCGGGACTCCAGAATCGGGAGGGGATCGAGGTCCGGGCCCTCGCCCTGGCGCAGCGGTCGGCGGTCGGGCTGCGAATCCCCGACCTGATCGCCACCGAACACGAGCTGACTCGAAAGGAAGAGGCGATCCTGGAGGAGTTTCTGTCCTTCGCTCGGGGCGGGGGCGATCACGGCGCCAACCAGGTCCTCTGAGTGCCGGTTGCCGCCGGCGGGTCCGACGGTGGGAGTGCAGGTGAAACCCACCAACGCAAAGTCTGGAAAGTCTTGGAGATCGGTGGGTTGGACCCAACCTGCGCCATCGACTTCCCACCCCGCCGGAACCGACTCTGCGACGGCGGCCCGCTGGGTCTCCGCTGGAGCCAATCGGAAACCCGGCGCGCCGGTCGCGAGCGGTCCCGGTCGGCCCCTTCCCGGCAGTCGAGATTTGGAGTAAACTTCCAGTAACCCCGATGATGATCCGGTCTGCGCGTGAGGTCCAGCGGCGCCGCGGTCGCGCCCGGCCCGCGACCCGTGGCGCCCGGCGATGCGACCTGGGTCACGCCGCTCGCCGGCCCGGCCGAAGGCGCCGGCCCTTCCAGGGAGACTGCTCGGCGATGAGTCGGATCAGTCGCGACCGCATCCGGAAACTGCTGGACGAGGCCGAAGGTTACCTGGTCCTCGAATTACCGCGGCGTTCGCTCCAGATCCTGGAGAGCCGAGCGGATTGGTCGAGCATGCAGTTCGAGGCCAACTTGCTCAAGGGCGAGGCCCTGCGCTGCCTGGAACGCTATCGCGAGGCCCTCCGGCCGCTGGAGATCGCCGCGAACCTCCGGCCCAGTGATAGCCGGGTGGCTCTGGCCCTCGGCTGGTGCTACAAGCGCACCAATCGCCTGGCCCAGGCCATTGATTCCCTGCAACGCGCCTTGCGCGAGAATCCGGAACACGCCCTGCTCCAGTATAATCTGGCCTGCTACTGGAGTTTGGCCGGCAACAGCTCCAGGGCCCTGGACGCGCTGGCGACGGCCCTGGAGCTGGATCCCGAGCTCCGCTCCCTCATTGCCGAGGAGCAGGATTTCGATCATCTCCGCGGCAACCCGGAGTTCGATCGCCTCGTCCTGGGCTCAGCGCCCCGGACATAACGCCGCGCACGGCACAGGCGACCCGTCCCTGGCCCGCCCGGCGCCGGTCGGCGTGGCGCGATGCCCGGTCGGAAGGATCCGAACGAATACCGGCTCCACGTGGTCGATCGCAATGGGCAACGACTCACCGGTCGTCTTGATGGTGGGCCACCGGAACCCTTGGCGGTGATGCTGTCGCGTCCCGGTGAGCGTCGCCGGGGCCGTCGGGCCGGCAGTCGCGGGCGGTCGAGATGGTGTCTTCCCCGGTCGCGAGGGGCTCCTGGGAACCATCGCGAGGGGCAGGATCCTCCGCGCTGAAGGTCGCCGGTGTGTTGTGCGTCTCGATCGGGGGTTGAGCCGGCTCGGTCCCCTTGCGGCGGGTGGTCTTGGTCGCGGGCTGGTCTCGGCCCTTCTCCGGCTTGCCCACAAGGGCGTCCGGACCCGGCAGGCCGAGCAGGGCGGCAGCCTCGGCGTGGAACTGGCGCAGCTCGTGGTCGTGGGACTTGCTGTTCCGCTGGATCCAGGCGACGGCCCGGCCGAACGATTCGCGCGCCTCGTTGGTCTTTCCCTGGTGCCAACGGGTCATCGCCAGGAAGAACCAGTCGATGGCCTGACCACCGTTGACCCCGATCGATTTCAGGAGCGTCTCCTCGGCGGCTTTCCACTCCCCGACGCGCAACTGGGCCACACCCAGCGTGTTCCAGAGCATCCAGTTGGTGGGATAGAGCTCGACCGCCCTGCGGGCCAAGGTCAACCCCCGCCGCGGGTCGAACCACGGATCGGAGGGGACACTCACCAGCGCCCAGGCCAGTTCGTTCTGGGCATCGGCATTCTCGGGATCGAGGAGCAACGCCAGCCGGCAGTTCAGGATCATCATCGGCCGCGTGTAGGGGTAGCCGACCCCACTCCTCACGAGGTCTGCCAACATCTTGCGCAGGCCCTGGAATCTCTCCCCCGAGAACTGTGCGGCCAGAGCGACGATATCCTCCTCGAGCTGCCGGCGCAGGCTCTCGGCTTCCGCGCTCTTGCCCCGTGTCTCCAGCAGGTCGCCCAGGATGTGGACCGTGTCGACCAGGCGGTTCAGCTCGTGGGCCAGATCCGCACGGGTTCCGGCCGTGGCGGCATCGCCGGAGCCGGTGCCCCGGATCAGCTCGCGCCAGAGCTGGATCGCGCGGCCATAGTTCCGCTCGGCTTCCTCGAAGCGGCCGGCGAACTTGCTGCAACAGCCCGAGCCGAACACCCCGATGGCATCGGCGTAATAGCGGCAGATCTTCCGGTCGCCGGGGGATTGGGCCAGCAGCGTCTCGAATTCGGCTGCGGACTTCTCATAATCGGCCCTGGCCTGGGCCAGCAACCCGGGCTCGAACTGACCAGGGGTCCCCTTGAGGCTACTCAAGGTCGTCCGGATATAGCCCACCTGGGAGTGGGCACGCGCAATGATGACCCGCGTGGCCGGGTCGGTCGGCGGTAACTGGCTGGCCCGCTGGTAGAGATCCATGGTCTTGGCGAAGATGTCGAGGGCTTCCTGCCGGGCCGCGTCATCGCCCCGGAGGAGCTGGTTCGCCAACGCCATGGCTCCGCTCCGGTTCTGGTCCAGCAAGGCGAAGCTCTCGATGATGAACCGGTGGTAGTTGTCGTAGGCCTGCTTCGTCTCGCGCGCCTTGGCCCAGATCAGCGTGGTGGCGAGGATCAGCGAGACCACGAAGACCGCAGCGGCGGTGCCGACCAGCTCGCGGTGGCGGAAGGCCCAGCGCATCGAGCGCTCCACGGGCCCGGGCCGGCGGGCCAGGATCGGGCGGTCGTCCAGGAACCGCCGCAGGTCGGCGGCCAGCTCCTGCGCCGTGGTGTAGCGGCTGGAAAGGTCCTTGGCCATCGCCTTGAGGATGATCGTCTCCAGGTCGCGCGGGACCGCCGGGTTGAGCCGCCGCGGCGGGATCGGTTCGTCCTGCGCGATCTGGCGGAGCAGCTCATGGTGGTCGCCGCCATCGAAGGCCGGTCGCAAGGTCAGGAGCTCGTAGAGCGTCACGCCCAGCGAATAAATGTCGGTCCGCTGGTCGACAACCCCCCGGCGGGCTTGAGCCTGCTCGGGACTCATGTAGCGGAGCGTGCCCACAACGTCGCCTGTGCCCGTGATGCTGCGGTCGCTGTGGAACCGGGCCAGGCCGAAATCGGTGATCCAGACGGCGCCCTGGCCATCGATCAGGAGGTTGGCCGGCTTGATGTCGCGATGGAGAATGCCCAGGCCATGGGCGTGGTCCAGCGCCTCGGCCGCCTCGGCGCCCAGCCGGGCGACGTTCTGACAGAAGGCGCGATCTTGATGCGCCGACCCGATCAAGGTCGGAGCCAGCGCCGCCCGGTCCTCGCTCGCCACCGCGCCGAACGCGGGGATCCTGCCGGCTTGATCCTCTCGGCCGGCACCGGTTGCGGAGGGCTCCAGGCGGACCCCCGGCGCTGCACCGCCGCTTGCGGAACCCTCCGGCACGCCGCAGGCATCCTCGGTCGAGACCGGCGCGGCCAGGGCGGCAGCCGACGGCGACCCCCCCTCGGGTGGTGTCTCCAGGCCGGACCGCAGGTCGCGGATGATCGCCGCCAGGCTGCGGCCCTCGACGAACTGCATGGCGTAGTAGTGGATTCCATGGTCGCAGCCCACGGCGAAGATCGGCACGATGTGGGGGTGATGGAGCTGAGCGGCCGCCTGGGCCTCGATCTGGAACCGCTGCCGCTGCTTGGGGTCGATCGCCGCGGCGAACGGCAGGACCTTCAACGCCACGCGGCGGCCCAGCGAGACCTGTTCCGCCTCGTAAACCACGCCCATGCCCCCCCGGCCGACCTCGCGGAGCACCCGGTAATCCCCCAGCCGGGCGCGGAGCGGGACGGGCTCACACCGCCCCGCGGCGCGATGGGCATCGGAACCCTCGAGCTCGACCGATGCCGTCTGGACGAACTCCAGTCCCGAAAGGCATTCATCCAGCGCCCCGGCGATCTCGGCATGCCGCGCCAGGAATTCCTCCCGCGACCAGGGCCGGCCCGACCGCAAGGCGTCCAGATAGCTCTCCAGCGCGGGGATCACGCGGGGATCGCTGCGCGGCGATCGCTCGGCCGATGACCCCGAGCTCGACTGGACCACAGCCGCCTCGGCGGCACTGTAATTACCCAGGGAATGAGCACCGACCCACCCCACGGGGGGGCCATCGCGCCGTGGTCCCAGGCTCGACCCGTTGTTCGCGTTCATGCCGGCTCCTCCAGGGTACGACGCAGTCGGGCCAACGCCCGCAGCCAGACGTTCTTCACGCTGTCCTCGGTCCGCCCCAGCCGGCGGGCCACGTCAGGAAAGCTCAGCCCCTCGAGCTGGCGGAGGATGATGACCTCGCGATAATCGTCCGGAAGTCCTTGCAAGGCATCGGCCAGGATCACCGCGTGCTCGCGGCGGACGGCTTGCTGGCTGGGCGTGCTCTGGGGTGCGATCAGGCCGCGATCCAGGGCGCGCGACGATTGATCCAGGTCGTCCACCAAGGCCCGCTCCAGACGGAGGTCCCGACACTTCGTCCCCAGGAAATGCCGGACCTGATTGGCCAGGATCGATCCGATCATCCGCCGCACCCACATCAGGAACTCGCGCTCGCAGCTGCCCCGGAACGTCACAATCTTCCGGTGGATCTCCAGCCAGACCTCCTGGAGCAGATCCTCGACGTCCACCTTGCGGCGCAAGCGACGGCCTACCTGGAGCCGGACCAGTAAGCCCATGTAGTTGCGGTAGCGCTCCAGCAACTGCCCCAAGGCCGCTCCGTCGCCAGCCTTGGCCAGGACCAAGAGCAACTCGGGGTCGAAGCCGGCTTCGCTCTGGCCCGCGTCGTGAGCCTGCCTCTTCGTCATCAGGTCGGTCCCCGGCTATGAACCATCATGGTCTTGGTCACCTTCGTCCACCAGACCGCGCCGAAAAAATTAGCCGATCGGTGGCGATCTCGGATAGGGTCCGGATGTTCAGGATAGGGCTGTCCGATCACCGCGGCAATCCGAAAAACCGGATCTCGACTCAGGACCGACACCCTCGGCGGGCGCGGACTGTGGACGATCTGTCTTCTCCCAGGGTGTTCGCCGGGCGCTGGTCATCATTCCGCACGACTGGTCCGCGACGGGACCATGTACCCAACTCATAGTTGCCGATCGAGTCGTCCAGGTTACCGCTACCACGATCCTCGGCGTGGATTTTGTCGGAGCCAGCCCTGGCCTCCGTTCGGAACGGGAAAGCCTCTAAAGATTTGCGCCGCGAAGCCGGATGGGGCGGAACTCCTGGGCAATCCGGAGGCAGCGATCCCTGGGAGGCGGCTTCGAGCCGCGAGGTCGCCGCGGGCCGCCACCCCATGGGAGAGCGTCTCGGGGCGTGCTAGACTGCGCAACCTGCGCCGGGGTGTGGCCTTCATCCCAAGCTGAGGAGGACGACCATGATCGGGTGGATTGTCGGAACCGTGGTCCTGGTGGTCCTGGGTTATCTCATCTGGACCTACAACCGATTGGTGAGCCTGAGTAAACGAGCGGACGCGGCCTGGAGCGACATCGACGTCCAGCTCAAGCGGCGCTGGGACCTGGTGCCGGCGCTGGTCGAGACGGTCAAGGGTTACACCCATCACGAATCGAGCACGCTGGAGCAGGTGGTCGCGGCGCGGGGCCAGGCGGTTCAGTCGGGATCGATTGCGGCGCGGGGCGCCAGCGAGGCGGATCTCTCGACGGCCGTCGGCCGCCTCTTCGCCGTGGTGGAGGCCTATCCGGAACTGAAGGCCAGCGAGAACTTCCAGGATCTGCACCAGGCGTTGGTGGAGATCGAGAACAACGTCCAGTATGCTCGGCGGTACTACAACGCCGTGGTGCGCGACTGGAACACCCTGGTGGGGAGCATCCCGTCGCTGTGGGTCGCGGCGGCGGCCGGCTACGGCGAGCGGCCCTACTTCCAGCTCGACGAGGGGGAGCGCCTGGCGCCCCGAGTCAGCTTCGGCACCGCGGCGAGTCCCGACGCCGGTGCCGGGACCGGCGCGGCCGCACAGCCGCCCAGTCCGGGTCAAGCCGGATGAGCCCAGGGAGAGGAAATCACCGTGCGGCGGGGGCGCGTGCTGGCAGAGCGATCTCGGTTCTGGGCCGGAGTGCTGGTCGGCCTGCTCACCCAGGGTCTGGCGATGGCGCCGGCGCGGGGCGACTCCGGCTGGTCGGTTCGGTCCTTCGACGTCGTGCTCGACGTGCGGCCCGACGCGGCGCTGGAGGTGACCGAGACGATCGACGCCGATTTCGACGTCCCCAAGCATGGCATCTACCGCGAGATCCCGATCCGGTACGCCGTCGGCTGGCACCAGTATGCTTTGCGCTTCCAGTGGCTGGGCGTCGACGACGGAGCCGGCACGAGTTATGAGTCCGCGGTGAGTTACGAGGAGAACCGGGCACGCATCCGCATCGGCAGCGCCCATCGGACGCTCACCGGTCCGGTCCGCTATCGCCTGCGCTATCGCGTGATGCGGGCCATCCTCTGGGAAGGGACGCGCGCCTGGGGTGCCGAGGAGCGGGATCGCGATCGCGCCGTGCTGCGGTGGAACGCCACGGGGACGGAGTGGGGTGTGCCCATCCGCCGATCGGCGGTGACGGTCCGCCTGCCCCGCGACCTCGACGATTCCCAGGTCGCCGCCGACGCCTGGACCGGGGCCTACGGCGCCAAGAACAAGGACTTTACCCAGCGCCGCGTCGATGCCCGGACCATCGCGTTCGAGACTGCCGCGCTGCGGCCCGGCGAAGGGATCACGATCGAGGTGACCATGCCGGCCGATGCGGTGGCCCGACCCGGCTGGACGCGCGAGCTCGGGTGGTGGCTGACCGACAACTTCCCGTACGGCATCGTCCTGGCGACCTTGGTCGCTTGCCTGGCCGGATGGTACTCCCAGGGACGCGACCTCCCCGGCAAAGGGACGATCGTCGTCCATTACCAGCCTCCCGACGGCCTGGGACCCGCCGAGGTCGGCACCCTGATCGACGAGCGGGTCGACCTGCGCGACATCTCGGCCGTGATCATCGACCTGGCCGTCCGAGGCTACCTCAAGATCGAGGAAGTCGCGTCGAGCTCCTGGTTCTCCTCCGGGGTCGATTACCGCTTCACCCGGCTCAAGGACGCCCAGGACCTCAAGCCGTTCGAGAGGAAACTCTTCGACACGCTCTTCGGAGGCAAGGACGACGTCCTGATGAGCGACCTGGAGACAAAGTTCTATCCCGTGATTGACACGGTCAAGAACGACCTCTACCGGGGTCTGAGCAAGAGTGGCTACTTCGACGGCAACCCCGCGACGGTCCGGACGACCTTCCTGATCGTGGGCTTGATCGCCGTTGCGGCCGCCCTCGGGCTGGCCGCGCTGATCCAGCTCGGGATGATCGGCCGGGTCTTTGTGCTGCCGATGGTGGTCACGGGGATCCTGTCGGCGGCGCTGGTGGTCCTCACCAGCCGCGTCATGCCGCGCAGGACGCGGAAGGGGCGAATCGCCTGGGAGCAGATCGCCGGCCTGGAGGAGTATATCCGCCGGGCCGAAGTGGACGACATCGAGGCCCAGGACCGGCGCGGGGTCTTCGAGCGTCTGCTCCCTTATGCCATCATCTTCGGGCTGTCCAAGCGCTGGGCCAAGGCGTTTGCCGACCTGTACGTCCAGCCTCCCGACTGGTACCAGCCGGTCGACGCGTCGGATTATTCGACCTGGCGGCTGATCAATGACGTGGAACGCTCGGTCGGGAGCATGAATCGCACGTTCCCGTCGATGCCGCGCTCGACGGGGTCCGGCGGTCCCACGGGCCAGGGTTATAGCTGGTCCAGCGGCGGATTCTCCGGGGGTGGTTCCTCCGGCGGCGGGTTCGGAGGAGGCGGGGGCGGCTCGTGGTGAGCGCGTCCCTCCAGCAGTTCTGGAATCTGGGATCCAAGATCGAGGCTCTTTGATGAAACGAATCGAAAACGGGGATCGACTCATGAGAATTTCTGGCCAACCGTGTCGAGTCGTCCGGTGGTCGCTGGCCGCGGTCTGGCTGCTGCTTGCGGCCGGACCGTCACCCCGCGCGCGAGCGGACGTGACGCTGCCGGCCCTCTTCGGCCCGCACATGGTCCTCCAGCGCGATCAGAAGGATCGCGTCTGGGGTTGGGCCGAGCCGGGCGAGGAGGTGACAGTCCAGATCAACGGCCAGAGCAAGGAGACCAAGGCGGGCCCGGACGGCGCCTGGAACGTCATGCTGGATCCGATGCCGGCCGGCGGTCCGCACACGATGACGGTCCGGGGGAAGAACACCGTCCAGCTCGATGACGTACTCATCGGCGAGGTCTGGATCTGCTCGGGACAGTCCAACATGCAGTGGTCGGTCGCGCAGTCGAAGGACGCCGACCTCGAAATCCTGGCGGCGAAATACCCCCGCATCCGGTTGATCTCGGTGCCCAATGTCGGTACGCAGGAGCCACAGAAGACCTTCCGCGGCCAGTGGCGGGCCTGCCTGCCGGAGACAGTCCGGGGCTTCTCCGCGGTCGGTTATTTCTTCGGTCGCGAGCTGCACCAGATCCTCGAAGTCCCGATCGGCCTGATCAACGACGCCTGGGGCGGCTCGGCCTGCGAGGCCTGGATTCGCCGCGATTTGCTGGCGGCCGACTCGAAGTACGCTCCGCTGCTGCGACACTGGGAGGAGATCGAGAAGAACTACCCCCAGGCCAAGGCCGAGTACCCGGCCAAGCGCGCCGCGTGGCGGGAGGCGGCGGCCCGCGCCAGGGCCGAGGGCAAGCGGCCGCCGCAGCAGCCGCAGAACCCCGATGACTTGATGACCGGGAACTTCCGGCCCGGCAATATCTATAACGGCGTGCTCAAGCCGACGATCGGCTACGGCATCCGCGGCGTCATCTGGTATCAGGGAGAGTCCAACGCCGGACGGGCCTACCAGTACCGCGACTTGTTCCCGCTCATGATCCAGAGCTGGCGCGAGGAGTGGGGCCAGGGGGATTTCCCCTTCTACTGGGTCCAGCTCGCCGACTTCCTGGCCGAGACCCCCGAGCCCAAAGAGAGCGCCTGGGCCGAGCTGCGGGAGGCGCAGACCATGACCCTGAGCAGGCTCCCGCACACCGGCCAGGCGGTGATCATCGACATCGGCGAGGGGAAGGACATCCATCCCAAGGACAAGCAGGGCGTCGCCAGGCGGCTGGCGCGGTGGGCCCTGGCTCACGACTATGGGATCAAGGTCGCCCACCAGAGCCCGACCTACAAGGCGATGACCCGGCAAGGCAACAAGGTCGTGGTCACCTTCGAGCATGTCGGCCGCGGCCTGAACACCTTCGATGTTGCCGAGCCGATCGGGTTCGCCATTGCCGGCAACGACCGCAAGTTCGTTCGCGCCAAGGCCCGGATCGCCGGCAAGGACTCGGTCGAGGTCTGGTCCGACCAGGTCGCCGAGCCGGCGGCCGTCCGCTATGCCTGGGCCGACAATCCCGTGTGCAACCTCTACAGCGGCGAGGGTCTCCCGGCCACCCCGTTCCGCACCGACGACTGGCCGGGAGTCACCATCCACAACGAGCACTAGCGGACCGCCGCCGCGCGACCGGTGGGCGCCCGGCATGGACGAGACCGGGCGCCCAAGTTTAAGCTGGATTGGCGTCGGACACCATGCCGCGAGCTCGAGAAGTGGCAATCATGTCCGCGTCCTGCAAGCCCGTGAATCGGTTGCAAAGAGGACCGCGACGGACAACGAGTGAGCGCGGGCCATGGGGATGAAGTCTGTGGTGAGCGTGCCATCTCGGCCTGCCGAGCCTGCGGGGAAGCCGGCCGATCCCAAGGGAGGGCGTCGGTCGGGAAGGCGCCTGCTCCTGGCCCTGATCGCCCTGGGATTGGCGGTGCTGGCAGGATACCTCGCCGTCGGTCAGTTGGTCGCCTGGCGCGCGGGGCGGCAAGTTCGCGCCGCGGTGGCCGCGCGGCGGTTCGACGATGCGCTGGCGCCTCTGACTCGTTGGCTGGAAGCGAGCCCGCATTCGGCCGAGGCCCAGTATTATCTGGCACGGCTGCGGGTCGCGACCGATCGACCCCAGGAAGCGCTCGCGGCGATCGACCAAGCCCGCCGGCTCGGCTATGATCGGGCTGCCCTGGATTGCCTCCTGGCGATCATCCAGGCGCGCGCCGGCCGTTATACCGAGGCCGAGCCGGTCTTGAGGGAGGCCTTCCAGGAGGGGATGGAGCCCCAGGCCGAAGTCGCGCAAGAGCTGGCGCGCGTCTTCCTGTCGACCTATCAGATCGGGCGAGCCGCCGTGCCGCTGGAGCGCTGGCGCGAGCTGGCCCCCGAGGATGGCCGGCCTTATCTCTGGCGCAACGAGATCGAGTCGAGGAAGCAAGCGGAATCCTCCGTGCTGATGCAGAACTACATCGAGGCGTTGAAGCGCGATCCCAACCTGGACAAGGCCCGGCTGGGCCTGGCCGAGCTGTTCCGCAAGGTCCATCGCCTGGAGGAGGCGCGGCGCGAGTACGCGACCTACCTGGCGCGTCACCCCGGGGACGTCGAGGCCCTCGACGGCGCCGGCGTCGCGGCCGTGGAGGCCGGAGACCTCGACACCGCGGCCGCGTCCTTCGAGGCCGCCCTGGCCCGCGATCCCCGGGACACCACCGCCCTCCGGGAGCTGGCCCAGATCAACCTCCGTCGCGGCCGGTTCCAGCAGGCCGTCGAGCTGTTGCGCCGCGTCGTCGCGATCGACCGCTTCGACCCCGATATCCATTACACCTATGGCCGGGCGCTCAAGCTCAGCGGCGAGGACAAGGCCGCCGCGGCTGCGACCGCCGTCTCGTTGCGCCTCCGCAAGGAGCACGACGACCTGGAGGTGCTCCGCAAGCAACTCCTGAATCACCCCGACAACGTGGAGTTTCGCTTCCAGATCGCCCGCTGGTTCCTGGAACATGGCCGCGACACCGAGGGCCTGGATTGGACCAGGGAGATCCTCCGCCAGACGCCCCAACATGCCCCGACCCATCGACTTCTCGCCGATTACTATCAGAAGCGGGGTGAAGCCGGCCGGGCGAACTACCACCGGACCATGGCCGAGGCCGCCGCAGCCCGGCAACCGCCCCGAGTCGGCGACACCCGTTAGCCGGCCCGTCCCCGAAGCGAGACGGATGGCTCGCGAGGAGGACCAGGCTCAGATCGGCGGGAGTTGCCACGGGTCGCGACGCTCGCGGTCGAGCATCGATACGACGCGGTGGCCCCCACCGGAGGCGGTTGGCACAGGCTCAACGTAGGTTCCCGTATTGTTCTGGAACCGCCAGGCGAGGGGATCCCACTCGAGGTTCTGGCGATGCCATTGACACTCCCACGGCTAAAGCACGTGGGATTCTCAGTTCGACGCCGACAGCTCGCTTGCGCGAGTCTTACACCGGCTCCCTGAGCGTTTAGCCTGTCGCGCCTGTC
>JAJPJC010000376.1 GCA_021324445.1 Isosphaeraceae bacterium
CGCGGGTCGTTCCTGATGGGCTGCACGACCTCCGGTGATCCGCGCTGGCGCGTCGGGCTGGGAAGGCAGGTGTGTGGAAACCCAGCCGAACCCACCGACAGCGCGGAAATTTCCGCCTACCAGCCCGACGCGCCAGCGAGGGTCGTTCCTGATGGGCTGCGAGACCTCCGGTGATCCGCGCTGGCGCGTCGGGCTGGGAAGGCCACGATGGGGTGAGTGAATTCCTGCCGGTCGCCTTACCGGGGAAGTCAGGGCTTGTCGGATCGCCCACCGGAGTCAAGCCCCTCGTCTGCGCGAGTTTTCTGATTTCAGTCCTCGTCTTCCCCACCAATTCCTGACCCGAGATCGAGGGACTGCTTGGCGTACTTGCCGGTGCCCCGTCACCCGTACCGGCGACGTTCCCCATCCCAGATGGCCCTCCCTGACCAGTCTCGAGTGCCCATGCTGAGAGCCCACATCGTGCCGGGTCAACCCGCCTGGAGGACCTCGAGCATGGCCCGATCGAGCTTGCGGTCGTGCCAGTCCTCGTAGGCGATGTCATATCGGCCGCTGTCGCAGATGCCGAAGCTGCCGGTGAAGTTCCACAAGGCCCAGCCCCAGCCGGCCTTCTTGAACTCCTCGAGCGTGTCGTGCATCCAGGACAGGACGAACCGGTGCGGCGAGAAGTTATGGGCGCCGAACTCGCCGACCATCACGCCGACTCCCCGGGCCTCGAAGTCCTTCCAGGGTTTGACCACCTCGCGGGCGATCGTGCCCCGGGTGACGTACTTGCCGTCTTTCTGCCGGAGCGGCCAGATCGGATCGGGCCAGCTCTCGTCCCAGTTGACCCACGACGCCTTGTAATGGGTTAACGGCATCGGGTTGTAGTCATGCAAAGCCGCCGCCACATTCAAGCCGATCAGCTCGACCGGCGGCTGGGTGGCCCAGGCGCGGCCGTCGCAGACGATCAGCCGCTGCGGGTCGCGCTGGCGAATGGCGCCGGCGACCTGCTCGACCACGCGGCGGTGGTCTTCTGGTTTGACCCGATCGTCGGGCTCGTTGAACAGGTTGAAACTGACCTGGTTGTTCGGCATCCCCTGGTACCGGGCCGCGAAGCGCGCCCAGTGGTGGGCGCAGACGTCCAGGACCTCCGGGTCGGTCCAGAGCGATTTCGGCTCCGGGGGCTTGGCGACCGTGTACCCCGGCGCCCGGTGGAAGTTGAGCTGAACGTGGAGGCCGTGCTTGCGGCCCAGCTCGACCGCTCGATCGATCTCCTTGAGGACCGGCTCGAGGAGTGTCCGAGGGTTGGCGCGGTCGGTCCAGCACCGGTAATCCAGGGGGAGCCGGACAAAGTCGAAGCCGAGCTCGGCGATGTCCGCGAAGTCGCGCTCCGCGAACGCCGATTGATGGTCGGCCATGAACTTGTTGAGCAGGTTGAACCCGCGCCAGCGGGGCAGGTGGCGGGGCGTGGGCTGGGGCAGCGCCCGGGCTGGGGCATCGGCGCGCGCCGAGCGGGAGCCGGCGGCGCCGAGCCCCGCGGCGGCCAGGGCCAGGCGGAGCGCTTCGCGACGATTCATGCTCATGCTGAAATGATCCTGGAATGGCTCGACTCGTCCCAGCGACTTATAACCTGGGTCCTTCCTCCTGGCGGAGCATGCGGGCTCTCCGGGCGGCTCCGTCGCGGACCGGCTGCGGCATCTTCGGTTGATTCAAGCGCTCGTAGATGGCGAGTGCCGGGTCGCGCTGACCGTGGGCCGAGAAGGCCTCGGCGCAGCGGAACAAGCCCTCGCAGATCGCGCGTTGATTGGCGGCCGAGGTCCCATCCAGGGCCCCTTCCAGGGCCTTGACGGCGGCCGGACCGCCGATGCTGCCCAGGGCTCGCGCCGCGGCCTGGGCCACGTCCGAATCCGGATCGTTCAGTAGCCGGGACAGGGGCTCCACGGCCTGGGCGTCGCGCCGCACGCCGAGACTGCCAATGACTCCGACCAGCGGGCGGCCTTTGAGCCGGCCCAGGGCGTCCCGCAAGGCCGCGTCGACCGCCGGGTCGGGGATCGGTTCCAGGGCATAGCGCGCCATGTGCGCGAGCTTCTCATCGCCCAGCAGCGCGGCCAGCGGCGCCACCGAGTCCTTACTCCCGACCCGTGATAGCTCGAGGCAGGCCGCCGCCTTATCATGCTGCGCTGCACCCGATTTCAGGACCGCGATCAGCTTGGCCTCCCGGCTGTTCCCCGGGGGCCGGGTATCCTGTCCCAGGGCCGGTCCGCCGACGTCGCACACCAGCGCGACCAGGCCCACGCCAGCGAGACTCACGATCGTTCGAAACATGGAGGGCTCCTCTTGCCTTGGTCCGTTGTCCGTTGTCCGTTGTTCGCTGACGCGGGCTGACCAGGCCAATCCGAAAAAGGAAAGGCACTCGAAGCGCGGCCGCGAAGGCGCACGGGGCGGGAGCTCCACAACGGACAACGGACAAAAGGACGAATGATCAGTAGATCCACGGTTCCCGTTGAGCGCGGGAGCGCAGGCGGTTGGCTTCGGGGTCGCTGACGAACTCTTCCTTGACCGGGTCGTATTTCAGGTCGCGCTTGAGCCACATGCAGATATTGGCGCCGTGGACGGTGCTCATGGAATGGTGCATGACGTCCGGATTGGCCACCGTTTGCTGGCGCGACTTGACGCAGTCGAAGAAGTTGCGCACGTGATTCATCGGGCGGCCGGTGCGGTCGATGTAGTCGGCCAGCAGCTTGGCACCGTCGGCGAGCAGGGCGTCGCAGGACGCCTCGGGTTGCTTGTAGCTGTCGGCCGCGGCGACCCAGCCCTCGCTGCCTTCGAACCGCATGCCGCAGGACCCGTGCCAGTACTTGTCGCCGCGCGAGAGGACCATCTGGACGCCGTTGCCGAACTTGACGACCATGCCGTCGCCGCTGGTGTTCTTGACGTACTGGTATTCGACGGCCGAGGTGTTCAGCGCGCCGATGCCGGCCTGGGCCTGGGCGAAGGTGTGGGCGCCCCACTCGCCGATGCAACTGGTGTGGAAATCATAATGACCGCGCCAGGCGCCCCTGACATAGTCGCGGTTGTAGGGTCGCCAGGGACAGGGGCCCAGCCAGGCGTCCCAGTCGACCTCCTCCTTGGGCGGCTGGGGCTCCTCGGGGAGCCAGGCGTGGCTCATCTCGGCGGCGTCCCAGGGGGCGATGTGGGCGCGCACCGTGTGCACCTGGCCCAGCCGGCCGGTCCGCGCCAGCTCGATGCAGGCCACGAACGGTGCTTCGCTGAGGCGCTGGACGCCGGTCTGGTAGATTCGCCCATAGCGCCGCGCCGTCTCGACGACTTCGCGGCCCTCGGCGATGGTCATGCAGGAGGGCTTCTCGGAGTAAACGTCCTTGCCCGCGCGCATCGCCAGGATGGTGGCCAGGGCGTGCCAGCGGTCGCCGGTGGCGATCAGCACGGCATCGATGTCGGTCCGGGTGGCGAGGAACTCCCTCATCTCGGGGTACATCCGGCAGTCCGAGTTGCCGTAGCGCTGGTCCACGAGCTTCTTGATGGCCTCGCGGCGAACCCGCCGGGCGTCGCAGATCGCCACGAATTGCACGTCGGGCTCGCGGAGCATCCACTTCAGGTCGTACTCGCCGCGGGGGCCCAGGCCGATGCCCCCGAGCACGATCCGCTCGCTCGGCGCCACTGCACCGTTCCGGCCCAGCGCCTGGGCTGGCACGATCGTCGGCATCAGGCAGGCCGCGCCGGCGGCGGCCATCGTCTTGAGCGTCTCGCGCCGATTGAGTCTCGCCGTCTCGGGCGGTCCGGTTCCAGACATGGTGTGGTCTCCCAAAGTGGCGTTCTGGTTGGTGTCCGGCCCTGTCTGCGGTGGTGATGATCCATCGCCGATCTCTGTCGACTCTAATAACGCATTGAGCCGGTAACAAGGGCCTGCCAGGGTGTGAGCTGGCCTCGGTCCGAGCCGCGATCGGCCGCGAGCCAGGCGGAGGGTCCGTCGCTCCGACGGTCGCGGCTCGAATGGGGCGAGTCGTTCCCGGCTCCTAGCGCCGGGCCTCCGGCTGCCCCGGCTGCTGGCGGACCTGCCGCCAGAGTTCCTCGCGGTAGACGCCGATCTCACTCGGCGCGGAGATGCCCAGCCGCACCGTCTTCCCCTCGATCGCCACGACCGTGATCGACAACGCGCACTGCGGCACCACGATCTGTTCACCAAGCTTGCGGCTGAGGACCAGCATCGAGAATCCCTCCGTGTACCTTCGCCCCAGATGTTCAGGTCAGGACTTCCCACCGGAGTGAGAACCGCCTCTGTGTCCGGCCCGACCGCGATTGGCGTCAGCCAGGCCGTCATCGCGGCCGGGAGGCTTGCTGGACGCACCTTCAAGTGGAGGTTTGTACTCTATCGCGGCGGCGTCTGCAAGGTGGATCCCGGTTTCCACAGCATGGTGGCAGAGGGCAGCCGGGGCGGCTGCCCCGCATTCCCCGCGTCTCGAGCGCGGCCTTGGTTTCAAAATACGAAAAGCGATGCTAAGATACAGGTGCTCATTGCGGTATCGCCCTGAGCCGGGCATGATGGTGATGGCTGCCTGTGAGCCATATTAGCGACTGCGCCTGACGACGCTGATGTTCGATTGTCCCCTTGTCGAGACCGAGTCCACGGGCCCATTGAATTCTTGGAGTGTCGCGGGAGGCCGGCTCCTGGCGCGCTGCTTCGTGCCGCGTCCTGGAGGCTGATCGGATCCCGCGGTGGTTCCACTCTTCTTCGACGACGACCCCTCGAGCACCAAGGTCTGCTGCCATGTTCGCCGGATCTCGGAACGTCCCGGCCGCGGACGGGACCTCCCGCCGCGCCGACAACCCGGTCATCCAGCTCGTCGGCTTCCGGCTCGACAACGAGGACTACGCGATCGCCATCACCAAGATTCAAGAAATCATCTTGATGAAGCCGATCACGCGGATTCCCCAGGTGCCGGACTTCATCGAAGGTCTGATCAACCTGCGGGGATCGGTGATCCCCATCGTGAACCTGCGCAAACGATTCGGCCTGCCGAACCGGGAGGTCGACGACGAGACCCGGACGATCGTGGTCAACATCCAGGACAAGACGGTCGGGTGCATCGTCGACGCGGTCACCCAGGTCATGCGGATCAATCGCGACCAGATCCAGCCGCCCCCCTTGTCGGTGCTGGCGGTTGCCCATCAATACATCTCGGGCCTGGCCCGGCTGGACGACCGGCTGCTGATCATCCTCGAGATCGAGCGGCTCTTCGACGAGCAGAGCCCGGTCGTCATCGGACAATGGCAGGAGAAGACCGTCGAGCTCCAGGCTGCGGCGCAGCCGTAGGAGAAACCGCGCGGGACGGTCGAACCTCGCCTCGACCCATCCAAGACGACATTCACCACGGATTCCAGAAGCCATGACCGACGAACCGCAAGATGGGGGACCGGCCGCCGGCCCGGAGACCGACGGGGCGGAGTCGAGCGACGGGGCGCGGCGGCGGCCGCAGCCGGCGCGCGCGCGAAACGGCGTCGGACGGCCGCGATCGGCCAGGAGCCCAGCCGCGGCCAAGGGGAAGACGATCCGGAACATTGTGAGCGAACCGAGGGTCAGGGCCACGCCCGCCGGGCTCGACATCGCCGAGGAGGCCCACGCACTTGTGGCGGAGGCCAATGCCAGCACCCAGGCGATGATCGAGACGTTCAACGCCATCATCCGAGCCGAGACCGCCCAGGAGGTCGTCCGCGCCACGCTGGAGACCATCCGCAAGGGATTCGGCTGGGAGTATGCCTCGTACTGGACCGTCGACCCGGTGGAGCATGCCCTGGTCTTCTCGCTCGAATCCGGCCGGGTGGATGAGGAATTCCAACGGCTGACGCGGACGGCGCGGTTCCGCGAGGGGGAGGGTCTCAACGGCCGGGCCTGGCGGCTGCGCGATCTGTTCCACGTCGCCGACGTGGGCGAGCTGCACGATTGCTGCCGCGCGCCGTTGGCGCGCCGTGCCGGGATCAAGACGGCGGTCGCCCTGCCCGTGGTCCGCGACGGCCAGGTCGTCGGCACACTCGACTTCTTCTCCACCGACACGAAGGAGATCTCCCAGACGCGACTCGACGCGCTGCGGATGATCGGCCGGCTGGCCTCCGACAAGCTCTCCAAACTGGCCCGGCAAGCCGAGCTGACCCGAATCCAGCAGATGATCGAGAACGCGCCGGTGAACATCATGTACGCCGACCGCGACCTGAAGCTCGTGTACATGAATGCGACCGCGATCAAGACCTTCCAGCGGCTGGAGCAGCACCTGCCGGTGAAGGCCGACCAGATGGTCGGCCAGTCGATCGACATCTTCCACAAGAATCCGCAGCATCAGCGCCGGCTGCTGGCCGACCCGCGCAACCTGCCCCACTCGGCCACGATTCGGCTGGGGCCGGAGTACCTCGAACTGAACGCCGCCGCGATCCTCGACTCCAACGGCGAGTATCTCGGCCCGATGGTGACCTGGGAGTACGCGACCGAGAAATACCAGACCCAGCAGCGGGAGGCCGAGGCGGCGGCCAACATCGCTGCGATCAACCAATTGCTGCTGGCGCTGGCCCGAGCCAAGACGGTCCGCGACGTGATCGCCGCGGCGCTGTCCAGCGTGCGCGAGGCGTTCTCCTGGTCGTACGGCTCGTTCTGGGAAGTCCACCCGGACGACCACGCCCTGCGGTTCGTCCAGGACGCGGGCTCCGTCAGCGAGGAGTTCCGCCGGGTGACGGCCGAAGCGCGATTCCGCGAGGGGGAGGGGATCAACGGCCAGGCGTGGCAGGCCCGCGACCTGGTCTTCGTCCCCGACCTGGGCGAGATGAAGTCCTGCTCGCGCGCCCCGGTGGCGCGCCGCTGCGGGCTGAAGGCGGGTGTCTGCTTCCCGATCCTGCTGGGCAACCGGGTCTTCGGCACCATGGACTTCCTCACCGAGGAGCGGATCACCCCGTCGGAGGGCCGCCTCGATGCGCTGCGGAACTTGGGCCGGCTGGTCTCCTCAGCCCTGGAGCGGGTCGACCAGCAGACGCGGCTCGACCAGGCCAAGATCGACCTGGAGACCAAGGTCAGCCAGCTCATGAAGGTGGCCAAGGCCGCCGCGGAAGGGAACCTGACCGTCGCCGTCGAGGTCAAGGGGGACGACGACATGGGCCGGCTGGGCGAGGCCCTCGGCCGGATGATCCATGATCTGAAGAACATCATCGGACAGGTCATCGAGTCGGCCAGCCAGTTCGCCGAGGGGGCGCGGGTGGTCGCCGAGAGCGCCAGCTACCTGAGCGACTCGGCCCAGAACCAGGCCGCCACCGTCGAGGAGATGTCCGCCTCGATCCAGCAGCTCTCCCACGCGATCGTCGAGATCAACCAGAACACCTCCGCCGCCAATGCGCAGGCCACCAAGACCTCGCAACTGGCCAAGCACGGGGGCGAGTCGGTCGAACAGGCGATCGAGGCCATGGTCCTGATCAAGAAGTCGAGCGAGCAGGTCAGCGACATCATCCAGGTCATCAGCGAGATCGCCAGCCAGACGAATCTCCTGGCCCTCAACGCCGCGATCGAGGCGGCGCGGGCCGGCGAACACGGCCTGGGCTTCGCCGTCGTCGCCGATGAGGTCCGCAAGCTGGCCGAGCGCTCCAGCGCCGCCGCCAAGGAGATCACCGCCCTGATCAAGGAATCGACCCGTCGCGTCGCCGATGGCGCGCAGCTCTCCGAGAAGGCCGGCGAGTCGCTCGCCAGGATCGTCGAGGGCGTCGAGGAGACCGCCGCCAGTATCACCAAGATCGCCCAGGCCACCAAGGAACAAACCGAGGCCTCCGCCGAGGTCAACAAGGCGATCCAGAACGTCTCCAGCATCACCGAGACCAACGCCTCCAGCGCCGAGGAGCTCTCGGCCAGCGCCGAGGAACTCGGCGCCCAGGCCGCCGCACTCAAGAACGTGATCTCCGGTTTTAAGGTCTGATCCGTGGTGGTTCCTGCCACGCACCACCCCATGAACCACGCCGAGCTCACCGACGAGGAATACGCGAAGTTCTGCGGGCTGATCTACCGGGTTGCCGGCATCCGGATCGCCGAGAACAAGCGCGTGATGATCGGGAACCGCGTGCGAAGGCGGTTGCGGGCGATGGGGATCACCAGCTTCGGGGCCTACTATGCCCACCTGACCTCGCCGGCCGGCAATGGCGAGATGCCCCTGTTCCTCGATGCGATCACCACCAATGAGACCTATTTCTTCCGCGACCCCCATCATTACGACTGGCTGGGTGAGTCGTTCCTCCCCGAGCTCGCCCACCAGGCGGCGCTGCGGAGGCGTCCCAGCCGCCTGCGGATCTGGTCGGCGGCGTGCAGTACCGGCGAGGAGCCCTATTCCATCGCGCTGAAGCTCCTGGAACGAAAGCTCCTGCTCGCCGGATGGCGGATCACCGTCCTGGGGACCGACCTCAGCGGCGCGGTCCTGGACGCCGCGCGGGCCGGCCGCTATGACGCCCGAGCCGTCCGACTCGTCGAAGCCGACACGCGCCGGGCGTGCTTCGACGAGGACCCGAAGACCCAGCGCTTCTCGATCAAGCCCGAGGTCAAGGCGCTGGTCACCTGGAAACAGCACAACCTGCTCTCCCCCCTCAAGGAGGATCCGTTCGATTGCATATTTATTAAGAACGTTTTGATATATTTTGATAAGGACTCCAAGCAAATCGTGGTCCGGAACCTGATCGAGTCCCTGGCCCGCGGGGGATACCTCGTCGTGGGCCCCACCGAGGGGATCTACGCCATGCTCGACCCGCTCAGGAAGCTCAAGCCCTGGCTGTATCAGAAGCCAGCGTGATCGGGGCGCGGTGCGCGCCGCGCCCGAGGGTGATTCGGGATTCCAAATCAAATTCCAGATTCCAGATTGGGGAAAGATCGGTTCAATTTATCATCATCCAGATTGTACATTCAGAATTGCCAAAATCGTATTTTCGATTTATCATAATCTGGAATTTGGAATCTGGCATCTGGAATCCGAGCTCCCGGCTGCGGCATGGGGAGGAATCGAAGCAACCCCGATCGGGTCTCGCGGGAGATACGATGTCGATGTCGGGCTTCAACCTGGCCGAGCTGCTGCCGTTCTATCTCGACGAGACCGACGAGCACATCGCCGGGCTGAACGACGCGCTGCTGCGCCTGGAGCAAGACCCGACCGACGCCAAGTCGCTGCAAGAAGCCTTCCGGATGTTCCACAGCATCAAGGGGGCCTCCGTGGTGATGGGCTTCCTGCCGGTGAACCGGTTGACGCATCACCTGGAAAGTCTCTTCGAGCAATTCCGGAGCAAGAAGCGGGCGCTGGAGCGTCCGGCGCTGGATCTGACGTTTCGCTGTCTGGATGAGCTGCGGGATTACCATCGCGACCTGCGGGCCCAGGGGCAGAGCGGCGTCGACCTCTCGGGGCTGACCGCGCAGGTGGACGCGTACCTGAAGGCGACGCCGGAGTTGCCCGGAGCCGCGGGAGCTGGAACGGTCGCCCAGGCGAGCGTCGCGGCGGCGCCGGGGTTGTTCGAGGAGCCGGGCACGATCGCGCTGACGGTGGCGTTCGAGCCCAACCTGCCCCTGGCCGACATGAAGGCGCGGCTGGTGCTCAATCGCCTGGCCTCCAAGGCGCGCGTGCTGGGGACCGAGCCGCCCGCCGAGCGGCTCGACGAGGTCGACCCGCTGGCGCAATTCACCATCTTCCTGGTGGCGGAATGTGAGCCGGACGAGCTGTTCGCGCTGGCCGATGTCGAGGGAGTGGCTGAGGTCCGGATCGAGCCGGCGGATCGACTGGGAGGCGACGCCGGGGCGCCGACTCCGTCGAGCGCGGCTTCCGCGCCGTCGGCGGCTCCGGCTCCCCTCCGCGAGCGGTCGGCCGCGCCGGTCACGGCGGCGCAACCGGCCGGAACCGGGGCGGTGACGGCCCAGGCCGCGGAGCCGGCACCGTGGCCGATCCCGGTGGCGACCAGCCTTTCCGAGCCGTCGGTCGAGGACGCCGAGGGCAGCCGGGGGCGGCTGCCCCACGTGCCGGCGGTGCTGGGTGCGAGTGCGAGTGCGACCGCGGCCAGTCCAGCGGCCCCCGCCGGCCCCAAGGGCACCGAACCGAAGACGGGACGGATCGCCGAGACGATCCGGGTCGAAAGCGATCGGCTCGACCACTTGATGAATCTCGCCGGCGAGCTGGTGATCACCAAGGCCCGGTTCGTGGCCATTGCCCGCGGGCTCGAGGAGCTCTTCCGCGGCTCCAATGCGCAGACCCTGGCTTCCGATACCCGCGAACGGCTCGAGAGCATCACCCGGGGACTCGAGGGCCTGGCCGAGATCAAGACCGGCTCCGGTACCGGCTCCTCGGGCGGATCGCCCGACCGGTGGTCGGCCCACGTCCGCCGGCTCCGCGAGAACTTCCGCGCCGTCCAGGAGGAGTTGCTCGTGATCCGGGAGGCGCGCGAGCAGGTCAAGGCACTCGCCGAGGCGATCCACAGCCTGGGACGGGTCTCCGACGGCTTGCAGAAGGGCGTGCTCGACACGCGGATGGTGCCGATCGGCCCGCTGTTCGAGCGGTTCCGGCGCGTGATCCGGGACTTGAGCCTCGCCTCGGGAAAGGAGGTCCTGCTCCAGATCAGTGGTGAGAAGACCGAGCTGGACAAGCGGATGATCGACGAGCTCTCGGACCCCTTGATCCACATGGTCCGCAACGCGGTCGACCACGGCCTGGAATCGCCGGGCGAGCGGGAAGCTCTGGCGAAGCCCCGCGCCGGCACCGTGTCGCTCCTGGCCTCGCACCGCGGCAACAGCGTGGTGATCACCGTCAGCGACGACGGCCGGGGCATCGACTGTCAGCGCATCCGCCACAAGATCGTCGCCAAGGGACTCGTCGAGGCGTCCGAGGCCCGCGAGCTGTCCGACCGCGAGCTGATCGCCTACATCTGGCATCCGGGCCTGAGCACCGCCGAGACCATCACCGAGATCTCCGGGCGCGGCGTCGGCATGGACATCGTCAAGAGCCGGATCGAGAACCTCAGCGGGGCCGTCGACGTCCGGAGCGTCCCCGGTCAAGGGACCACGTTCATCATCCGCCTCCCCCTGACGCTGGCGATCATGTCCAGCCTGCTGGTGCGGATCTACGACGAGATTTATGCGATCCCCCTGGACCACATCGACGAGATCGTCGAGATCCGAGCCGGGCAGGTGTACCGGCTCCAGGGCCGGCCCGCCATCGAGATCCGCAAGAAGATCGTGGCGCTGGTGTCGCTCGGCGACGTCTTCCGATGGGGCGGCCAGGAGCACCCGGCGGCGCGCCACGGCGGCCGGCCCAACGGCGAGCCCGACGAGGCCGCCGACAAGCGCACCATCGTCGTCGTCCAGAATGGCGAGACCACCATCGGCCTCCTGGTCGACCAGTTGATCGGCATGCAGGAGGTCGTGCTCAAGTCGCTGGAGAAGAACTTCCGGTCGATCCCCGGCCTCTCGGGCGCCAGCATCCTGGGCGACGGCCGCGTCTCGCTCATCCTCGACCTCGACGCGGTCATCGACATGGTGGCGCGCCAGCCGGCCCGACGGAGAGAATGAATCCGAGGCTGTCGACCGACGCGGGGAAATCCGCGAGAATGTGGCAAGTGGAGGCGCGTGATGGGTCGCGCCGCATGGCGATTTCGGGCGCCTTGAGGCGCTGGTCTGCAGTCAACCAGGAGGATTCGCCCGTGGAGATTCTCACCGTCGGTCCATCCGGGGAAATTGAATTGCCGGACAAAGTCCGGGAGCGTTACGGCATAGCACCGGCTTCTCCAGTCCGTCTGATCGAGACCCGCGGCGGCATCCTGCTCGTCCCCGTGAGCAATGCCCCGATGAGCGCGGAGCTGGCTGAAGAGTTGGCCCAATGGCAAGCCCTGAGTGCGGAAGCCTGGGAGATGTTTCCCTTCGAGGAGAAGCCGGAGTCATCATGAACGTGGGTGATGTGCATTGGGTCGATTTCCCCCCGCGCAATGGTCACGCGCAGCGAGGACGCCGGCCCGCCATCGTTGCCCAAGATGCGTCGGCGACTGCGCGTCTTCCCACGATCCCGGTGATTCCCTTGACCACACAGTTGGCCAGCCTTCGTTTCCCCGGAACAGTCCTGGTTGATCCGGATCAGAACAACGGACTGCGACACGCTTCGGTCGCACTGGTTTTTCAGCTTGCCGCCCTGGATCAGCGACTCATCGGAATCAGGATGGGCCAGGTCTCCCAATCCGTGATGGATGCGGTCTGGGATGCGCTCGACCAGCTAACAGGACGCCCCTGACTCTTGTAGCAAACCATATTAATAACAACATAAGGTAAGACCAGAATGGCAGCCATCCTGACCGACGCGCAGCGGCATTTGTTGCGGATGATCTTCGACCGGGGGGCCGAGGGGGCCTCGCTGGCGCTGTCGAAGTGGCTGGGCGCGGAGGTCCACTTGACGGTCAGCGACCTCGAGCTGGTGGAGCTGGATCGGGCGGGCGAGCTGCTGGGCCCGCCGGATGCCCTGGTGGCCGCCGGCGCGATGGGGCTGACCGGCCCGTTGACCGGCTCGATCCTCCTGGTGTTCGAGGACCGCTCGGGACTGGCGCTGGTCGACCTCCTGTTGCATCAGCCCCTGGGCACGACCACGGCCTGGGGCGAGCTGGAGCAGTCGGCCGCCCGGGAGACGACCAACATCGTGGGCTGTGCCTACGTCAACGCCCTGGCCGCGCACCTGCCCGGCCTGGGTCGCGGGTCCGAACTCGGCGAGCTGGTCCCCACGCCCCCGGCCTTCCTGCACGAGTTTGCCGGCAGCCTGCTGGAGTTCGCCCTGATGGAGCAGGCCCTGGAACTGGACCAGGTCCTCGTGATCCGCAGCGAGTTCACGGGGGGCCAGCCGGGTCTGAACCTCAACTGGACGCTGCTGTTCATCCCCAGTCGCGCGGCGCTGGAGACGCTCAGAGCGTTGCTGGCCCCATTCGAATCGCGTGGAAACCCTTGAGGTGGTCGCGGTGCCGATCTCCAGCCTATGCGAACAGCCGGAATCCCTCGAGGTCGTCTCCGTGGCGATCGGGCACTGGGCCGTCGCCACCGCGCCGGCACGGATCCGGACGCTCCTGGGCTCGTGCGTGGGCGTGGTCCTCTACGATCGGGTCGCCCACGTGGGCGGCCTGGCCCACATCGTGCTCCCCGCCGCCCGCGGGGCCGTCGACCACCCCGGCAAGTACGCCGACACGGCGATCCCGGCCCTGATCACCGACCTCGAACGACGGCTGGGGACCAAGGTCCGGCCGCGCCTGATCGCCAAGCTCGCCGGGGGAGCCAGCATGTTCCAGGTAAACCCCCAAGCCAACTCCGCGCTCCACATCGGCCAGCGGAATCAGGAGGCCATCGAGCAGCTCCTCGCCGAGCTGCGGATCCCCATCCTGGCCCGCGACCTGGGCGGGACCGCCGGCCGCCGGCTGACGCTCGACACCGCTTCCGGCATCGTCACGATCAAGGTACCCGGAGGTGCTGACTACGAGATTTGATTGGTCCCTGGTCTTACTACCCCGGCCGGAAAGAACCTCTTACGAGCCCGAAGCGCCAGCGAGGGAATTCCAGTGCGGGCCAGCCACGGACTCGCTGGCGCTTCGGGCTGGTCTTCTGACCTTCTTCCTGGCCGGGGTAATAAGTCGTTCTGAGGATCATGGGCGGCGGCCCGGCATGGTACACTGAGGACCAGGGACCAAGGACTGAGGACCAAAGCCATGAAGCGACTCCTGGTAGTGGACGACGCCCTGTTCATGCGGAAGATGATCTGCGACGTCGCCGCCGAGGCCGGCTGGGAGGTGGTGGGCCAGGCCGGGGATGGGGCGGAGGCCGTCGCGCTGTACGAGCGGCTCCATCCCGACCTGGTGACCATGGACCTGGTCATGCCGGTGATGGGCGGCCTGGAGGCCCTGCGGCAGATCCGCGCCCGGGACCCGCGGGCCCAGGTCGTCGTGGTCACGGCGCTGGACCAGAAGCAGGCGCTGATGGACTCGATCCGCGACGGCGCGCTCGACTTCATCGTCAAGCCGTTCGAGCGCCAGCGGGTCCTCAACCTCCTGGCCAAGCTGGGAGGCGCGGCACCGCGGTCGACCCCTGGCTGAGCGGAGGCGCGTCCACCCGGCCGTTTTCGATTCCTGATCGAAGCACGGATCCCACCCGACTGCGGCGAGGCCCACCATGGCAACTCCGGACCGCGAGAAGCCCCAGGAGTCAGGTGACGAACCATCGCGCGACCGGGTGCGCGTCCTGATCGTGGACGACTCGGCGCTGATGCGCCGGCTGCTCGCGGATCTGCTCGGCTCGGCGCCGGAGATCGAGGTGGCCGGGGTGGCGCGGGACGGCCGCGAGGCGGTCGTCCAGGCGCTGCACCTGAAGCCGGACGTGATCACGCTCGACGTGGAGATGCCCGAGGTCTCGGGCCTGGATGCCTTGCCGGCCCTGCTGGCCGTGAACGCGGCGCCGGTGGTGATGGTCAGCGCCTTGACGCAGGAAGGGGCCGACGTGACCTTGCAGGCCCTGGAGCTGGGCGCGGTCGATTTCCTGCCCAAGCCCGAGCGGAACCAGCTCGCCGAGATGCGCGCCAATCGCGACATCCTGGTCGCCAAGGTGCTGGCCGCAGCGCAGAGCCGCGTCCGCCGGGTGCGCCCGCGCCGTGCCGCGGCGGCGCCGGCACCGGCGCCTCGCCCAGCCCGCCGCCCGCCCAGCCGGGGGCCCGGTCCCGTCGCGGTGCCCGCGCCGGAATCGGCGGCCCGCGGGCCCTGCATCGTGATCGGCATCTCCACGGGGGGCCCCCAGGCGCTCAGCCAGATCTTCCCGGTCCTGCTGCCCCCGCTCCCGCCGATCCTGGTCGTCCAGCACATGCCGGGGCAATTCACGGGCGTCTTTGCCGAGCGGCTCAATCGCTACAGCCACGGCGCGGTGACGGTCAAGGAAGCCGAGGAGGGGGAGCTGGTGCTCCCCGACCGGGTCCTGATCGCCCCGGGCGGCCGGCACCTGAGGCTCACAGGCCATCCACCCCGGGTGCGGGTCGCGCTCTCCGACGAACCGCCGGTCCGCGGCCATCGGCCCTCGGTCGACGTGCTGTTCCATTCGGCGGCGACGGCCTACCAGTCGGCCGCCGTGGGGCTGATCATGACCGGCATGGGCCGCGACGGCGTCGACGGCTGCCAGGCCATCCTCGCCGCCGGCGGGTTCACCCTGGGCCAGGATGAGGCCACCTCGGTCGTCTACGGCATGAACAAGGCCGCGTTCCTCGAGGGCGCCGTCAAGGCCCAGTTCGCGCTCGACGAGCTGCCCAGGATCCTCCAGGACATCGCCGGCTTCCGGGCCGAGTTCGAATCGCCGACGACCGATTGACGAGAGTGTTGGTCGTCCCCGCCATGCCGAGCAGCGTCAACCAGTCGGCCCATCGTCTGCCGATCCTATTCGACCCAGGACCCTGCTGCCACGGCTGCGATGGGTTACAATGGGGCCGGAGGTGGGCCATGGCGAAAACGGAATCGATCCGGGCACGGATCGAGCCCAAGCTGAAGGCAGAGGCCGAGCGCATCCTGGATCAACTTGGGCTTGATGCCAGCGATGCCATCCGGGTTTTCTACAAGCAGGTGGTCCTGCGAAAGGGCTTGCCCTTCGACGTGACGATCCCGAACGAAGCGACGCGGCGCGCCATGCGCGACGTGCAAAAGGGGCGCAGGCTGACTCGGTACAAGGATACCGCCGAGATGCGCGCGAAGCTGGGGCTGTGATACGATGGCGACCGCCGACGAGCCCCCGCCCCGCGACCTCATCTCGGCCAGGGCGTTCGAACGAGACTTGAAGCGGCTCCGGAAGCGCGGAGTCGACCTGGAGCCGCTCTGGGCTGTCGTCGAAGCCCTTCGCCTTCGTCACCCCCTCGCGGCTCGCCATCGCGACCACGCGCTGACCGGAGATTGGAAGGGGTTTCGTGACTGCCAGATCCAGGCGGATTGGGTCCTGATCGATTCGCTGGACGACGAAGCGGTCTATCTCACGCGGACGGGTACTCACTCTGATCTCTTCGGATAGGTCTTGCGGAAGACCGACCCCGAGCGGCTGGGGTGCAGCCGGCGGCCGGCTGCCGCTGTGGCGAGGGGCTCGAGCGCCCTGCCAGGCAGTCGACGAGGCGACCGCATCACGAGACCGGGCCTGGATCGCAAAACGCGCCGGGCGCGGCCCTCTTCCGCCCGGGTCGGTCGGCCGATACGATGATTCCGGCGCTCGGGAACCGAATTCGACGGCGAGGCGGCCGAAGCGGACCAAAGACTCAGCGCTGCTGGCCCTGTCTCGTCCAACCCCTACCAGCGCGACACGACACGGCGCGGGGCCTCGATCTCGGACCGTACACCGGGAGACTCGACACATGGTCGCCGACCCGACCGACCGCAACCTCCGCTTCGGCATCCTGGCCCTCCAGAACAACTTCATCGACCGCGAGGCGCTGCTCGACGGCTTCAACCGGTGGGTGGCCGACAAGGCGCGGCCGCTGGGCCGCATCCTCCTCGACCGCGGTGCCTTGGGGGCCGACGAGCACGAGCTGCTGGAGGCCCTCGTCGCCAAGCATATCGCCAGGTGCGGCGGCGAGCCCCGCGAGAGCCTGAAGGCGCTCAGCTCCATCGGCTCGGTCCGCCGGGACCTCTCCCGGATCGCCGACGCGGACCTCCACGCCAGCCTGGCTCAGGTCTCGGCCGCCCGATTTGACGACGATCCTTACCGCACGCTCAGCCAGGTCAGCCTGGGCGAGTCCACCTCCGCCGGCCGGACGACCGAGGCGATCGCGCTGCACGAGTCGACGCTCAAACTGCGGGAGGCCAAGCTGGGCCCTGACCACCCGAAGACCCTGGACAGCCACCGAAATCTGGCCGGCGTCTACGAGTCGCTCCGCCGGTTGTCCGAGGCCGAGGGTCAGTATCGCGATGTGCTGGCCCGCCGCCGCAAGGCTGTTAAACCCGGCAGTCCCCTGCCGGCCGGCGATCTCGCCGCGCTGGGCGCGAACTTGGTGAATCAATCGCGGTGGTCGGAGGCCGAACCGGTGCTGCGCGAATGCTTGGCGATCCGCGAGAAGGCGACCCCTGAGGACTGGGTCCGGTACGACGCGATGAGCCTGCTCGGCGGGGCACTGCTGGGCAATGGCCGGCACGCCGAAGCCGAGCCGCTGCTCGTCGCTGGCTACGAGGGGATGAAGGCCCGCGAGTCGCGGATCACGGTGCCGGCCCGGTCCCGACTCCGTGAGGCCGCCGAGCGGGTGGTCCCTCTGTACGAGGCATGGAACCAGCCCGGGAAGGCCACGGCGTGGAAGGCCAAGCTGGGAATGCCCGACCTGCCCGCCGACGTCTTCGTCCGGCCGTGAGGCGCCGACGGGGGGTCCGAAACCGCCGTCGCCAGCGGGGCGTCTCGACCTGCGCGCAGGCCGCGGCGCCGGACCAGCGCCACGATCCCGCACCCGCTCGCCAGGAGGATCCAGGTGCTCGGTTCGGGGACCGAGGCGACCCTGTAACCCCACCAGACGCCGTCGTAGATCGTGATCGGCTTCGCGGCCAGGTTGGCCGTGGCGGCGAAGACTTGAAATTCCGTGTCGATCCCGGCCTGCAACGGGGTCGAGGGGAGATCCAGGAATCCGTTCCCGTTCGCGTAGGCGTAACCGGAAAGGGCCCCGTAGAACGGGTTGGTCGGATTGGCATTGGAGGGTTGCCCATTCGCGCCCAGGGTTTGATCGTCCAGGGCGATGTAGTAGCCGTTGCCCACGGCCCGGCCGTGGTCGATCTGGAACTGGATCGGGTCGTTGTCGTAGGCCACCTGGATCCAGCGGATGCTCGCCGGCGCCGGATCCCCATTGGCGGCGGCGGCGGCCGCGCTCTCGTAATTGATGACGAATCCGGCCCCGCCATTCCCCGGGACATAACTCGCCGTGGGCGACTGGTTGTTCAGAGCGATCGACGGCTTCTGGTCGGCCCAGGCTTCATAGTCTGCCAGCGTGAGCGAGCCGTGGAGCGTCGCGTAATTGATGGTCCAGCCGTTGGCCTGGGTGAACCCTTGCGCCTGCAGCCCGATCGAGAGCCACGGGCAGCTCCCCTGGGGACGGAAGTTCGCGGGGTTGGGATCGAGCTGAACCTGGAAGCCGTTGGACGAATTGTCATAGCTCGGGTGTGGGTTCGAGCCGTCCTGGGATACCGGATTGCCGTTGGGCGCCAGCAGGCTCCCGGCCCGCGCCGCCCCTGGGGCGAGGACCGACCCGAGGATCGCCACGGCGGCGATGGATCGCGCCGCGGAAGCGAGACTCGAGGACATCCTCGTTCGGACCGGGTTGCCACCGATCCGAGCGATTCCCGAGCCGACCGAGGAAACCGACTTCAACAACGGGCTGGTCATGACGGAGTCTCCTTGTTGGGAAGGGTTGAGTGAGAAAACGTGGATCAATCCATCAGTCGCGCACCACGAACGTCCGGCGCGTCGGTCACCCGATCGGCCGGCTCCGATGAGCGACGGTTCGCGAAATCCGTCCCGGCAACAGGGGCGGTCGGGCCGGCTGTGCTGCGCCGGCCGGGGTCGGCTGGTACGCTGCCGAGCCCAGGCTCCGGTCGGGAGCCCACGACGCTCAGCGACGGGGTGCCGATTGCGAGGCCAACGCCAGGCGATCGAGCCACTGCCGGGCGTCATCGCGGCCGAGGAAGAGTCCCGGTGCGGCCAGGGCCGCCTTGAGCAGCGCCGGCGCCGCTTCGGCATGGCCGCGATCGGCCCGGATGCGGGCCAGGATGTAGGCGGCGTCCGAGCTGCCCTGGCCGCTGTCGACCACGGCTTGCAGGAGCTTCTCCGCCTCGTCGAGCCGGCCGAGCCGATAGTAGACGGTCCCCAACGTTGCCAGCGTGTCGGCGTCGTGGGGGCTCTGGCGGGCGCCCAGCTCGGCCAGCTCCAGCGCCTGGCGCCGCTTGGCCTCGTCGCTCTGCTCGGCCAGGACCAGGGCCAGCTGGTTGCGCACCCAGGCGTCACCGGGCCATTCCGCCGCCATCGCCTGGAAGATCGGCTCCGAGCGGCTGAGCTCCTTCCGCGCCCGCGCCACCAGCCCGAGCAGCCGCCGGGCGCCGACTGACCTGGGATCGAGCTTCGCGGCCGTGGCGGCCTGGTCCTGGGCCTCGTCGGCGCGGCCCTGTTCCAGCAGCCAGGCGGCCAGGCCGATGCGGACCGCCAGCGAATCGGGGGCGACCTGGACCGCGTAGTCCATCCACTCCTGGGCCTTCTTCAGGTCACCGGCCTGGGTGTAGAGCCAGCCCATGGAGACCGCCGCCGGCTCGAGCGCGGTGTCCGCCTTGGCGGCCCGTTCCAGCTCCTGGTAGGCCGCCTTGCGCTCGCCGAGGTGGAAGAGGGCCTTGCCCAGCCGCTGCCGCGCCAGGGTGTTGGCCGGCTCGAGCTCGAGCCAGCCGTCCAGCGCCACTTTCGCGGCCTTCCAGTCGCCGCGGCCCTCGGCGACCGCGGCCCGGCCTTGCAGGCCGAGTTGCTCGAACCGGCGCCGCGGCTGGGCCGTCCAGCGCGGGGCTCTCGCCAGCGCGGCCGCCTTCTCGAAATGGAGCGCGGCGTCGGTCAGCCGGCCCTCGCGCAGGGCCAGCTCGCCGAAGAGCAGGAAGACCTCGGGATGCTCGGGATCCTCCGCGATCGCCCGCTCCAGGGCGGGACGGATGAGCGAGGCGTGATCGCTCTCGATCGCCAGCCGGGCGAACAGGGCGTGCGCCGGGGGCAGCTCGGGATGCGCCTGGACCGCCGCGCCGAGCTGCCGGAGGCAGGCGTCGAAGTCGCCCCCCTGGAAGCTCCTCGTCGCCTGGTCGAGTTCGACGAGGCCCCGGGAGGTGTCGCCCGCCTCAGTGGTCGACCCAGATTTCTCCAACCACTCGGGTGTGAGCAGGATCGAGCCCGCCCGGATCGCAGGGGCTCCCGCCAGGGCGATCACCACGGCCACCCCGCACGCCCAGGACCCGAATCGCCTCGACCGCCCGCGTCCGATCGCCCCACGGTCCTGGCCTCGATCGGTGGAACTCCTCGCATCGACTCTCATCGGTTGTCCTCCCCTTCCTTCTGATGATTCCCTCAACGGGATTCCTGGATTCTTCTCCGCGCTCGTTGTTGGCACCGGGCTTCGGACCGCTCCCACCAGTCGGCCACCGCCCGAAACACCTCGGACATCTCGGCCAATCTTTGCTCCCTGCGCTGTCTCGACCGCGACCACCGGAATCGGAAGACCGCCCAGGAAAGGGCGGCCCCGAGCCCGGGGAGGAGCAAGGGGGCCAGGGCGATCATCACCTCAGACCCAGGGTCCAGCGTCATCGCGAATCTCCTCGTTTTCTTGATCCGAACGCCCTCCTCTGCGGGGATTCGAGCGGAGACTGAGCTGTACCGCCCCAAGGACGCCCAGTCCGATCAGAGCGAGCGTGATCGACCCCGGCTCGGGCACGGCTGTCACCACGGCTTCCGCGAAGGACCCCACCACGGTGTTGTCCGTCGGATCGACGAGCTGGCCGACCGCCGCGAACAGGTTCCCCGGCTGCGGGTCGGGTAGACCCGTCTGGTCGAAGAGTCCACTTGGGGGCAGCGTGATGCCCGGCAGGGTGGGCGTTTGGGACAGCACCGCATCCAGATTGATCGAATCGAACTGCGATTGTGTGATGTTGGGCAGGTACTGGAGGTTCGTGATCGCGAACGCGCTGCCGGTATCGTTGTAGGCGATGTACTCGGCATCGCGGGGATTGACGGTGAATCCGGGCAGTGTTGGTCCGGGCCTCAGCGCTCGGGGCGGGCTGCTGTTGTCGAACCACATCGGCGCACTTCCACCCATGGCAGAAGTGATCCGGATCGTGTTGGTTCCCTGGACGGTCAGGGTGAAGCGGACGTTCTCGCCCGGACGGTAGACCCGGAGCGGCGTCAGGGTGATGTTCACCACATAGTTGCCGGCGAAGCCGACGTTCAGGCCGGCCTGGGTGCCCCCGATGCCCCCGTACCGATTGACCCCCGGGCTACTGCTGACACTGATCCCCGCCGGGCTTGTTCCGATGTTTGCCTGTCGACCGATTCCCGGGCTGTAAACGGAGAACGTGATCTGCGAGACACCGTTCCCATTCGCAGTGACCGGGTTTGTGAGGTTCACGCTGAGGATCGAAGCCACGACCCTGCCGGCCTGTGCGTCGGTCGGTGCGACGAGTCCGGACAGCAGGCCGATGAGGGCCACGGAAATCCGAGCCCACAGATGTTGCACTCGCATGCGATTCCTCCTTTACAACATGAGGCTGTGCAGCCGAACGTCAGGAGCGAGAAACCGGGACAAAAGGGTCAGGAGCCGCGGAGCCGAAGCGGTTTTTCCTGGGACGTCCGCGTCACCCGCGGCCTCCGGAGTGCCAGGAACACCGTCCCCCCACCGATCAGGAGCAGCACCGCGGAACGGGGCTCGGGGACTGCGGCCCCGGCGAGCCCGAAATCGCGCGTGAACAAAACACTCTGCGATGAGTCGCCGCTCGGCGTGATCGTGATGGAAAAGGGCCCCTGGAACTGGAGTCCGCCGCTGACCGGCACCAGATGGCTCAGCAGCGCGGTCTCCACGTCCGCCTGGCCACGGTCACCCTGGCTGTCCGAGACCGAGCCGAAGGTGTCGAAGGTCATGGCGTCCGTCGCGAGGGTGGCGGCCCCGCCGTTGTCCGAGAAGACCGGGAACAGGAATTCGAAGACCGGTCGCGCCAGGCTCTCGGAGAGGTTCACGTTGTTCGTGCCGTCGATGATCGAAGCGGCCACGTCGTAGATCGCGAAGGCATGACCGCCCGGGGCGGACTGCGCATTGAGCGTCAGGCCGGTGAGGTCGACCGTGATCGGGTGGCTGCTCGACGACCAGGTCACGGCGATCGGGTCGCGGTTGACCGCCAGGGCGATCGCGAGCTTGCCCGGTTTGTCGACCTGGGTGACGGGGTTCTCGGCGGAGGCCACCTTTCCGTTCGCCGGGGCCTGCTGGCTCGCCGTGGCGCTGGCGAACTCGGCATTGTTCCTCCCATTGAGGTTCTGGACCTGGCTGTTCGAGGCGGCGGGGGGCTTGTTGACTAGCTGGAACGCATTATTGGCGGCGGCGGGAGCCGTACGCTTGGGGATGATGGTCTTGAGGCCTTCCACCTGGATCCCGCCGACATTGCCCCCGTTCAGGTAGGCCGGGCGGTTCGCCGGGTTCGGGTCGGTGACGAGATTCACGGCGCTGCGGATGATGCTGTCGAAGTTCGCGGTCTCCGTCCGGTTGGCGTTGGCGCCGTTGACCTGGTAGTCGATCTTGACCGGATTGAAGACCTTGGCCGCCGTGGCCGTCGAGCCCATGGCCCCGGCGCCGAGGTTGCCGCCGAGCCTGATCGGCACCCCCTGCGCGGGCGTGCGGACCTCGCCGGAGGTCTTCACCTGAGCAAGGCCTTCCCGCGCGCCGCCGAGCGTCGCGCTGATGAAGGCGAGGACGAGGAATCGGCCGCGGAGCGGCCCGGGCTGGCGATGGACTGGCATCGTGGAGTCTCCCGATCGAGCAGTGGATCTGCTCCATCATCGATTGCTGTTGGGTAACGTGAACTCGGTTGTGGGCCCGTGAGCGGCGGCCTGCCCGCTCTCAGTACGCACCGCGGCGGAGGAGCACCACCACCACGGTCCGGGCGATGATCAGGAGGTCCCCACCCACCGACCGGTTCAAGACATAATCCCGGTCGAGCTGGACCATCTGTACGTAATCCAGCTCGCTTCGCCCGGCGACCTGCCAGGGGCCGGTCAGACCGGGAAGCACCTGAAGGCGGTGGGCATGGCCCTGCGGGTCCAGGGCCGCAAGCCGGTCACTATCGCGAAGCTGAAGGGGACGCGGACCGACCAGGCTCATCTCGCCCCGCAGCACGTTGACGAGCTGGGGCAGCTCGTCGAGGCTGGAGCGGCGCAAGAACCGCCCCAGCCGGGTGACGCGCGGGTCGTCGCGCAGCTTGAACAGCACGCCGCCCGCCGATTCGTTGCGGTCTTCCAGGTCGCCGAGCCGCTGCTCGGCGCCGGCGACCATCGTGCGGAACTTGAGCATGCGGAACAGCCGTCCGTTCCGGCCGCGCCGCTGCTGGCGAAAGAACACCGGACCGGGGGAATCCAGCCGGATCAGCAGGGCGAGTGCCAGCATCAGCGGCCCGAGCAGGATCAGGCCCGCCACGGCACCGATGAGGTCCAGGCCCCGCTTCACCAGCAATCCCAGGCCATCCGTCGCCAGCCGATCGGCTCGCCGAGAGGGAGCCGATGGCCACGGGGTGGCACTCGGCGCGATCACCGCACGACCACAGCCCGCCCAAGGCGAAGGAAAACCGGACGAGCCGATCAAGACACTCATCGCCGCGCCTCCTCCCCGAACACACGGTCACTCACTCCCCGATCGGTGTCCCGATCCGACAGGACTCGGACCGATCGCCCTCGACTCTCGTCTGGGTGCGCGCTCACGAGGCCGCCGGGAATGCCCCTACGGATGCCGATGAGGCGACCTCCAGGAACGCTTCCTCAAGCCGCTGCGCCATCTCGACGGCCAGCTCGGCAACCAGCCATTGCCGCTCGAACGTGGCCGCCTGGTATTCGCCGGCCAGGAAGGCGGTGATGCTCAGGGCGTGGTCGCGGATCCGGATTTCGTCCGGGCTGTCGAGATCCGCGATCGATTCCGGCCACCGGGATGACGGCGGTCTCCGGGACCCCTGGCGATCGGTCCCATTTCCCGACCGGACTAGCTGGAGCAAGACGCTTGACTCCAGCCGGCGGTCGAGCTCGGTCAAGGCCAGGCGATCGGGTGAGTCCGGAGCGATTGCCGCTCGGAACGAGGTCGAGGAGTTCATGGTCGCACCCTTCCTGGAAAGATGGGGCCGACCGGCGGCCGGAACGCCGACTCTGGTCTGGTTCCGTCACCGGGTTCCTGCTCTGGGCGACATCTCGGCCGAGCCCGGTCCGGCCCGGCTCGGCTCCACAGCGTCCCCGAGCCTGACTTTCCCCGGGGATCAGTTCCCTTCCCGGCGGAAACGTGACCGGGCCGTCCGGTTTTTTCTTGCCCGATCCGGAACAATCCGGCAGGATCAGGAGTTGCTGATTGCAAAGTCGCGAAGCGGGGGTTCGCCTCGGCGCGGGCCGGCCGGCTGGGCCGCCTCGGACGGGCGCCCGCTCCCAACCGATCCGTCACCAGGGCGCGACCCCGGCGTATAGGTTGTTGCACGTCGCCCGATGCGTCATTCTGGGTGAGAGAGGAATCCCATGAAATCGTTCTCGTCGCCGTCGCTGGATGGGCTGCTGTGGCGAGCACGCGGAGGGGACCGGTCGGCCCTGGATCAGGTGATGGGGTCGTGCCGTCCCTGGCTGCTTCAGCGGGCGCGGACCCGCCTTCCTCGAGGGCTGGCCCGCAAGCAGGATGCCTCGGACCTGGTCCAGGAGGTCCAGTATCGAGCCGCGGCCCAGATCGGCGATTTCCAGGGCCGGAGCCTCGGCGAGTTTCGCGCCTGGCTGGCGGGAATCCTGGACCGGCGTGTGTTCCGGGCGCTGCGGTTCTGGAAGGAGCAGCGGCGCGACCGCGGTCGAGAGGAGCCGCTGAGCCCGTCCTGGAGCGCGCGGGGTGAGCTGGCCGCCAGCGCCACCTCAATCCTGGGACGACTTGCCCACCAGGAAGAGCGCGAGCGGGTGGAACTGGCCAAGAGCTGGTGCCGCGAGGAGGATCGGGTCGTGCTCGCGCTGCATCTGGATGAGGGACGCAGCCACGAGGAGATCGCCGCCGCGCTGGGCATCACGCCCGCGGCGGCCCGGCAGCGCTTCAGCCGCGCGCTGCGGCGCGTCGGCGAGGCGGCGCAGTTGCTGGAGTTGATGACCGGGCGCGGGTGGAGCAGTCTCCAGCAGGACGTGATCGGTTTGCACCGACTCCAGGGAGCCAAGCCCGGGCAAATCGCCGAGCGGCTCCGGTTGCCCGAAGAGCTGGTCGCGCGCTGGATCGCCGAGGCCGAGCCGCTCGTTCGCACCTTCTCGCAAGGATCGCCGCCATGATTCCCAACCGTCGGCCCGGCCGCGACGAGCCCGGAGACGACCCCTTGGCGGCAGCCCGCTGCGCGCTGCTGGATGATTACTGGGCGGAGCTGGAGCGCCATCCGGAGTCGGACTCGCGGAGCTGGCTGAGCGACCGCGGCATCCCCGACCAGACCATCATCGCCGACCTCGACGTCCTCAAGCTGCTGCACCGGTCGCGCCGCCAGGGGACGGCCGCCGACGAGGCGTCGCAGGTCCCGACCGCCGTGGTCTCGGAACCGCTCTGGTCGAGTTTGTCGGAGCCTGCGGCCGACGTGGTCCCCGGGGCTGGGGCCGAGCCCCGCGCGCGGGAGGACCGTCCCCGGGCGCCGGCGGCTGCGCCGGGGACGGCGAGTGCCGCGGTCCCCATCGAGCGGATCGGCAAGTACGTGGTTGTGGAGTTGCTCGACTCGGGAGGCCAGGCTCAGGTCTTCCGCGTGATCCATCCCGGGCTGGCCAAGGAGTTGGTCCTGAAGCTGGCCCGGCGGCCCCTGGCCGGAGGGAGCAGCCCGTTCGAGGCCGGCCCATCCCGCCGCGCCGGCCTGGTCCGCGAGGGGCAGCTCCTGGCCCGTTGCGAACATCCCAGCCTGGTCCAGGTCGTCGACCTCGATGTCCACGAGGGCCGGCCGTTCGTGGTCATGACGCACGTGCCCGGGCTGACCTTGCAGCAGTTCGTCAACCAGCACCCGGTCGCCCCGCGCCAGGCCGCGCGGCTGGTGGCCGAGCTGGCGGGGGCGGTGGCTTACCTCCATGCCCGGCGGATCATCCACCAGGACATCAAGCCGCGGAACGTCCTGGTGGACGATCAGGGCCGGCCCCGGCTGATCGACTTCGGCCTGGCGCGGTTGCGGCATGCCTGGTCCGACGTGCCGGACGACTGGGTCGGCGGCACGGCCGACTACATGAGTCCCGAGCAGGCCCTGGGCCGGCCCGATCAGATCGGCACCTGGACCGACGTCTTCGGCCTGGGGAGCCTGCTCTACCACCTGCTGACCGGCGGGCCGCTCTACCGGGGGGCCTCGCGCGTCTCGGTCCTCCGGCAGGCCCGGGAGGCCGGCTATCTCCCGGTCCGGCAGGTCAACCCGCGAGTGCCGCGGGCCCTCGAGCGGATCTGCCACACGGCGATGGCGGCCGACCCCGCGCAGCGATACCGCACGGCCACGGAGCTCGGGCGCGCCTTGCGGTGGTTCCGAGCCCGGCGCTGGATCGCGGCGGCCGGCCTGATCGTGCTGGCCTGGACGGCGGTCGCTCTCGGCACGCCGCGGCGGCAGCCGCGGCCGGATCGACCCGAGCGCGGGGCGAGCCGGCCGGCAACCGGCGCACCGTTGACGATCGATCGCTTCGCGGTCGAGCACGAGCTCGGCCCGATCGACCTGTCCCAGCGGCCGATTCTCGAGGGCGAGCTCGTGTCGGTGTCGGTCCAGTTCGAGGCGCCGGCCTACAGCTATCTCATCGCGCTGAATCCCAACGGCAAGGATCAGTTGTATCTTCCGCCCGGCCAGAGTCAGCCGCGGTCGCCCTCGGCGGAGGTCCGCTTCGATGACTTCGGCTTCCCCTTGACCGACGGCCCCGGCCTGCAAGCGTTCGTGGTGGTCGCGTCGCGGCAACCGTTGCCGCCGTATGAAACCTGGCCGGGGACGGACGGTCTCCGGCAGCGCTGGAAACCCGTCGCGGCCGACGACCTCCAGGGCGTCTGGGAGTACAAGGACGGCCAGGTCAGGCGGCTCTCGAGCGGCGCGCGCGGCCCGCTGGCGAAACGCCCTGGAGCCGAGTCACTGGCACCGTTGCGAGACGTCTGCGACTACCTCAGGAAGCTCCCCGACGTCGAGACGGTCCAGGCGATTGCCTTCCCGGTCCGGCCCAAAGGTTGAACTCCGGTCGTGACGGCAGCCACCGGCGGAGGCCCGGAGGGATTCTTTCCATTTCACGTCTTTGAGATATATCTGCCATGGAACCACGAGACGTCCACGCGCGTCGGTGGCGGCGGCTTCGCGACGTCGGGGTGAGCCTCATCCTGTCGGTCACGGTGGCCGCGGTCCGCGCCCAAGGCCCCGCAAGGAAGGACGCCGCACGCGCCCGGCATTCGCCGCCCTGGCAGCGCGTCCTCACGGGCGACGACGCTCAGCGCGTCAAAGCGCTGGAGAAGACCGTCGACGAGCTGGAGAAGCAGGGTCAGTTCGCCGAAGCCATGGCGCCTGCCCGGGAGGGCCTGGCGATCCGGCAGCGCGTGCAAGGTGAGGATCACTGGCAGACGATCGAGGCGCGGATCACGGTCCAGACCTGGCAGCGCGTGGCCGGCCTGCCGCCCGGGGACCAGTCCGACCTGGCGGCGGCCCTTCGCCAGCAGGAGGAGGCTGACCAGCTCTATGAGAAGGGGCGTTACGCCGAGCTCGAGCCTCTGGTGCGCACCATCTGGGAAGTCCACCGTCGCATCCTGGGCGCGGAGCATCCCTACACGGCCGTACGCGCCAACAATCTGGCCGCCTACCTCCGTGCCCGCGGAAGGTATGCCGAGGCCGAGCCGCTGCTCGAGCAAGTCCTGGCCATCCGCCGCAAGACTCTGGGCAGGGAGCATCCTTTCACCGCCTTGAGCTGCAACAACCTGGCCATGGTCCTCGAGGCTCAGGGCAAGTTCGCCGAGTCCGAGCACCTCTTCCAGGAGGCTCTGGCGATCCGTCGCCAGACCCTGGGTGACGACCACCCGGTCACGGCCTCAAGCTATGACAACCTGGCCTACAACTGGCACGCCCTGGGGAAGCTTGCCGAGGCCGAGCCACTGCTCCGCAAGGCGCTGACGATCCGTCGCAAGGCCCTGGGCGAGGACCACCCCCTCCTCGCCTACAGCTACAACAACCTGGCTGCCAATCTGGACGCGCGGGGGAAGTCCGCCGAGGCCGAGCCGCTGTTCCAGAGGGCCCTGGAGATTCGCCGCAAGGTCCTGGGCGAGGACCACCCCGATACGGCCTCGAGCTACGAAAACCTGGCCATCAACCGGCATTACCAGGGGAAGTCCGCCGAGGCCGAGCCGCTCTTGCAACAGGCGTTGAGGATCCGTCTCAAAGTCCTGGGCGCCGACCACCCCGATACGGCCCAGAGCTACAGCGAATTGGCCGCGCACCTCGATGACCGGCGGAAGTACGCCGAGGCCGAGCCCCTCCATCAGCGGGCCCTGGCGATTCGTCGCACCCGGCTGGGCGAGGGCCATCCCAAAACGGCCTTGAGCTACCACAACCTCGCCTTGAGCCTCGATGACCGGGGCCAGCACTCCCAGGCCGGGCGGCTCTTTGGGCAGGCGCTGGCGATCCGTCGCAAGGCGCTGGGCGAAGACCACCCCGATACGGCCCGAAGCTACTCCAGCCTGGCCGCCAACCTGCACAGCCAGGGAAAGTTCGCCGAGGCCGACGTGATGGCGATCGCGGCGGCGGGGAGCTTCGAGGCAGCGCGGCCGCGGATCAGTTTCACGGGAATGGACCGGGCCGAGTTCAGCGCGCGGAGCTCCCCCCTGCCCCTTCTCGCCGCCCTCCTGGTTCGGCAGGGCCGCGACCAGGACGCCTGGCAGCGCTGGGAATCGGGACTGGCGCGCGGCCTGTTCGACGACCTGACGGCCCGCCGCCGCCGGCCCCTGACACCCGAGGAGCGCGGCCGACAGGAAGACCTGATCGGCCAGCTCAACCGGCTCGATAACCAGATCGGTGCCCTGGCCGCCGCCAGTACGCCCGCCGACGACCAGCTCAAACGGCTCGACTCACTCAAGGACCGGCGCCTGGAGTTGCAGGGCCGGCTGGCCCAGTTCGAGGCGGGGCTGGTCCAGAAATACAAGGTGGCCGCTGGGGCGGTCTATAGCCTCGATCCGATCCAGACCCGGCTCCCGGCCGACGCGGCCCTGGTCGGCTGGCTCGACCTCAGGACCCTGCCCCAGTCCAGCGATCCCCGGGGCGACCACTGGGCCTGCGTGGTGCGACGCTCGGGCACGCCGCGGTGGGTCCGCATCCCAGGCACTGGGCCGAACCAGGCGTGGACTGCGGCCGACGACCAGCAGCCCGGCCAGGTCCGAGCGCTGCTGGGCCGCAGCGATGTGCCGCCCTGCCAGGCGCCTCTGGCGGCGATGGCCGCGCAGCGGCTCGCGCCGCTGGAGCCAACCCTGAGTGCCCGTGACGATCTGCCAGCGGTCCGGCACCTGATCGTCCTGCCCTCCCCGGCCCTGGCTGGTGTCCCGGTCGAGGCCCTGCTCGCAGCCCGACCGTCCGAGGCACCGAACTATCTCGTCAGCTACGCCCCCTCGGGCACCCTCTTCGCCTGGCTCCAGGAACGCCGAGAGGATCCCGGCGCGCCGGTGCGATCCGGCCGACTCCTCGCCCTGGGCGACCCGATGCCGCCACCGCCGGAGGAGCCGACTCCACCGACCCCCAGGCCGCACCCGCCCGTGGCCCAGGCCATCCTCGCCCAGCGGGCGGCCGACGCCCTGCTCCGCCGCTCCCGCGGCGCGACGTTTGAGCGACTCCCCGGCACCCGCCGCGAGGTCCAGGCCCTCGCCAGCCTCTTCGACCAGAGTGAAATCCATCTTGGCTCCGATGCCAGCGAGCAGACCCTCGAGGCCCTGCGAGCCAACGGCCAGCTCAGCACCTTCACAGTCATCCACCTGGCGACGCACGGCAAGATCGACGACCGGGCGCCGATGAACTCGCGGCTGCTGCTGGCCCAGGACCGCCTCCCCGATCCGACCGCCGCGTGGCCGCTCGAGGTGCCGGTCGTCGACGGCGTGCTCACCGCCGGGGAGGTCCTGAACACCTGGAAGCTCCACGCCGAGCTGGTGACCTTGAGCGCCTGCCAGAGCGGCCTGGGCCGCCAAGGTGGCGGCGAGGGCTTCATCGGCTTCGCCCAGGCGTTCTTCCTGGCCGGCGCCCGCAGCCTGGTGGTCAGCCTGTGGGAAGTGAATGACCAGGCGGCGTCGTTATTGATGTCGCGGTTCTACCAGAACTGGCTGGGAAAGCGTCCGGGTCTGGACCGGCCGCTGTCGAAGGCCGAGGCGATGCGCGAGGCCAGGGACTGGCTGCGCGGGCTGACCGGCGCGCAGGTCGAGCGGGAGTTGACCGCGATCGCGCGGGGTGAGCTGCAACGCCGCTCCGGCCCGTTGCCCGCGGCGGGCCGGCCGTTCGCGCATCCCCATTACTGGGCCGGCTTCATCCTGATGGGCGATCCCAACTGAGCGGCTACCAGACGGCTCGGGAGAGCCGTCCTACGCCGCTGGGATCGACGACGTGACTCACCTAGGACGGCTCTCCCGAGCCGTCTGAGACGGCCTATCCGGGTTCCTCTCCCGGACTCGCCAGTGGCAACGTGTCCTGGCCCCCAGTCAGTGCATTCATGGTTGCATCTGCCTCCGGGGGCGTCGCGTCACGGGATCGGGAATCGGCGAGTCGCGCAGGCACCTCGGCTGAAAGACCTGATCCGGCCGCCGCGCGGTTGTCAACGCGGGAGTCCCTCAGGTATCTTCGCCGGGATTCCCGTCGAACGGGTCGCGGTCCCGGTCTGGAGCCGATCCATGTCGCGGTTGGACACCGAGCGGTTGGTCCTCCGAATGTTCCGCGAGTCAGACCTCGACGCCTACGCGGCGATGCTTGGCGACCCGGAAGTCATGCGCTATCTGGCGCCGAATCCCATGACCCGCGCCGAGGCCTGGCGGAACATGGCGATGGTCCTGGGTCATTGGCAATTGCGCGGGTTTGGTCTGTGGGCCCTTGAGGAACGCGCCAGCGGGCTCCTGGTCGGCCGCGCCGGCTGCTGGCTCCCGGAGGGCTGGCCGGGGTTCGAGGTCGGCTGGGCGTTGCGCCGGGAGTGCTGGGGCCGCGGCTATGCCACCGAAGCCGCGCGCGCCGCGGTCCATCACGCCTTCACCGCGCTGGGTCAGACGCGCGTCATCAGCCTGATCCGCCCCGACAATGCCCGCTCGATCGCGGTCGCCGCTCGCCTGGGGATGACCGACTGCGGGAAGACCGACCTCAATGGCAACACGACGTTGATCTACGCCCTGGACCGCCACGCCAATGGGTGATCCTCCGTCCACAACGGTGTGACGGCGGGTCGTCCCCACTGCGGGCGGACCCGGCCGGATCCGAACCGGTTCGCCCAGACCACCCAGCCCAACTCCCCCCGGGGGGCCAGTGCCACGAGGGGAATCTCCCCAACGGATGATGATTTCACGGAATTCGCTCTATCCCGCAGGAGCTTGACTGATTTATAATAGAGATGGTTGGAAACCGAACGAGTGCCGGTCGTGAATCCCTCCGGAATCGGTCCGCTTGCCTCTCTCGCCTTTCCACCCACTGGGGTCGCCAGGCCGGCCCCGCGCTGACGACCCGGTAACTGATCGTTGGGTCGTGACTTCTGGTCTGAGGAGATTGAGAGTGGGGAAGAAACTGTATGTCGGAAACCTCGCCTACCGGGTGAGTAGCTCCGACCTGGAACAACTGTTTTCGCAGTATGGCAGCGTGCAGAGCGCGGAGGTCATCTCCGACCGCGACACGGGCAGGAGCAAAGGCTTCGGATTCGTCGAGATGAGTTCCGATGCCGAAGCACGGGCAGCGATCGACGCCCTTCACGACCAGGAGCACGACGGTCGTCGCCTGACAGTCAACGAGGCCAGGCCCCGTGAGCCCCGAACCGGGGGCGGTGGCGGGGGTGGGGGCGGCGGCTGGCGCGGCGGCGGCGGTGGTGGCGGCGGCGGCCGCGGCGGCCGCAGCGGCGGCTATGACACCCGGCGCTATTGACCGATTGCCGGCGCCACGTCCGACCGGATTCGCAAAAACCAGGCCTCGTCCAGCGGCCACCAGTCGCCGTGGTTCCCCGCGAATCACGGCGACGCTCCCTCTCCCCTGCTTCATGTCTGAAATTCCGAATTCTTTCGGACTCCCGGCCGCGATGAGCCACCGCTGGGTTCGGTGACCTCGGGCTCGACTCGACTCGGCCCTGCGCCGCGCCGCGCTGGATCAGGACCGGCACAGGCGAGGCGGTGACGGCTCGGAACCGACTCGGGGACGCTCAACCGCCCTCGGTCTTGCTCTTGGCGGCGGCCAGCGGCCGGAGCACGGCCAGCATGGTATTGAGATGGGCCAGCCGGGGGCCAAAACGATCGACGAAATCGCTGAGCGAGAAATCGCCTTCCATCAAGTTCTCGTGGTTGTCTTCCACGTAATTGGCGAGTTCGGCCATCAACGCGGCATGGACCTGCTCGAGGCGGCCCAGGGTCTCGCGGCAGGAGTCCAGCACGTGCTCGTGGCCGGCCTGCCAGCGCTCGAGCTCGGCACCCTGGCGGGCGCGCTGCTCGCGGTTGACCTGGAGCAGCTCGCGGGAGATCTCCAGTTGCTGGCGCTGATTCTCCAGCATCTGACGCTGGATCTCCAGCGACTGGTTCTGAAGGTTGGCGATCAGGTGGAGCAGGAGGATGGGATCATTGGGGTTGGCAATGGCGGCAGCGGGGTTTTGCCCGGTGGGAGAGACCTCCATGCGATAGGTCCACGCTGCCGCAGCCGACGATGGGTTTTCGCGTGATGGCACTCCGACCTCCTCCATTGGTATCGATCTGAACCGCGCCGCAGATCCCCTCCCCGGCCGGGCCGCACCGCACCGCAGGCTGGCTCCGACGCCTTCGACCGCTCCATTCTACGCGAGCCGGTCCGCGCCGGATAGACCATTGGTGTCGACTTTGTCGCGGGCCGGCCGGCGGGACGGGGCGGGGCCGTCTGACCCCGGCACCAGCGTCGGTCAGGCTGTCCCGCCTGACTCCCCAGGCACGTCAGGCGGGACAGCCTGACCGACGTGAATTCATGTGATAATGTCAGGGTCAGGCATCAGGTGGGTGAACGCATCGGGCAGGGCGTCGACCAGGTCGCCGGCGATCAGGCCGAGTTCGCCGTGGTTGTCCCGCGCGATGTCGCCGGCGAGCCCGTGGACGAAGACGCCCAACTGGGCGGCCTCGAAGGCCGGCAGGCCCTGGGCCAAAAGCGCGGCGATCACGCCGGTCAGGACATCGCCGGTGCCGCCGGTGGCCATTCCGGGGTTGCCCGTGCTGTTCTCGAAGTAGCGGCGCCCGTCGGTGACGATCGTGCCGGCCCCCTTGAGCACGACCACCAGCGCCGGGGAGGTGGTGGCGAGCTGGGCCGCCTGGCCCGGGCGATCGGCCTGGATTTCGGTCACGCCCGTGCCGGTCAAGCGGGCGAACTCACCCGGGTGGGGTGTCAGGATGACCGGGCGAGCGACCCCGGCGAGCAGCTCGGTCTGACCGACCAGGGCGTTGAGGCCGTCGGCGTCGAGGATCAGGGGTTTGTCGGTCTCGGCCAGGAGGAAGCGGAGCAGTCCGTGGATCTCCTCCGACTGGCCCAGACCCGGCCCGACGGCGACCACCGTGGCCGGCGCGAGCAACCGCTGGAGGACCGGACGCGCCTTGGGGAAGTCGATCAAGCCATCCGCCGTGCAGGCCAGAGGATAGGTCATGTAGGAGGGTTCGAAGCCGGCGACGACCGGCTGCACTTCCGCGGCGGTGGCGATGCGGACCAGTCCGGCGCCGGAGCGCAGCGCGGCGGCTCCGCAGAGGGCCGCGGCGCCGGCCATGCCCCGCGAGCCCGCCACGACCAGGACCGTCCCGAATCGGCCCTTGTGGCTCTCCCGCGGCCGCGGGGCCAGTTGCGGGATCGCTTCGATGCGTTCCAGTGCCATGGGCGTGCTTGCTCCGTCGGCCCGGGGCGCGGCGCGGCGCGGGCCGGTGGGTTCAGACCGCGGGTGCGGGGCCGGAGGCCTCGACCGCGACCGGGTCGGCCGGCTCGGCGGCCGGTCCGGACTGCCGCGCCTGGCCCATCCGCCGGGCGATCAGCCCGGCGAGGTGCCCGGCGTTGAAGCCGGCATCGATGTTCACCACCACGACGTTGGAGGCGCAACTGTTGAGCATGCCGAGCAAGGCCGCGACCCCGTGGAAATGGGCCCCGTAGCCGATGCTCGTCGGTACGGCGATGACCGGGCAGGCGACCAGTCCGCCGGCAACGCTGGGCAGAGCACCCTCCATGCCGGCCACCACGACCAGGGCATCGGCGCGACCCAGGACGGGGAGCTGATGGAGCAGCCGGTGCAGGCCGGCGACGCCGACGTCGACCACCAGGTCGACCGCACAGTTCCAGGCCTCGGCGGTCACCCGCGCCTCCTCGGCGACCGGCAGGTCACTGGTACCGGCCGTCACGATCCCCACGCGGCCGAGCCGGGGTCCGTCATCGTGGGGACCCCGGATCCGGAACGTCCGGCCGATCGCGTTGTGCTCCCCCTCGGGAAAGACGGCCTTGAGGTGGGCGGCTGCCTGCGAATCCACGCGCGTGACCAGGCCGCCGTGTTCGTGCGCGATCAAGGTCCGGAGGATGCCTTCGATCTGGGCCGCCGTCTTCCCCTGGCCGAAGACCACCTCCGGAAACCCGCACCGGAGCCGACGGTGCAGGTCCACCTTGGCGAAGCCCCCGGCGTCCTGGAACGGCTGGAAGCGGATCTGGTGCTCCGCCTGGTCCGGACTGACGCGGCCGTCGCGCACGGCCTCCAGCAGCAGCCTCAGCTCGTGGGAATCCATCAGCGGCACCTCGGGCGGGGGTTCGGCTCGCGCGCACATGGCAGCCAGGACGGCTGCCCCACCGGGGGACGACCTCAATTCCCTTGTATCCGCCCGGCGCGGCCTCCGCAACCGACTTTGAGCTTTCGGACGCGCGATCGGGCGTGTTAAGCTGACTCGGAAGAGATTCGGTCGGGCTCCCCCGGGGACGGCTGGGAACCGCGGGCCTGGTCGTCACGTCTGCGTCCGGTCCCGGGCCGGGCTCGCCGCCACCGAGATGAGAACCGAGGGAGCGATGTCGGCCAGCCCATCCCGCGTTCGAGTGGCGCACGACCGCGCCGGCGCGACGATCCCCATTGCCGGGCCCCCCGACCGTCCTCCAGCCGAATCGGCCCCGGCTCCGGTCGCGGTCGTCGAGCTGCCGGCGGACTCGTGGCCCTGGTGGACCCCCGAGGCCCTCAAAGGCTGGGCCGGCTCGGTGACGCTTCATGCCCTGTTCTTGATCCTCCTGGGCTGCTGGTACTTCGCGCCGCGCGACGACGGGCCGATCGCCTTCGATTCGCGGCTGGCCGGCTCGCCCAACGGCGTCCTGGGCGCGGAGTCCCTCACCGGCGGCCTGAACACCCCCCTGCCCATGCCGCTGGCCCCGCCCGAGGCTGCGGAGCAGGCCCTGGATTCACCCCCGCTGACTCAACTGGAGCTGGCCCCGCTGGAGCCCGACTTCCGATACCGGCGCAACAAGACCCCCAGCGCCGGCGGGGGCGCGCCCAACGACAACCCCGGTGCCGGCGACGGCGACGGCTTCGGCCTGGCCCGCTTCGGCGAGGGAGGCGAAGTCATCCGCGGGGTCACGGTCAAGGTCGGCGATCCCCAGTTCACCCTGATCTGGAATACCGACGGCGTCGACCTCGACCTCCACGTCATCGAGCCCGGCGGCAAGGAGATCTACTGGGAGGAGCCCAAGGGGAACAAGGGGGGCGAGCTCGACGTGGACAACACCCGCGGTTTCGGCCCCGAGAATATCTACTGGCTGGTCGATTCCGACGAGCCGGGGTCCGAAAAAGTGAAAGGACCCGGACCCCCCGGCGTCTACAAGTGGTTCGTCGTCTACTGGGGCGGCTTCGGCGGCATCGCCAAGCCGACGCACTGGCAAGTCCGCGTCAAGCACGCCGGCAAGGTTACCGTCCACCACGGCAAGTTCCAGGCCCTCAACGAGCGCAGCAAGGTCTTCACCCTCAAGGTCGACCCCCCGCCCGAGAAGGCTGCTGGCGGCTGACGGGCAGCGGGTGGGCAGCGGCCCAAGGAGATCGAACGTGGCGTCCCTCAAGGAATTCCTGGAGTCGGAGGCCGAGAAGCTCCGCAGCGAACAGGCGGCCGCCCTGACGGAGCGCCAGGAATGGATCGCGGCCGTCGAACGGCTTTTCGCCCAGATCAAGGAATGGCTCGCCCAGGCGGACACGAAGCGAATCCTGATGATCGACGAATCGCCGATTCGGATCGCCGAGCGGGGGCTCGGGACTTATGAGATCCCCGCCCTCACAATCGGGCTGGGAACGCGGGAAGCTTGCATCAAGCCGGTCGCTCGACACGTGGCGGCTCCGTTGCGATCGACCGGCAGCATCCAGGTGCCACGGGCTTATGGCCGCGTCGACATGACCAATGGTTTGGATCGATACATGATCTTTAGAACTGAACTCGAGCCTGATGACCGCTGGATCATCATCGAGCAGAACGAGCCCCTCATGGAGTGGTTCGATCGGAATTCCTTCGAGATCGCTCTGAAGAGTCTGCTCGAATGATGACCCTCGACGAGGCCTGGAACTGGTACGTTACGACCGAGAAGCAACTGAGTCTCTTTGGCCGGATCGGTCGGAGGCACTGGGACAATTTGCCCTGGGATGGCGAGCTCGGGAAGGATGAGAAACTCAAGACACTCACGTCCCGCGACCTCGTTGCGGACGCCGATTTCTCCCTGGATCACCTGGACGATTTCGCCGTGTTGATCCTCTTCTCGGCGTTCGAATCGATCATCCGAGATCAAGCCCGGCAGGATGTCCAGCGCGAGCGGGGTCGGCTGAGTCACCCGCTCGTAACTCGGATCCTGGACCAGGCAATCGGCGACATCGAGCAGAGCAGCATTTTTCGGGTCCTCGAGGTCTTCAAGGGCCAAGATGCGAACCTCGTCGAGGAGGTCAACCAGGTACGCCAGTATCGAAACTGGGTCGCCCATGGGAGGCGTGGGAAGCCCCCGTTCGGCATCGACCCGGAGATTGCATACAAACGCCTGAAGCGGTTCCTCGACCAGACCCGACCACGCGGAGCCGAAGCTCTGGCAGGGGAGATTGCATACAAACGCCTGAAGCGGTTCCTCGACCGTTTCACCCCGCCCATCGCCGAGGAGGCTTGATCGTCACCAGGCAGTTCCTTGCCCGCGGCCGCGGGCTGTGATAAGGTCGTGGCGCGTTGCGGTGAGGGAGAGTCCCCGGCCCCGGTTCGAGTCGCGGAGTCCTGCCATGAGCGGCCCACGCTTTGCTGCCGAGTTCTCGGCGATCCTGCTGGTCTTTCTGGTCCTGGCCACCGCGATGGCCGCGCCGGGCGCGGCCCGGGCGCAGGCGCCCGCGGCGGAGGTTACCGCGCCCGAGACCTTTTGGGTCTACGTCGGGACCTACACCCAGGGCCGGGGCCGGGATCGCAGCCAGGGGATCTACCTGATGGAGCTGGACCTGCGCTCGGGAAAACTGGGCGCGCCGCGCCTGGTCGCGAAGGCCACCGACCCGTCGTTCCTGGCCATCCACCCCAGCCGGAAGTTCCTGTACTCGGTCAACGAGCTGGGGGAATTCCAGGGCCATCGCGGCGGGGGCGTCAGCGCCTACGCGATCGACCCGGCGAACGGCGGCTTGACTCCGCTGAACCAGCAGTCGTCGGCCGGCGAGGGTCCCTGCCACCTGGTCGTCGACCGCGCGGGCAAGAACGTGCTGGTGGCCAACTACACCAGCGGGACCGTGGCCTGCCTGGCGATCGAGCCCGACGGGACGCTCCGCCCGGCCGCCTCGGTCATCCAGCATCGGGGCTCCGGCGCCGACCCGGGCCGCCAGGCGGGCCCGCATGCCCACTCGATCAACCTCGATGCCGGCAATCGCTTCGCCGTCGCGGCCGACCTGGGGCTGGACAAGGTCTTGATCTACGCCTTCGACCCGGCCAACGCCAAGATCACGCCCAATGAGCCGGCCTTCGCCCAGGTCGCGCCGGCCTCGGGCCCGCGGCACTTCGCCTTCCACCCCGGCGGCCAGTTCGGCTATGTCATCAACGAGATGGCCAACACGGTGACCGCCTTTGCCTACGACCCGGCCAAGGGGAGCTTGACCGAGATCCAGACGATCTCGACCTTGCCCGAGGATTTCAAGGGGAGAAGCTACACTGCCGAGGTGGTGGCCCACCCCTCGGGCAAGTTCCTCTACGGGTCGAACCGGGGGCACGACAGCATCGCGATCTTCACCATCGACGCCAGCACCGGCCGGCTGAGCCCCGCCGGCTTCGAGCCGACCCAGGGGAAGAACCCCCGCAACTTCGCGCTGGATCCGACGGGGACCTACCTGCTGGCCGAGAACATGGAGTCGAACTCGATCGTCGTCTTCCGCATCGACCCGCAAACCGGCGCCCTGCGGCCCACGGGCCAGACCGTCGCCGTCTCGAAGCCGGTCTGCATCCGGATGATCCCCAAGCCAGGCGGTGCGTCGAGATAGGAGGTCACCGGCGGGAGCCGGCTCCTCCAGGAGGCTGGTGCGAGCGAGGACTCGGTCCCCCACTCCTGGATTGCGGAGTCAACCGCGAGCGACGATGAGCGATCCCACGGTAGCCTCCGATGCCTCCGGCCCGGGTCCCGAGCGGCAGGCCAGGCTCTTCGCGCTGCTCTACTCGGCCGCGGAGGTCGAGGAGCGGTCGCGCCGGATCTACGAGGCGATGCTGAGCCAGTCGCCTCAGATCCGCACGGGCAACTTCACGGTGATCGGCACCGACGACCTGGAGCGGCTCTTTGCCGGCTACGACCGCGAGTTCTTCCGGGGCCGGCTGGGCGAGATGCTCCTGGAAGACGGCGCGCATCCGATCGCGTTCCGCCTGTCGCGGCGATTGGTCCGCGCGGCCGGCCAGACCATCCGCCAGGTGCAGCGGGTCCAGCGCGCCGGCCGGCCGGTGCTGAAGGTCGACTACGAGATCACGGTCTCGGCGACCTTGCTCTACAACACGTTCCAGCACGTGGACCGCACGGTCACGGTCGGGGGCCTGGTCTGTGGCGACCGGCTCGAGGCGTTGCAGCGGATCTTCGAGCACGAGCTCTTGCACCTGGCCGAGTTCCTGGGCTGGGGCCGTTCCAATTGCCGGGCCGCGAACTTCCACGCCCTGTCCCGGCGGATCTTTGCCCACGAGGGAGCGTATCACGACCTGGTCACCCCGCGCGAGGAAGCCGGCGTCGCCTTCGGCATCCACGTCGGCGACGCCGTCAGCTTCGAGCTCGACGGCGTGCGTCACCACGGCCGCGTCAACCGGATCACCCGCCGCGCGACCGTCCTGGTCGAAGACCCCCGCGGCCGGCTCTACTCCGACGGCAAGCACTACCTGACGTTCTACGTGCCTTTGGGGCTGTTGAGCAAACTGTAGGAGCCGGCTCCGCCCGGCGATCCTCAGTCGGGCGGAGTCGTTGGCCGGCCGTAGCGAGCCCTTGCGATCCCAATCGATTCGGACCATCATGGCGGACCGTGTCGTCACGGAGCCGTGCGGCTCCGTTAGGCGATGATTGGTCTCCCCTGGTTGATCCTGCAAGGAATCCTCAATGCTCGCGAGACTCAAGATGCCGGTCCTGGGCGGGCTGCTGGCGGCCGCGGCCCTGGCAGTTTGGAATCCCCTGAGCGGCCGGGCCACCGGCGCCGCGGGCGCCGCGGCCGAAGGACCGCAACTGGCCCACATGGTCTACTTCAAGCTCAAGGACCCCTCGGGGGCCAGCCGGGCCAAGCTGGCCGCCGCCTGCAAGCTGCTCCTCTCCGGGCACGAGGGGACGCTCTATTTCGGCACCGGCACGCTTGCCGGCGACCTGAGCCGCCCGATCAACGACCGCGACTTCGACGTCTCGCTCCACCTGGTTTTCACCAGCAAGGCCGCCCACGACAAGTACCAGGAGCACCCCCGGCACCGGAAATTCATCGAGGAAAACAAGGACAACTGGGAGAAGGTCCGCGTGTTTGACTCATACCTCTCGCCGGCCCTGCGGGCACCGGCCGAATGAGTGGTGGCTTGCCGGTTGTTCCTTGTGAGGGGGCAACCGTCGTCACGGACAACTCGCCTCACTTCAAGCCCGCGGTCGCGGCGCCGGCCCGGGTTCGGACGCGCACCGGGAACGGCGGCCGGGCCGGGGCCCTGGGCGGCGGGTTCTTCTCCAGCTCGGCCAGGATGAACGCGATGGCCCGGTCAAGCTGGGGGTCCTTGCCCGCGGCCACCGCGGCCGGATCCTGCTCGACCTCGATATCGGGCGGGACACCCACATTCTCCACCACCCAGCCCTCCTCGGTGAAGATGGCCAGGTCGGGCGCCGTCACGAATCCCCCGTCCATCAAGGTGGGGAATCCCAGGATGCCGACCAGGCCGCCCCAGGTCCGCTTGCCCACCAGCTTGCCCAGGCCGAACTTGCGGAACATCCACGGCAGGAGGTCGCCACCTGAGCCGGCGGTCTCGTCGATGAGCATCACCTTGGGGCCGAAGATCGCCGCGTTGGGCACCCGGAGCGGCTCACCTTGACACTCCCACGGCTAAAGCACGTGGGATTCTCAGTTCGACGCCGACAGCTCGCTTGCGCGAGTCTTACACCGGCTCCCTGAGCGTTTAGCCTGTCGCGCCTGTC
>JAJPJC010000466.1 GCA_021324445.1 Isosphaeraceae bacterium
GACAGGCGCGACAGGCTAAACGCTCAGGGAGCCGGTGTAAGACTCGCGCAAGCGAGCTGTCGGCGTCGAACTGAGAATCCCACGTGCTTTAGCCGTGGGAGTGTCAACCGGCTCTATTCTGAGGAAGATCGCAGAGCAGGGCAACGCCGGCTCCGGGCCTCCCCTGACTGTGACCACGTGAAGGGTCGAGATCGGGCTGGCGGTGACTGCCGATAGCCTCCACCACACTCATGGAAGTCCCTGGACCAAGAAACGACAAGGGGCCTGTTCCCCCGAAAGGAACAGGCCCCTTGTCGTTGATCCCAGGTGCAGCACGGACGGTCTAAAGCCGACCCATCTGCTACAAGAACTGCTACAAGCCCGCCTGCCACAAAAGCTTGTCGTCGCAACTTCTTAGTATTTCAGGCTTTTCGGAGTGGAGGATAGGGGACTTGAACCCCTGACCTCTTGCATGCCATGCAAGCGCTCTCCCAGCTGAGCTAATCCCCCAAGGAGTGAGTGATCCGGTCCGAAGCCATCCACCGCCGTCGAAGGCGTTTGGGCGGGTCACTCGACTATCCGATCTTAACAAGCGGACCCTGCGAGTTCAATGCCCTGGACCGGCTTGAGGGCTTCCTCACCAGATTCGGGCGGAAGGGATCCACTCACCAGGGGCTTGGACTCCGGCGGGAGGGATCGAGTTCGCGCGCGGGTGCCGGTCCAGCGCTCAACTCCTGGGCGAGGATGCGGGCCATTCGCTGGAACACGCCATCCCAGTCGCCGGGCCGGGCTTGTCGGAAGAGGGTCATGGTGGGATACCACGGACTGTCCTGGCGGCCGATCAGCCACCGCCAGTCGCTGACGGCCGGCAGGGGGACCCAGACCCGGACTCCCAGACTTCCCGCCAGATGGGCCATGGCCGAGTCGGGCGCGATGACCAGGTCGAGCTGGCTCATCACGGCGGCCGTGTCGAGGAAACCGCGCTGGTCGTCATCGCCGCGTGCCGGGTCGTGGAGCACGACGACCGGGAACCGAACGGACGGCTCCAGAAGCTGTTCGGTCCCCTCCCCCTTCTGCAGGCTGATCAGGCAGACGCCCGGCAGTTCGGCCAGAGGCGCAAATTGAGCCAGCCGGAACGATCGCCAGCGATCCAGCCGATATCGAGGGTTCCCCTGCCAGGCGATCCCGATCGTGAACCGCCGCGCCGGAGCTCGACCGCCAGCGGCTAGGCCCTTGTCGCGTTCCTCGATCGCGCGCGCCACCACCGGCCGCCAGTGTTCGATCGTCACCTCGTCCACGCCGAGATAGGGTGTCGTTGCCGGCAGCGTGGCCAGGGTCGTCCCGAAGATCGCCGGGAGACTCATCAGGGGGGCGTGGACATCCACGACCGGCAGCCGCGCTTGATCGGAGAACACGTGGTCGATGTCGGGACAAAGGGCCAGGAGCCGCATCAATGGCACGGGACAACACAAGGAGACACGGCCGCCACGATGCCGGACCATCGCAGCAAAACGGACGAATTGCAGGGTATCCCCCAATCCCTGCTCCGCATGGAGGAGGATCGATCGACCCCGAAGGTCCTCGCCGGCCCATCGCGGGGAGTTGACGTTGAGCCCGCGGTGATTCCGGCACTTCAGCCGCCAGTCGTACTCGGGCCATCCCCGCTCGAAATCCCCATGAGCCAGCCAGATGAAGGCCCGGTTCCGGTGCGCATCGGGGAAATCGGGGCGGACGGCCAGGGCCTGGTCGTAGCAGTGGAGGGCCTCGTCCCATTTACCCCGGCGGGCGCAGGTGACCCCCAGGTTGTCCAGGGCCTCGGGCCAATCAGGACGCTGCCGCAGCGCAGCGCCAATCCACGCCTCGGCCGCGTCGAACTCGCCGCAATCGGACAACGCCAGCCCGAGGTTCATCTGGGTCTCCGGCGCGTCGGGCTGGAGTCGCAGCGCCTGCTGATAGTAGGGGATGGCCTCGTCAGACCGGCATTGCTCCCAGAGCGCATTGCCCAGGTTGTTCAAGACGCCGAAATCGTCCGGAGCCAGGGCCAGGGCGCGACGGTAGAGGACCTCGGCCTCCTGGGCGCGCTTCTGCTGCCAGACGGCCGTGCCCAGATTGTTCAGAGCTCCCGCGTGCCGCGGGCAGACGCGGAGCGCCTCCTGCAAATACCACTCCGATTCGCCCCAGCGCCCCTGACGGAGCAGAGCCGTCCCCTGTTCGAAATAAGTTGCCGCAATATAGGAATTTGCGAGATCAACCCCGGCCGGGACTGATCCGCGCCCGACCGTTGCCTTGGGGTTCCCGGCCATGCGGCCCTCCTCCTGAAGACACGAGGCCCCGAGTAAAACCGCCTGGCTCAACTCTTCCAAGACCAAATTCGCCGCCGCTGGGGAGCCGACGAGCTGTTGCCGACCGCCGCGCGAGGCTTGCCAAGCGATCGGGGCAGAGCATAGGCTAAATCACTCGATCGCCCCAGTCCGTTGTTCGGAGGAGGTCGCTTCGATGAGGTTGTCGCTGCCGCTGGGATTCGTCCTGGTCCCCGCCGTTCTGTCGTGTCTGGCGATGTCCGTCTCGGTCCATGCCGACGAAGGGATGTGGCTGTTCAACAAGCTGCCGCTGGCGCAGCTCAAGGCCCGGTATGGGTTCCAGCCGCCTCCCGGTTGGGCCGAGCATCTCCGATCCTCGGCGGTCCGGTTCAACAACGGGGGCTCGGGATCGTTCGTCTCGGCCGATGGCTTGATCATGACCAACCATCATGTCGGCGCCGACACCTTGTCGAAGCTGAGCACCCCCGGGAAGGATTATCATCGCGACGGGTTCTTCGCCCGGGATTTCTCCGAGGAAGTCAAGGCCCCGGACCTCGAGCTGAACGCGCTGGTCGGCATCCAGGACGTGACCGATCGGGTCAACCACGACGTGACCGCCGGAATGGACGACGCGCGGGCAGCCGAGGTCCGCCGCCACGCCATGGCCGAGATCGAGAAGGAGGCCACCGACAAGAATGGGCTGCGCAACGACGTCGTCACGCTCTACCAGGGGGGGCAGTATCATCTCTACACGTACAAAAAGTATACAGACGTTCGGCTGGTCTTCGCGCCGGAGTTCGACATCGCCTTCTTCGGCGGCGACCCGGACAACTTCGAGTATCCCCGCTACGACCTCGATATCTGCTTCTTCCGGGCTTACGAGGATGGCAAGCCGGCCCGGGTCGAGCAGTACCTGAAGTGGAGCCCCGAGGGGTCCCGCGACGGCGAGCTGATCTTCGTCGCCGGCCACCCGGGGCGAACCGACCGGCTCAACACCGTGGCCAGCCTCGAGTACCTCCGCGACGTGTACTTCCCCTTGCAGCTCGACCGGCTGATGCGGAAGGAAGCCCTGTTGCTGGCCTATAGCCGCAACGGCTCGGAGGCGGCCCGCCAGGCCAAGGAGGAGCTTTTCTCCGCGCAGAATAGCCGTAAGGCCCGCATCGGGGGCCTGGAGGGGCTGCGCGACCCGGCGTTCCTGAAGCGCAAGGCGCAAGCCGAGTCGGAGCTCCGGGACCGGATCAAGGCCGCCAACCCGCACGATCAACGGCTCGCCGCCTGGGACCGGATCGCCCAGGCCCAGAAGACGGCGGCCCGGATCCTCCGCCCCTACGCGTACCTCGAACGCGGCTGGGCCTTCGATTCCGACCTCTTCACGATTGCCCGGGACCTCGTGCGGCTGGCCGAGGAGAAGACCAAGCCGAACGCGGAGCGCCTGGAGGACTATCGCGAATCCGCCCTCAAGTCCCTGGAATTGAAGGTCTTCTCCCCCGCGCCGATCTATCCCGAGCTCGAGCAAGCGAAGCTGGCTCACTCGCTGGCCGAGTGGAAGCGCGTCCTGCCCGGGGATCCGCTGGTCGAGCGGGTCCTGCACGGCCGGTCTCCGGGGGAGGCGGCCCGGCAGATCGTCGAGGGGACCAAGCTGGCCGATGTCCGCGTCCGCCGTCAACTGGCCGAGGGGGGCCGCGCGGCCATCGCGGCCTCGGACGATCCGATGATCAAGCTCGCCCTGGCCGTGGACGCCGAGGCCCGCGCCGTCCGCAAGACCTACGAGGACCAGGTCGAAGGGGTCGAACGCGCCAATTACGCCGTCATCGCCCGGACCCTCTTCGAGGAGAAGGGAGAGAGCGTCTACCCGGACGCCACCTTCACACTCCGGCTGGCCTTCGGCGTCGTCAAAGGCTACGAGGTCGACGGCAAGGCCATCCCTCCCTACACCACCATCGGAGGCGCCTTCGACCATGCCCAGGCGCACGGCAACGCACCCCCGTATCAACTGCCCCCGAGCTGGATCAAGGCCCGCGCCGGCGGGACGCTTCGCCTGGAGACCCCGCTGAACTTCGTGTCGACGGCCGACATCATCGGCGGCAATTCGGGGAGCCCGGTGGTCAATCGCGACAACCAGGTCGTCGGCTTGATCTTCGACGGCAATATCCAGTCCCTGGTCCTCGACTTCGGCTACGATGACCGGCAGGCGCGAGCCGTCGCCGTGGACTCGCGCGGCATCATCGAGGCGCTGCGATCGATCTACCACGCCGATCGACTGGTGGCGGAGCTGACCGGCCGCAAGCCGGCCGGGTAACGATCGCCCAACCCGAGGAATCCGCTCCCTCCGGCGCGGCGAACGAGGCTCCGCCTCGGGCCGATCTCGGATCACACAATCCGCACTGTTGCCGTCCCGGTGTAGCCTCCCTCACTCGCCTGGATTGTGTAGATGCCGGGAGTCAGCCTGGTCAATCCCCCATGCCTGGGCCGGGCATTCCAGACGGCCGTCCGGGTCAGACTCTGGCCGGGCTGGAGCGTCAGGGCCTGCAGCGCGGGTCCACCGGGCTTCGAGTGCCAGACGACCTTCGCGTCGCGCGAGACGGTGAACTCGCTGGCGACCCCGGCGGAGGCCAGCAGGCTCACGGCCTGGTCGCCGACATCTGTGAGGACCAGCTTCATGCGGATGGGTTGTCCTCGGCGATAGGTCGGATGATCCGTGGTCAGCGCGAGGGTGACCGCGGGCGCGACCGGGTTGGGCTGCGGCGCCGGCGGGGTCGGAGTCGGCGATGGCGCGGGCGTCGGTGGGCTCGGGTTCGGCGACGGACTCGGCGGGGTCGGGCTGGACACCGGTGCCGGCGGGTTTGGCGACGCGGTGGGTTGGGGTGTGGACGGGACGATCTGGAACGTCGCCCGTGCGCCGGTGGGATCCAGTTGGTCCGTGACGACGAAGGAGCCCGTATCCACCGAGGACGCCGCGACGCCGCCGGTGTTCGGCACGCCGTTCCAGGTCGCCGAGACCGTGAACGACCTGCCCGGTTGCAGCGTCACAAGCATTATGTACATCGGGTCAGGTCCCGCATTCGACGTCCAGATCACCCTGCCGTTCTGGGACACGGTGAACCCATCCGTGCTGGGACCAGCGGCCAGTTGGATGGGTTGCCCGGTCCGGTTGGTCTCCGTGAACGTCATGTGGATCGGCTGGCCGGCCTGATAGACGGAATGGTCAATGGTCAGGCTGGACGAGAGTCCAGCGACAGGGGAGAGCAGAGCCCGGCCTTCCAGCATCTCGAGGTGCAACCGGTGTTGCCGCCTCATGGTTGGCCTCCTCGCGGTGAGCAATCGGAATCGGAAGAATGATTGCGAATGCTCCTGGCCATCGGGATCCACCTGGAGAAGTGATCAAGCCGGAGGCTCCTGGCCTCAGGCCCGCGATCACCCAGGGTTCCTCCGGCTCGGCTTGGCCCTGGGGAGACGAGCGACCGGCCGGCCTCCTTGGTCACCGAATGCGAATGGTTGCGGAGCCGGTGGCACCGGCCACACTGTCCTGAATGGTGTACGTACCCGCGTGTCTTGCCCCGCCTTTCCAAACCTCCGTCAGCACGATGCTCTTGCCGGGCTGGAGCGCCTGGACGCTCAGGTTATGTCCAGCAGCGTGCTTGGGATGCCAGACCACCTTTGAGCCGTTCGAGACGGTGAGGCCCTTGGCGACCCCGTTGGGCGACAGGCTCACAGGGCTTGTGCCGGTGTTCGTGACGGTGAGCTTGATGTGAACGGGATGACCAGGCCGATACGTCGAATGGTTCGTCGTCAGCGTGATCTGAACAGGAGTTGAGCTCGTGGCGCCGCTGCTGGCCGCGGGGCTCACTGGCGGCGGTTGCGGCTGCGGATCCGGATGCGTGACCGGCTGCGGCGGGCTCGTAATCGTGGTAGTCCCTGGATCGCTGCTGGCCGTGGGGGTCACCGGCGGCGGTTGTGGTTGCGGATCCGGATGCGTGATCAACTGCGGCGGAGTCGTAATCGTGTTCCCTGCGTCCCTGGTGGTGGCCGCGGGGGTCACCGGCGGCGGTTGTGGTTGCGGATCCGGATGCGTGATCAACTGCGGAGGGCTCGTAATGATGGTGCCCGGTGCGACCCCATTCGAAAGCCCGGAGAGCAAGGCCTTACCTTCGAGGGATTCGACAATCAGGTTCATTTGGCGCGCCACGGGTGTATTACCTCCTGAGAACACTCGGAAGACTCTTCTTGATCCTTCCTACCAATGAAAATCCTGTGCCCAACGCCTTAGAACGGGAAACAGCACACATGGACGCATGATACGTTTGCGCACCTGGACTGCGCGGAAGGAGATGGGGCACTCCCTGACGATCTGGTCGTTTTTCCAGTCCGGATGGCGACTCACATGTGGGTCGAGCAACTGTCGAGCCCGCGCTTCTTGAGGTATTGTTGATGGTATTCCTCGGCGCGGTAGAATGGAGCGGCCGGGACGATCTGGGTAACGATCGGGCGGCGGTAACGACCCAGCGATTCGAACCGGGACTTGGCTTCCTCGGCCTCGGCTTTCTGGTCCTCATCGTGATAGAAGATGACCGAGCGGTACTGGGTGCCGATGTCGGGCCCCTGGCGGTTGAGCTGGGTGGGGTCGTGGGACATGAAGAAGACTTCCAGGAGCTGCTCGTAGGAGACCCGGTCCGGGTCATACTCGACCTGGACGACCTCGGCATGGCCGGTCTGGTCGGTGCAAACATCCTGGTAGGTCGGGTCCTTGGTGTGTCCACCCGAGTAGCCGACCGCCGCGTCGATGACCCCGGGGACGCGGCGGAATGTCGCTTCCACGCCCCAGAAACAGCCTGCGCCGAACGTGGCTTTTTTCATGGAATTAGCCCCCTTCTCTCTGTCAGGGAACCGGTAGCCGGGGGCGGCTGCCCCACCGTCCCGAGGGAGAGCTTCGATTCAGTCTAAACATCGGCGATGAGGATATCGATCCCCTCGGCATGGCGTTCGAGGCGTTCGAGGATCGAGTTGCCCCAGAGTCGTTTATACCAGGGCTGCTGACTCTTGCCCACGACAATGATCTTGATGGCGTATTCGCGGGCGAAGGCCAGGATGGTGTTGGCGACGTCCGGGCCGCGGAACTGCATGGGGATGCCACCAAGCTGCTGGGCCAGCTCAAGGTGCTTGCTGATGCGGCGCTGGGTGGCCGCGTCGATCCGCGTGAGGTCTTCGGAGGGGATCTGGATATAGACCGCATACCAGGGGGCGTTGAGGCGGTCGGCGAGCCGGGCGGTCTTGCGCAGCAGGGCCGGGGCGTTGGGACTGCGGCTGGAGAGCCCGACCATGACGCGGTCGGTCGCCGAGAGCGGGTACTGGTCGGCTTCGGCCCGCCGGGTGCGTCGATCGATGAGGTGGGCAATCTCCGTCAGCGTGATCTCACGCAGGCGGGTCAGGTTCGCGGGAGTGAAGAAGTTCTCCAGCGCCGTATTGATCCGCTCCCGCGGGTAAACCTTGCCGGCGTTCAACCGCTCGATCAGGTCCTCGACCGAGATGTCGACGTTGACGATCTGGTCGGCCTCGGCCAGGACCCGGTCGGGCAAGCGCTCCTTCACCCGGACGTTGGTCGCGCGCTCGATCTCGTCGTAGAGACTCTCGAGATGCTGGACGTTGACGGTGGTGATGACGTGGATGCCGGCGTGGAGCAAGTCTTCGACGTCTTGATAGCGCTTGGGGTGGCGGCTGCCGGGGGCATTGGTATGAGCCAGCTCGTCGACCAGGCAGACCGTGGGCCGGCGCGCCAGGACGGCATCCAGGTCCAGCTCGCGCAGGGTCACGCCCCGGTACTCGATCACGCGGGGGGGAATGACCTCCAGGTCGCCGATCTGCTGCTGGGTCTCGACGCGGCCGTGAGTCTCGACCAGGCCGATGACGACGTCCACGCCTTGAGCCCGGAGCCGATGACCCTCGCGGAGCATCGCGTAGGTCTTCCCCACCCCGGCCGCCGAGCCCAGGTAGACCTTCAGCCGCCCCCGCGTCTGGCGGCGGATCAGGCTGAGGAATTGCTCGGGCGTGGGGCGATGGAGTTCCGTCGGCGCCATGACGGGGGCCCTGGGCCTTTCGGGCAGACCGGATGAGGGCGAGACTTCGTCCTGGCGGCATCGAGCTGCCGGCTCGGCCGCCGCCGCGCCCGCCCGTGATCGGCCTGAATTAGTTAGTGGCTGATCCCTTGCACCTTGTCAAGGGCCAGGTTCCGCAGGAGCCCATTCCCACCCGGAAGAGCCGGTCAGCACGAAACCCCGTGGAGATTGCCAGGGCCAGCCGGTAGAATGGACGAAGCTCGACACGTTCTCGTCGAGTCCCACCCTGATCCCGGACCTTCCGGGTGCCGCGACCCCGAGGATTGTTCCACCAAGAGTGCTGCCCCGGCTCGATCGAGGCGACCTGTGGCCCGGACAGGCCGAACGCAGCCGCCGGCACGGGAGAGGCGTCCAAGCATGACTCGGCTCGGCCATGGCCCCAGCCCGCGGGCGACCTCGCGGCCAATTCGCCGCGGGCCTTTCCTCGTCTGGGCGATGCTTGTCTGTGTGGCGACGGCTCAACCGGTCCGGGCCGGGGGCGAAGCGGCGACTCCGACCGGGTCCAAGGGGACGCCGGCGTCCCGGAAGGTGGCCTTCGCCCGCGACATCCGCCCCATCCTGGCCGAGAAGTGCTTCCGCTGCCATGGTCCCGACGCCAAGCAGCGCAAAGGCAAGCTGCGGCTGGACAACCGTCGCGATGCCACGGCGCCGGCGGCCTCGGGGAGCCCGGCGATCGTCCCCGGCAACCTCGACGAGAGCGAGCTCTATCAGCGGATCACCGCGGAGGACCCCGACCAGCGGATGCCGCCGGCCCAGAGCGGCAAGTCGCTCTCAACCGAGGAGATCGCCCGGCTCAAGGCCTGGATCGAGGAAGGAGCGGAGTACCAGGGACACTGGGCCTTCGTCCCCCCCACTCGGCCCGAGCTCCCGGCTGTCACGGACCCCGGCTGGTGCCGCAACCCGATCGATTTCTTCGTCCTGGCCACCCTCCAGGCCCAGGGGCTGGCGCCCTCAGTCGAAGCCGACAAGTTCACGCTCATCCGCCGGCTCAGCCTCGACCTGATCGGTTTGCCGCCGACGAGCCAGGAGGTTGACGCCTTCGTCGCGGATCGGCGGGAGGACGCGTACTCCCGGCTGGTCGACCGCCTGCTCGATTCGCCCCATTACGGCGAGCGCTGGGGCCGGATCTGGCTCGATGCCGCCCGCTATGCCGACTCCGACGGTTACGAGAAGGATAAATCGCGGCAGGTGTATGCCTATCGCGACTGGGTGATCCGCGCCCTGAACCGCGACCTGCCCTACGATCAATTCGTCGTCGAGCAGATCGCCGGCGACCTGATCCCGGGAGCCTCCCAGGACCAGCGCGTCGCCACCGGGTTCCTCCGCAACTCGATGATCAACGAGGAAGGCGGGGTCGATCCCGAGCAATTCCGCATGGAAGCCATGTTCGACCGCATGGACTGCATCGGCAAGGGGATCCTGGGCCTGACCATCCAGTGCGCCCAGTGCCACAGCCACAAGTATGACCCGCTGACTCAGGAAGAGTATTACCGGATGTTCGCCTTCTTGAACAATTCCCACGAGGCGAGCATCGTGGTCTATTCGGCCGAGGAGCAGCGGAAGCGCGCCGAGATCCTCCGCCGGATCGGGGCGGTCGAGGACGAACTCAGGGCCCGCAACCCCGACTGGGCCGGGCGAATGGCCGCCTGGGAGACGCAGGTCTCGGCTGGACAGCCGGCCTGGACGATCGTGCGGCCGGAGGTCGAGGAAGAATCGACCGGTGGAGAGAAGAACCTGCCGATGGAGGACGGCTCGTTCCTGGCCCAGGGTTATGCGCCGACGAAGCATACCGTGGTGATGTCGGTGAAGACCAACCTCGCGCCGATCAGGGCGTTCCGCCTGGAATTGCTCACCGACCCGAACTTGCCCGCGGGTGGACCGGGCCGCTCGATCAAGGGGACGGCGGCCCTGACCGAGTTTCGCGTGGACGCGGCGCCGGCCGATGCCCCGAATCAGGCGACCCGGGTCAAGCTCGCCTGGGCCACGGCGGACATCAACCTGCCGGAAACGCCCCTGGAGCCGATCTTCGACGATCGCAGCGGCAAGAAGCGCGTGACCGGGCCGGTCGGCTTCGCCATCGACGGCAAGAACGAGACGGCCTGGGGCATCGACGCCGGCCCGGGCCGGCGGAACGTACCCCGCAAGGCGGTCTTCACGGTCGAGCAACCGATCGCGTTCCCCCGCGGCACGATCCTGACGTTCCACCTGACGATGAACCACGGCGGCTGGAACAGCGACGATAATCAGAGCCACAACCTGGGCCGGTTCCGGCTGGCGATCACCGCCGCGCCGGACGCCGTCGCCGACCCGGTCCCGCACGGCGTTCGGGAAATCCTGGCGATCCCCCGGCCGAAGCGGACCCCCGCCCAGATCGCCGCCGTCTTCAGCTACTGGCGGACGACGGTCCCCGAGTGGGCCGAGGCCAATGCGCGGATCGAGGCCCTCTGGCGGCAGCACCCCGAGGGCACGACCCAACTGGTGATGTCGGAGCGCGAGAAGCGGCGGCCGACGCATGTGCTCCAGCGGGGCGATTTCCTCAAGCCGGACCGGCCGGTCGAGCCGGGAGTCCCGGCCTTCCTGAACCCGATGCCCCCCGGCGCACCGGCCACTCGGCTGGGCTTCGCCCGATGGCTGGTCGACCGCCAGGCGCCGACGACGGCCCGCTCGATCGTCAACCGGGTCTGGCAGGCGTACTTCGGGACCGGGATCGTCGCGACCAGCGAGGACCTGGGCGTGCAGTGCGAGCCGCCCTCGCACCCCGAGCTGCTCGACTGGCTGGCCGTCGAGTTCATGGAGGGGGGCTGGAGCCTCAAGCGCCTGCACCGCTTGATCGTCAACTCGGCGACCTACCGCCAGTCGTCGTGGACGACCCCCACGCTGCTGGCCCGCGACCCATACAACCGCCTGCTGGCACGGGGTCCGCGGTTGCGTGCCGACGCCGAGCTCGTCCGGGATATCGCCCTGGCCGCCAGCGGGCTCCTCGACCCCACGATCGGAGGACCCAGTGCCTTCCCCCCAGCCCCGGCCTTCCTCTTCCAGCCGCCGGCCAGCTATGGGCCGAAGGTCTGGCACGAGGCGACCGGTCCTCAGCGGTACCGCCGCGCCCTGTACACGTTCCGGTACCGCTCCGTCCCCTACCCGATGCTCCAGTCCTTCGACGCGCCCAACGGCGACTTCGCCTGCGTCCGCCGCAGTCGTTCCAATACGCCGCTCCAGGCCCTGACCACGCTCAACGAGCCGGTCTTCCTGGAATGCGCCCGAGCGCTGGCGCTGCGGACCGTCCGCGACGGCGGCGGCACCGACTCCCAGCGCCTGACCTGGGCGTTTCGCCGATGCCTGTCGCGGTCCCCGACCGAGGACGAGACCGCGGCCCTCCTCGGCTTGCTGGATCGCCAGCGTCACCATTTCGAGAAGCCGGGAGCCGACCCCTGGGCCCTGGCCGCCGACGACCCGAACCGGCCGCCCCAGCTCCCACAGGGCACCTCGCCCGCCCAGCTCGCCGCCTGGACGGCGGTGTCCCGGGTGCTCTTGAATCTGGACGAGACGATCACCAAGGAGTGATTTCCTCCCATGCGTCCTCAATTTCCGGGCATGGATCCCTGGCTGGAAAGTTCCGGCCTCTGGCCCGACTTGCACAGCGGCCTGATCAACTCGATTCGCGACGAGCTCGCGCCCCGGCTCCGTCCGCGCTACTTCGTGGGCGTGGAGTCACGGACGACGCTCCTCTCCGGCCCGGAGGTGGACAGTATCTATGAGCCCGACGTTGTTGTCCGCACCAAGAGTCCGCGCACGTCGGGCCGGGACACGGGTGTCGCCGTGCTCGAACGCACCGAGGTGCAGCCGATCGAAGTGGTCGTCCCCATCGAGGAGATCGAGGAGACCTATCTGACCATCAAAGAGCTGCCCGGGCTCAAGCTCGTGACAGTGATCGAAGCCCTCTCTCCAACGAACAAGACAACGCAGGACGGGCGAGCGGAGTACCTGGAAAAGCGGCGAGATCTGATCCTCTCGAAGGTCAACTTCGTCGAACTCGACCTGCTGCGCGGGGGCAGGCCAATGCCTCTGCTCAATCCCCCGCCGCGCGACGACTACCGAATCTTGATCTGCCGTGCGAGACCTCGGAGAAA
>JAJPJC010000282.1 GCA_021324445.1 Isosphaeraceae bacterium
TCGGCCTGCCGCGCGAATCGATCAGCGTGTTCGAACGCGCCCTGGAGACCCGCCGGCGCCTGCTGGGCGAGGACCACCCGGATACCCTCAACTCCGCTCACCACCTGGCAATGGCCTACCAGGACGCCGGTCGATACGACCAGGCGATCCCCCTGCTCGAGACCACCCTGGCGAAGCGGCGGGCCGCCCGGGGTGACGATCACGCCGAGACCATCCAGTCGATGAACGACCTGGCCTGGGCCTACTGGAAGGCCGGCCGGCCCCGCGAGGCCATCCCGCTGTACGAGGCGGCGCTGGCGCGCGTCCGGGCCGCCCGGGGCGAGGATCATCTGCACACGCTGACCATCCTGGATAACCTCGCGGTGGCCTATGCCGCCGCGGGCGAGCCCGCGCGCGCGATCCCGCTCCATCAGCAGGTCCTGGCCGGCTTGCAGGCCAAGCGGCGTGAGGATCATGCCATCATCCTGGTCACGATGAACAACCTGGCCCGCGCCTATCAGGGCGCCCACCGGCTCGACGAGGCCATCCGGCTCCGCGAGACCACCGTCGCCAAACTGCGGGAGACCCTGGGCCAGGACCACCCCACGACCCTCACCGCGATGAACGGCCTGGCCGAGGCCTATCGGGACACCGGCAAGATCGACCAGGCCGCCGCCGTCTTCCGCACGGTCCTGGCGCATCGGCGCGCCCGGCTGGGCGACGACCATCCCGATACCTTGCTGACGACGTTCACCCTCGCCAAGCTCGAGTTCGAGGCCCGACGGTCTGACCAGGCCATCCCCCTGGCCCGCGCGTTCCTGGACCGGGCCGGCACGATCGCGGGACGACTGCCGGCGAAGGTCCGCGACGCCATCCCTCAGGCCGCCGGATTCCTCGTCGAGCACTACCGGCGCGCCGGCCAGCACGACCTGGCGGAGCGGTTCCGCGCGATCCAGCAACGCCGGTCCTCGACCCAGACCGAAGCGCCGCAGCCCCCGAACACATCGAGGAATCCGCTCACGCCTCACCCGTAACGAAGTGTTCATCCGGAGTGGGCATCAGGAAAACCCGTGTCGCCGCGGGACGACGGACTACGAAACTACTGAGAGCCGCGGCCCAGCAGTGTCAGAGAATCAGTCGGATGTTTCGGTGGCCGGGAGGTCAGGATGCTCGTACTGAGCCGCAAGCCGTTGCAGCAAATCTTGGTGGGTTCGGAGATTCGGATTACCGTCGTCCGGATCGACCGCAACCAGGTCCGCCTGGGGATCCAGGCGCCGCCGGGCATTCCCATCTTGCGACAGGAATTGACCGGGAAGCCGACGATGGTCCTGGGTCAGACCTCCGGCACGGGGGGTGGCTCCTCATCGGCGGCCGGCCTGGCCGGCAAGCCGGGGGCTCAACCCAGCCGCAAGCGCTTGGCCAAGGTGGAGAGCCCCACTTCTCCTCCGCGCCACGCGTGAGTCCTTCAGAACGGGCCGGTCGGAGCCGCTCCGCCGCCGCCGGGTTCGCCGGCGAATTCCTCCTCGACGACTCCGGAGAAGGCTCGGGAGGCCGCCTGGCCCACGGCGAAGTTTTCCAGGCACAGGTTGATCTTCGAGCTGAGCAGCCCGGCTTCTTCCTTGGGATAATCGAAGATCAAGGCGACTTTCTCCGGACTATTCTTATCGCCGAAGAGGTAGACCTTGATCTCCTTGGCGGTCAAGTCCAGCGTGAGGGACTGGAACTTGTGGCTCCTCCCGCCGTGGGACTTTTCCTCGGTCTTGAGCTTGGCCTTCTCGAAATCGGCGCCGTAGGAATTCTTGAGCAGTTCGAGCACGTCGTCGGTGAAATCCCCCCGCTGGGGCGACTCGGCGGCTTTGGAGCCCTTCTTGCTGGGAGTCTTGGGCAGATTGACCCGGGCCAGGATATGGAGGCTCGCCTGCTTCTGGGGGTCGGCGAAGGTATCCGCGATGTCGAACTTCCCCTCTTCGACCACGGCCAATCCGAAGGTTTGGTGGGGTCCTTGCAGCCCCTTGGGGGGACGGACGAAGATATTGGCGGTCTGGAGGTTGCTCTTGGCCGGAGGGCCCTCCAAATTCGCATTGAGCCGTCTCTGATACTGCTTGTTCTCGATCGTCTTGCCCATGCGGATGTCGTAATCCTGGGCGCAGCCGATCACCAGGACCAGACCCAGGCCGGCGAGCATCGCCAGAGACCGTTTCATGATGGATCCACCTCAGGGGTTGCCGAGCGGCCGGCGCGGACGATCGCTCGAGTCCGGCCCTGTTCCAATGTCGGCGCGAGCGGGCACGATGTCAAGCGGTCCGAGTCGCGCCTGGGGAGATACAGCCATGCCGCAGAACGATCCCGGCGACGCCGTTGCCGCGCCGGGTCTCACCGCGCCGAGTGCCCCCGCCCCGGTGGTCCGGACCAGCCAGGTGGTCCAGATCATCGCGCTGGTCAAGCCGTTCCGCGCTCAAGCGGTGCTCGACGCGCTGGGCACCGTGGCGATCCTGGGAGGGACCGTGCGGGAGGCGATGGGATACGGGCGGCAGAAGAACCGCCTGCACCGGTACCTGGGCAGCGAGTACAACACCTCATTCGTGCCCAAGGTCGAGCTGAGCGTCTTCGTCGAGGAGGCGGTGGCACCCCAGGCGATCCGGGCCATCGTGGGCCAGGCCCGGACCGGACGGATCGGCGACGGCAAGATCCTGGTTCTCCCCTGTTCCGGGGACTTGTTGAGCTGGTGAGCGGTGGCGGATCGGGAGGAGCGGACCGATCCGGTGCGGGCTCGGCGGGTCGGCGGCGGTCCCTCAGTGGGGTGTATGGAACCACAGGACGCGTCGAAACCGGGGCGGATCGCGTGGATCGTCCAGGTCGACGAGCGTCTCCGGCTGCGGCGTGGTCTTGGGGTTCTGGGCCCGGAGCAGGGCATATCGGCCGCAGTGCTCGAACCAACGGACCACGGGGTCGTGCTCCCCTGCCAGCCAGGCGACGACCATCTTCCTGTGGAGCTGGGTGGGGTCTTCCTCGCGCGGGGAGAAAGCGACCATCGCGCCGTCGGCCAGGACGGGGGCCATCGCGTCGCCGGTGACCCGAATGCATCGATTCTCCCGCTGGGCGGCCAGCCACTCCCGGCGTTCCCGCCCACTTTGCGGGTCCATCTCGCGGGCCAGAGGGCCGTGGCCCTCGAGGTCCTCGTCCCGGTCCTGATCGGGCGCGGCGGCCGACCACTTGGCGACGGCTGTGTCGCCATCGGTGGCCTCCGGCACGCCTAGCCGCTTGGTCCCGGCCCCGGATGGCGATTCTTCATTCTCCAGGAGCTGCAACGCCGTCCGCAGCAGGGCCCCCACGGTCAGGGCCGGCGACGATGCCGGGTCCAGTGGCCCCGGCCGGGACTGGCGGAACTTCGCTCCCTTGCCGTGCAGCAGCCAGGCCGGCTCGACCGAGGTCAGCTCGATGATCTTCAAGACGACCTCGGCCGGGACGGTGACCCCACCCTCGTAGTTGTACCAGGTGCGGACCGGTATGCCCAATCGTCTGGCCATCTCCGGTCCACCCCGCTCGCCGAACAACTCGGAGCGGAGAGCCCCCAGTCGCTCAGCCAATGCCAGCTTGGCACGCACCGACTCGGGAAGTGTTTTCCGACGAGCCATGACGAGATTCCTGCAAAGATGTGCGCCAGCGGTTCGGACTTCGGGATGCCAGGCGGATCGGCACACTTGATCGGACGCCCGAAGCTATTTAAAGCGTTTTCCCGGAGAAATCAACGTGCTGTTGGAAAAAAACGTCGGAGTTGGCCCAAAAAGGGGGCTCGGAGGGGCGAAAACCCCTCCTGGGAGCCGGAGCGTGGCGAAGCGGGGTCGGCGCGTCGAGTGGCGGCTTCATCCGAGGCCATTGCGAGTCGAGCGAGAGCGGCCTGGGTGCGACCGTCCCCAGCCCCGGGGACCGGAGAGCCGGCAGCGCGGGGACTCGAGGGAGGCGGCGTTGGGCTCCGCCGGGGGTGCCGGGTCTCGAGTGGGGCTCGATGCCGGAAGATCGGGGATCATTCCTCGTCGAGGTTGAGGTCGAGTAGGAATTCCGCAACGGCCTCCTCCTCTTGGTTCGACTTGGCGGCCGGTTTGGGAGCGGGCTGGGCCGCGGGCGCCTTGGCGGCCGCCGGCTGGGCCGCGGGCGCCTTGGCGGCCGCGGGCGCCTTGGCGGCCGCCGGCTGGGCCGCGGGCGTAGCCGGCTCCTGGTCGGCCAGGGGGATCACGTCCAGCTTGGTGGGCGCATCGGCGTCATCGAAGGCGATCTCGAACTCTTCATCGTCCTCGGCCTCGACGGGGACGGCGTCCACGACGGCGGTGTCTCCGGGCTTGGATGCGGGAGCCCCCGTCGGCGCGGCCTCCGCTCGGCCGAGCGTGACCACGCGGAGCGTCACGGCGCCGACGGTCAGTTCGTCCCCGGGCTTCAGGGGCTGCTGGCCCAGCACGCGCTTGCCGTTGACGAAGGTCCCGTTGGAGCTGCCCAGGTCGCGGACCATGAGTTTGCCCCCGACCTCGACGATCTCGCAATGGCGCCGGCTGACCTGCGACGACTTGATGCGGATCAGGCAATCGTCGTGCCGGCCGAGGGTCGTGACGCCGTCGGCCAGTTTAAGGGTGGTGGTAGCGCTGCGGCCTCGGACCACCTGGAGTACATAATTCATCGTAGCTCGTCCCGATCGAAGCTTCTCTGGTCCTGGAGTGTTCTCGAGGAGATGGGCATCCTCTAGGCTATCGTCTGGCGGCGCGTTACGCAAATGGAAAGCCGGAGTCCCGCGACCGGCGACCGGGCCAGGGGCGTGCCCGGATCAGCCGGCCGCACGATCCGCGCCGCCGGCGCGAGCGCGAGCGCGAGCGCGACCACCGCGCGCCGTGTTATCTTGCCTCCCGCGGCCGTGTTGGTCTACTGGGTACCGTGGCCGAGGCCGGTCGCCACGGAGCTGGTGCGGGTCCGCGCGGGGTCGCCTCAGCGCTTCGGGCCCTTCTTCGCGGGGCGTTTCGCCGGCTCGGCCGGCAGGACGGTCTTGGCGACGCCGGACACGGCGCCCAGCGCCGCGCCAGGGGCCATCTCGCCGAGGATCTCACCGGTCCGAGGGCTCTCGCTCTCGGCGGCCGGTCCCCGCGCCGGGGCCTCGGCGCTGCTGACCGGCACAGCGGCCGGCTCATCAGCGAGGCTGCGGGCGGCACCGGTGACGGCGCCGACGACGGCCCCGGCCAGCATCGTATCCAGGACCTCGCCGGTCTTCTGCACCACGCTCCGGACGGCCGACTTGCGGGACGCCTTGGCCCTGGTCGAGGCCCCGGTCTTTCGCCGCGACGCGGCTGGGGCGGGACCGCCGGTCTTGGACTTCGGTGTCGCGGCCGTGGATTTCTTCCGGCTCGACGCCTTGGGAGCGGCCTTCTGCAGCTCGGCCCGGGCCGTCTTCGCTCGCGCGGGGTTGTCTCCCTTCAAGGAGGTCTTGCCGGCGGCTGGCGTCTTCGAGGATCGGCGGCTGGAGGCGGCCGACGATCGGCCGGTTTTCTTCTTGGTGGCCATGGTTGTCTCCGGGTTCGGATCCGCAGATTGAAGGGGATGGAGCAAACGCTCGCGGAGCGCGCTGAGGTGTTGAGCCAGCTCCCGGCGCGTCTCCGCGATGGCGGAGCGGATCGCCGACGGCGACTTGCCTGGGCCTAGCTCGTGCCGCGGGTGACCTGGTCCTTGAGCCATTGGAAATCCTCGCTCAGGGCCGCGATCGTCTCGCGGGGGACGACCTGGAGAGCCGCCGTGCGTCGGGTCCCGGCCACGACCAGCCCGCCGCCGACCGTCGCCAGCACGCCGCCGACCAAACCATAGCATCCCCAGAGCGGGATGCGCGTCGACTTGTGAAGTCCGTGCACCAGCATGAGCGAACCGAGGAGACCGCCCGCGGCGATCAGGCCGGCCCCCGCCCCGATCGTGGCCAGCGCGGCCGGCGCCCCGCGCAACCCCGCACGGAGTTCGCACCGGAGCAAGGCGGCGTGCTGGCCCAGGAGCCGCTCGGTATCCTGGGCGATCGCCCCAACCAGGCTCGCCAGGTCGTGCAACTCCGCCTGGACCGGCTCGCGCGCCATGACTCACCTCGCTTCGGCTCGCCCACGTGTGCCGGGGCGCGAGCGTGGGGAAACGGGGCGGCTCCCCTGCCCTGCCCGACCGCAAGGGCGCAGGGACCGCTCAGCTCGACTTCCTCGGTCGCGACGTCTTCGCTCGGGATCCCCCCGCGCTGGCCGACTTGGTCGGCGGAGACTTGGCCTTCGCGGAGCCCGACTTGGCCTTGGCGCCGGGGCCGCCGGACCGGGACGCCGAGCGGTCGCGCGGGGAGGACGATGCGGACTTCGCCTTCACCTTCGCCTTGGCCTTGGGACGAGCGCCGCCCCGCCCCGACTTCGGCTCGGTGGGGGAGAGCGTCTCCTTCACCGCGCTGACCGCCTTGGCCCCGGCCTTCGTGACCACCTCGGCGCCCTCCACGACGACCTCGCCGATCGAACGGAGGACGCCGCCGGCCTTGCGACCCACGGCCGACCCGGACCGCTTCACCGACTTCGCCACGTCGCTGGCCGCATCGGTCACCGGACCGGCAACCCGACGCAGCCCGCTCTTACGCTTCTTGCCTTGGTTCATGGGGACCTCTTGGGTTTGGGAATCGGTACCGAACGCTCTGCACTTCGCGATTCGTCTCCAACCCGCTGGTGGGCATCCGCCCCGACGCCGTATTCGGACCAAGGTGTCATGCGAGTATTCGCAATTCTCATGCCGGTTCATCTCCGTGTAAAGGGAGTACCTTCGCCCGGTGCGCGGATCCTGGGGCGCGGATGGGGCCATTCCAGATCGCGATGCGCCGGGTCGAGAAGCGCGTCCAGCCCGTGACCTGGGACGCCTTCCGACTCACAGCCCTGGGCGGCCTCTCGGGGCGGGAGGCCCGACAGCGCCTGGGGATCCCCGTGGTGCACGTCTTCGTGGCCAAGAACCGCGTCCAGAAACTGCTTCAGGAAGAGATTCGCATCCGGAAAGGCGATGAGACCTGAGGGCCACGAGCGGTGCGGCCGGAGTCTCTTCTTCCCCAAGCCGGCGCGGCCGCGATACAATCGAGCCGAAGTGATCCGGCGGCGATGCGAGGGAATCGAAGTCATGGCCAGGATCCATTTGCATCAAGAAGTCGAGGCCGGGCCCGATGACGTGGTCGAGGTGATTCTCACCGGACCGGCCAACGCCATGCTCCTGGACGCGACCAACTACGAGCACTATCGTCGCGGGGAAGCGTTCGAATACCACGGCGGCTTCGCCAAGGATTCGCCGTTCCCGATCACACCGCCCCATCCGGGACGGTGGCACCTTGTGGTGGATCTGGGCGGCTATACCGGCCAAGTTGAGGCCGGTTACCGCATCCTGCAAGGGGCCAATGCTGCGGAGTAGCCATGGCCGCGCGCAGATCGAGTAATCAACGACCGGTCAGCGTCGCACCACTGGGCCGCCTCAAAGTCTACGAGATCTCCGAGGCCGAGTTGGAACGGTTCGAGGCCGAAGGGGAACGGTTGACGAGCGGTTCTCCCGGACAGGTTCATTTGAGCTTCGCGTTAGCACTCCTCCCAGCCGGCCTGACTGTCCTCATCACGCTCCAGACGGTCGAGATCAAGAACGAGCGGATCTATTACGGCTATTGGATCGCGTTCTGGATGCTCTCGGTTCAGGGCCTGATCGCCTTGGTTCAATGGGGGATGGCGAGTGTTCGATGGTGGAAGACGAGTGATTCTATCAAGATACTGGTCCAGGGCATTCGCTCACGCATGCCGGAGGGGCAGGGCATTTCCGATACCGTGAACGGTCCAGGCCAGGGTGAGGAAAGCTCGTCTTAACTGGTTGTTTCAGGTCGTTGAGTCCTGCTGTGACGCAACCTCTCAAGGGGCTATCGGTGATGGACGTTCGAACTCCCCATCGCGTGACTCCGCTCACCCGCCGCGATTGGCTGCTCCAGGCCGGGGTCGGGTTCGGTGCACTGGCATTGACGGATCTGCTGGCCCGCGAGTCCGGCGCCGCGGCCGAGTCGACCCCATCCTCCTCGATCGGTCGGTCCGCCCCGTGGCGGCGGCCGGCAACGGCCCGGAGCGTGATCTTCCTGTTCCTGGAGGGCGGTCCCTCCCACATCGACACGTTCGACCCCAAGCCCGAGGTGAACCGGCTGGCCGGCCAGCCCCTGCCGCCGAGCTTCAAGCCGGTGATCACGCCCATGGGCGAAGGCCGCTCGCCCCTGCTGGCCTCGCAGCGGAAGTGGAAGCAGCACGGCCAGAGCGGGATCTGGGTCTCCGACTGGCTGCCGCACATCGCCACCTGCGCCGACGACCTGGCGGTGATCCGCTCGTGCTGGTCCAACGGACTGAACCACGTCGGGGGCGTCTGCCAGATGAACACTGGCTCGACCCTGGCCGGACGGCCCTCTCTGGGCAGTTGGGTGACCTACGGCCTCGGGACCGAGAACGCGAATCTGCCGGCATTCGTGGTGATGCAGGACATCCCGCGCGCCACGGTCGCCGGCGGCCCGCGGAACTGGGGTACCGGCTTCATGCCCGCGGTCTACCAGGGGACCCGGTTCGAGGGCGGGCCCGTGCCGATCGCCAACCTGTCCGCGCCGGCCGAGGTGGGCCCGGCTCGACAACGGGCCAAGCTCGAGCTGCTCGACCGCCTCAACCGCCGCCACCTCGCCTCCCGGTTCGATCAGTCCGAGCTCGACGCCCGGATCAAGAGCTATGAGCTGGCCTTCCGGATGCAGGCCGAAGCCCCCGAGGCGGTCGACCTGGCCCGCGAGACGGCCGAGACCCGCGCCCTGTACGGACTGGACCAAGCGGCCACCGAGCCGATCGGCCGCCTCTGCCTGCTGGCCCGCCGCCTGGTCGAGCGGGGCGTCCGCTTCGTCCAGATCTACTGTGGCGCGGGGAGCAAGTGGGACGCGCACCAGGATATCGAAATCAATCACGCCAAGACCTGCCGCGCCATGGACCAGCCCGTCGCGGGGCTGGTCCAGGACCTCAAGCGCCGCGGCCTGCTCGGTCAGACGCTCGTCCTTTGGGGCGGCGAGTTCGGCCGGACCCCGATGTCCGAGAAAGGCAACGGCCGCGATCACAACCCCTATGGCTTCACCATGTGGATGGCCGGCGGCGGGGTCAAGCCGGGCCTGGTCGTCGGCAAGACCGACGAGGTCGGCCTGCATGCCATCGAAGACCGCCTGCACGTCCACGACATCCATGCCACGATCCTCCATGCCCTGGGCGTGGACCATTCCAAGCTGATCTACCGGCACCAGGGCCGTCCCGAACGCCCGACCGTCAACGAAGGACAGGTCTGCCACGGGCTGTTCCAAGCGTGAGGTCAATCATCACCCGCGAGTCAGGACCATGCATCGCTGCACGGCGCGGCATCCTGCGGGAGCGGGAGGGTCCGACGATCTCGACGCATTCTGGTTAAACCGAATATCCGGAATGATCCTTAAGTTTGGCGGAATCAGTGTCGAAATCCTGAGAGGAAGAGACGGGTTAGAGGATATCTTGGGCAATCCTGCGCGGCTCAGGGGGCGGTCTGAGGCGATCGTCCCCGGGGAGACCCCGCGCGGGCCTGCGAGTCGTTGCCGCGCGGTCGACGAGGATGGCTTTCCTTGGGTCGAATGGAATCGGCGAGGAACACGGTTCGGGTCTTGAGTCTCGGGCTTGGGGCGCTGCTTGGCGCAGCCGGTCCGACCGCGTCCGGGCAGGCGCCTGGAGACTCCACGCCGACCCTGCTGGCGACACCCCCGTCCGCGGACGCTCGGGACGTGGGGCCCGGCGATGTTCCACCAGGGCCTGGGGCGTCCCTGGACCCCGCCGTGAGGCCCGCTCGATTCGCGGCGCAGGCGGCGACGGCCCCGGCGGAGCGCCTGGGCCCCGGCGTGGGGGAGACGCTCCCGAACGTCGCCGCGCTGCCGAACATGGGTGCAGCGCAGCCTCCCACGGGTGCCCCGCAGCCTCCCACGGGTGCCTCGCAGCCTTCAGGGACCCGACGCACGCCCTCAACGACGCCTCCGGACCGCGCGACCCAGCGCGACCGGCAGCCCCAATCCCGGCCCGCCATCCCTGTCGATCAGCAGATCGAATTCGATCCCAAGGGGTTGGTCCAGCACTTCCATGTCAACGAGGGCGACCTGCGCCAGATCCTGGAGCTGCTCAGCCGCCGCGCCGGGATGAATATCCTGGTTTCTCCCAAGGTTGGAGGAACGGTCACCGTCAACTTCGAGAATGTCACGGTCGAGCAGGTCCTCAAAGCGGTGATCCGCCTGGCTAACCTCGTGGAGAAGACCGAGGGCACATTCCACTACATTTACACCAAGGGCGAGATTCAGGATGAAGCGGAGGTCACCAAGAAAGAACGAATCATCACCAAGGTCTACAAGCTCAGTTACGTGCGCGCCGACGAGGTCCTGGGTATCATCCGGCCATTCTTGAGCGCCGATGTCGGTCGGAACCGGATCTCGGTCACTCCGTCGTACCGCTTCGGGATCAGCGAGTCGGCGACCTTTGTCTCCGGCGGTGGTCAGGCGATGACGGCCGGCGGTGCCGCCGCCGGTGGCGGCGCGGGCACAGGTGGTCCGGGCGGGTCCCCACCCAGCGGGGGCGGCCCCACGATCGGCGGGTTCCAGCCGCCGACCGGCGGCAACTCCCTGTCCGACTTCGACCACCTGATCATCCAGGATTATGAATCCAACCTGCGGATCATCGATCAGATCATCCAGCGGATCGACGTCCGGCCGATCCAGGTCCTGATCGAGGCGGTCATCGTCAGCGTGGACTTCGAGCACGACCGGGAGCTCGGGGTGAACTTCGGAGTGGTCGACAATCTGGCCCAGACCCTGGGCACCATTGGCACGGGGACCGCGCTCAACGGCAACGTCGGCTTCACACCGACGAAGCTGTTGACGACCGCCGGCAAGATCGCCCAGAGCACGGCCGCCACCGACCCCCAGGGCTTCACCTCGGCCGTCAACGGGATCAAGTTCGGGTTCGTGGCCAACAACGTGACCGGATTTGTCCGAGCCCTCGAGACGATCGGCAGTACCAAGATCCTCGCCAGTCCGCGGATCCTCGTCTTGAACAAGCAACGGGCCGAGATCCAGCTCGGTGCCCGGCTCGGCTTCCAGACTCTGTCCCAGAACTTCACCAGCACCATCCAGCAGGTTCAGTTCCTGAACACGGGGACGCTGCTGCGGCTGCGACCCTTCGTTTCGGACGACGGGATGGTCCGGATGGAGATCCACCCCGAGCGGAGCTCGGGTGTGGTGAACAACAACATCCCCAATCAGCAGACGGCCGAGCTGACGACCAACGTGATGATCCCCGATGGGGCCACTCTGGTCATCGGCGGGCTGATGGAGGACGAGGACGATTATCAATTGCAAGGACTGCCGCTGTTGTCCCGGCTGCCGGCCCTGGGCTACCTCTTCGGCAACCGGGTCAAGACCGAGGGGCGGCGGGAGCTGGTGGTGCTGCTGACGCCGCACATCTGGTCGCCCGAGCAGGCGATGGCCCTGGCCCCGGCTCCGCATGGCCCACCGGGTCTGCCTGGGGCGGCGACTTCATTCGAGCTGGCGACAGGTCCATCGGTGCCGGATTCCACCGCCACGGCGCCCGCTTTGACCGCCACGGCACCGGACTCAGCGCCGTCGCCGGCGGCTCCCCGCTCAACGGCCCCGGCCGCCCGGGCTGCGCCCCTGGCCGCGGCGGTCGCCGCAGCGCCGTCTGCCGGGCAACCCGCCCCCGTGCCGCCGGCGACCTCTGGTGTCGAGTCGCCGCCGGCCAGCGTGCCCTCAGGCGAGGATCGGACAGCCTCTTCGCCGACTCGGCGGCGGCCCTGGCCGTCGCTACGACAGCTCTGGTCGCGGCGCGGCGCGGCGTCGAGTGCAGATCCCCCCTCGGGTCGGGACGGGCCGGCCGACCCCCGGTCGCAGGACCCTCGCGCAAGCCGCCCGGTCGATCCCCGAGACCCGTTGGCCTCGCCCCAGGCTCCGGTCGGACCGGCGCAGCAGGGCCCTGATACCGGTTCCGCACCTGCCGGAGCCGCTCCACCGGGCATCACGTCCGCAGCCCCCACGCCGCGACGGGATCCCATGCTGGCCCGCGCGGGCTGGGAGCCCGGCTCGATCGCCGGTGCGGAACCCGACCAGCGATCGCCTCGTTCCCGATCCCAGTCCCGAGCAGCGGTCCCGTGGCGACCGGCGGGCTTGCGTCCTGGGGCCGTCACCGCAGGACCGAGACGGCATACCGTCGCCATCGGCGAGACGTTCCCGAGCCTCGCCCGGCTTTACTACGGCTCGGATCGCTACGCCGGAGCACTGCGGCAGTTCAATCGCGGCCGGTTTTCCGATCCCCGAGAGCTGCGAGCCGGGGACCTGTCGTGATCCCCACCCTGGAAGAGCTCGACGCGGGATCGCCTGTGGAACGTTCGCCGCGTTGACCAGATCATCGAGCGGAACCAGGACCGGCTCGCGGACTCCGGCCGGCTCACGCCAGGTCAGCGCCTCGTCCTGCCCCTCGATGCTGGGCCGGTGCGCCCGGCCCCGTGAGTCCGCACCCCCGATCGTACGCGATGAGGGCGGCGACCAGGCCCAGACTGATGGTGGTCCAGGTGGCCAGCAAGCCGGCGAAAACGACTCGGACGCCGGCCCGCTCCCAGACGTCGCCCCCGGCCAGACCGGCCGCCGCGACGTAGGTCCCCGCGAAGGCCAGACCGACGGCCAGTTCGACGGCCGCGTACCGCGGTGCAATCGCACCACGACAACTCCGGCACCGGCCGCGCAAGATCAACCAGCCCAGCACCGGCAGGTTATCACGGGCGCGGATGAATCTCCGGCAGCGCGGGCAGCGCGACCGGGGATGGCACAAGCTCAAGCCTCTGGGGATCCGGTACGCGCACACGTTCACGAAGCTGCCGACACAGGAGCCCACGACAAGAAACAGGATCGCCAGGATGGCATGGTGCCAGGCGGTCATGAATCGACCACTCCCCTGAGGTTCTCCAAGATGCCGTCTTGGAATCATCTCGACCGATTCGGGAACGTTGTCAGACTCTGTTCCAGAAGGGTCGGAAGTCGATGTCGTAGGGTGGGTGAAACCCACCGATCTCCAAGGCTACCAAGACTTTGCGTTGGTGGGTTTCACCCACCCTACAACAGGCAGACCCACCTTCGGGACCAGACTCTCAGCAGCGTACCCAACAGAGAGCAGAAGTCGTGGAGCCGGTGGAGTCGCCGCCACGGATCTCCGCCCGTGAGGGACCCGCATGGAGCAGGGTCCATTGATGAAACAAGAGAATAAAGTAGAGCCCGATGAAAAGCGGCACCAGCCAGCCGACGCGGAAACGGCTCCCGAAGATCTCATGGTGCTGATAGACGACGAGGAAGGGGAGGCCGGCGGCGGTCAGAGTGTACTTGCCGACCAGGAAGGCGATCGGTCCCCGGGTCAGGAGATGGGCCATCACCGGATTCACCTCCACACTATTGAGCTCCAGCAGCTCGAGCGTGAGGACCCCATCGAGGATCGTCAGGCACAGCAGGGCCACGACCATGGCCAGGGTGGGCGCGTCGAAGCGATCGACGAAGAAGGCGCCTCGGCGTTCGTCCCGCCGCCTGGGTCGGCTGCGCCGCCCGTTCCGGCGGAGGGCATCGCAGGGCGAGGTGGGCCGGCGGCGACGGTCGCCCTCCTGACGCCGGCCCTCGGTCGGATGATCGCTCATGTCGGAGTGGGCATCCCTGGCCGCGCGTCGCCGCGGCGGCTTGCCTCCTGGGACGAGACGCAGACAGCCTGCTGGCCCCGCCCCGCTGTGGGCCGGCGCTCCACTCGTCCGCTCAATCGAGTCTAGGCCGTGGTTCCTCGGTCGCGGACCCGGCCCCGGGGTGCGCTGACCGCCGGCAACAGCGCCGCGGATCTCCGGGCCTTCCACTCTCAGTCGCACCGGAGGATCGAGCTCGGCGCGTCTTCCGGCAGGCAGCGCGGGCCCGGCGACCGGAGCGGGGACGAAGTCGATCGTCGAGGGGCCGAGCAGGAATTGGGCCGGGTGGACGTGGCTGGCTGCCCCACCAGGCCCCCCGGCTGCCAGGACGCCGGGCTGCCGGCGGGCGAGAACCGGAATCGGCATCGACCGCGGCCAGGCCCTCCGAGTTCTCCTGAAAGGCGCTTCCCCGCTCGGGGAGTCAGGACGGTTGGGTTTCGTTCACCGACCGCAGGGCGAGGGGCCGGACCACCGTCTCGGCGACTTCGGGACGGCCCGCCGCGGTGGCCTTCCTCCCCCCGAACGGGCGAGTCTCCTGGAGTCGGTCGAGCCAGGTCCTGCGCCGCTCGGAGCGCCAGGTGCCCGTCGAGTCCTTCCAGTATTTCCCGCCGCACGAGGCGCACCAGAACGTGTTGGCGGACCGCTCTTCGTTCGTGAACAGCCGCATCAAGCGGATCAGGGCCCGCCGCTGGCAGCCCGGGCACGGCCTGGGAACCATCCGGCTAGCGTACACCAGCGTGAAGCCGACGCCCATGGCGTTGAGCAACAACGTCGCCCAGAGCGTCGGAGACTTCCCCTCCCGAACGAACTCGACCAGGACGATGCAGTCGTGGTTCAAGATCAGCGCGGGGAAGAAGAGGAAGAGGAGGAACGATACCGACCAGTTCTTCACGGGACTGGTGCGCTCGAAGACCACGACCAGCAGCGCCAGCAACGGGGCCGATAGCAACAGGGTGAAGACCCAGAAGTCCCACGCGCTTTGGTGGGCGACGGTTTCGACGGTCGGGATAATCCCCCTGAAGAGGATCACGAGGTACACGATGAGAATCAGCGAATGCCGGAATGTGAAACGCATCTTGAGACTCCGCGAGGGGTTTGGCCCCATCGTCGTGGTTCTTCCCATGGGGGTCGCGGGGAATCGTCGAGCTCTCCCATCCTGGAGGTCGAACGGCACCGGCCGCGAGCCTGCGTTCGGAGCCCCGATCGTGCCCGAAGTTCGGCCGAGGGAGCCCCCAAATCAACCTTAGCTCATACTGACCCGGGGCAGCGCGTTCAACCGCGATGGGATGCCGACGGCTGGCGCTGGCTGCCCAACCAAGCCCCCCGGGCTGCCAGGAACTAACCTGAGATTAGATCTGACGCCGGACGGCTCCAGATCTGATACCGGACTGCTCCTGGACCTCCAGCGTGTCGCCCCAATCGGCGACGTGGGTGGAGGTCACCAGTGCCGAGTTCACGAGGTCAGGCAGCGCGCTGTTGGCCGATAACAAGGCCCGGCGCTCGAGCGATTCCAGCTTCAAGAGGATCGGTCCGCGCCCCCGGGGCACGGCGGCGTCCGACAGCCCGGCGATCGTGCGACGGCATGATTTGGTCTCCTCCTTGAGCTCGCGGCGGGCGCGGCCACGGTCGGCGCGATCACCCGCCCGCGCCCACGCATCCGGCCGGCCCGGCGTTCGATCGGACTCGGCTGGCGGCGCTTCACCCTTCCTTGGGGTTGTCCACACCTTGGCCGCCCCTCGATTCGGTCAAGTCGACCCCCTCGCCGCCAGCCGGGCAGGGTATGGACACGCGGCCCAATCCCAATCACTCAAAGTTGCGTTCTGCAAGGCATGGACGAAGTCGGCCAGGACGGCTGCCGCGGCGGCAGCCGCCCTTGCGGAACCTGCGGCACAGCCGGCCTGAAACGATTGTCATGCAAGGACGAACCGATCACATGCGGAATTGGATTGTATTCTGGCATCGGGTTGGTTAACGTTTTGTTGATTGAACGGCGGCGATCCGCGCGGCACCGCTTCCTCGACTCGCTCTCGGATCCTCGAAACCGGTCACCGTTCCGGGTCAAGCCGTCTTGGGAGAGGCCACCGGGGGTTCCCCTTTGTCCGTACCTCGCCTTAACCCAATCTTCATTTGCCTGTGTGTCCAGCGTTCCGTATGTTAGCCATCGGTCCGCGACAACCCGCCGTGGATTCCCGCTCTCCATCAGGAATGGGCCAGAGCTCGCGGTGCTTGAGACGAGATCTGTTGAAGTATGCTTCTGTCCTCTTTCTCCAAGGACTGCACCCCATGAGTTCCCAGACGTGCCCTCGACCGACTCGCGGCTTTACGCTCATCGAGTTACTCGTTGTGATCGCGATCATCGCCGTGTTGATCGCCCTGCTGTTGCCCGCCGTCCAGTCGGCCCGCGAGGCCGCCCGCCGCGCCCAGTGCGTCAACAACCTCAAACAACTCGGCCTGGCCGTGCAGAACTATCACAGCGCCAACAACATGTTCCCAGCCGACTCCTATTCATCGGCCACGGCCGCCTACGGCGGGCCCGGGTATTATCCGAACTTCTCCTGTTTCGTCTTCCTGACCCCCTTCCTCGAGCAGCAGGCGATCTACAACGCCACGAACTTCAATCTCACCAACTACGACCCCCCCAACATCACGATCGCCGGCGCCGCGATCAACACCCTGCACTGCCCCAGCGACCCCTGGCAGCCGACGGTCATCAGCGCCTCGGATCCGAACGCGAGCTTCGTCGAGAACGTTTACGCCTTGCCACCGGGTACCTGGTATCAACAGTTCACCAGCTATGGCGGCAACCAAGGGACCTTCCCCGGCACCTTCCAGTGGAGCTACGGGCAGGGCGAGTATACGCAATACAACGGCGTGATCTACAACGACAGCCGGGTCTCGATTGCCGCAATCACCGACGGCACCAGCAACACGTTCCTCTTCGGCGAGCGCTGCCAGGCGATCTTCGCGCGGAACGACCCGACCTACCGGGATTCCGACGGTTCGTGGAACTCGCACCACTGGTTCGACACCATGGTCACCACCTACTTCCCGCCCAACGTGACCACCCAGGCTGCCAGCATTACCAACATCGGCGGTGGCATCGCGTCGGACTCCGAGAGCTACCACCCCGGCGGGGTCAACTGGGGATTCTGCGACGGCTCGGTGCGGTTCATCAAGAACTCGATCAACTCGTGGGCGTTTCAACCCGGCCCCGGTCCGTTCTACGGCTCCTCACTGCCCCTGGGAGTCAATTACGTCAACTATATCTTCACCGTCACCCCGGGTGTCACTCAGTTCGGCATCTATCAGGCACTGTCCACTCCCAAGAACGGTGAAGTGATCAGCTCGGATCAGTATTGAACCGTTGCTTCGCCCCTTGGTCGAGTTCCTCGCCCCTACCCCGCGGGACCGGGAATCGCACCGGTCCCGCCGGATCCAGGATAGCCACCCATGCGAAATCGCATGCATGTGCTCGTGCTCGTCATGGCGGGCCTCTTGATGGGATGCGGGGGAGCCGCGACTCTCGAGCCGGCGGTCCTCCGAGGTCCGCACCAGGGTACGACGCTCCAACTGCCCGACAAGACAGGCTACGTCGAGCTGGTTAACGAGCCCGAGGTCAAGGATCGCCGCAGCACCGAGCCAACGGCGCTGGTTGCTTATTTCTTGAGGAGCGATGTTCGGTCGGCGCTGGATCCCCCACCGACCGACGTGAGCTTTGCGATCGACAGCGGTGCTCGGAGGGACAGCCGGGCCAAGAGGGGTCCGCCGGAGAGCATCTCCCTGGGCGCCGAGCCCAGGTCGGACGACCCCGCCGGTGCCGGCCGCTTCGTTTCCAAGCCGGGCCCCTACCAGCTCGCGGGTTTGCGCGGCACTCTCACTGCAAACATCAATGGGCAGAAGGTTTCCGTAATCGTGCAGGGAGGCCGCTGAGTGTGCGTCCTTGGCCACTCGAGGCCCGGGATCTGCGCCCGCCTGAAATCGTTGTCTCCAGACAAGAAAAGACCACATGCGGAGTTGGATTGCATTCTGCAAGGAGGGACAGCAGGCCAATGACCATTCCCGGGGACACTCGCTGAAAAACCCAAGCCCAGGGGGCTGTCCCCCTGGGCTTGGGTCAATGGGCCATCCCGGCGGATTGCACGCTGCCCCGCGCCGTCTCACCGGTTTTCCCACGGGCCAGCGGTGTCCCGTCCCGCCCAGGGCAAACCCTGAGACTCCGGCAGGGTCGCTCACTCTCCGGAGTAGGTCAGGACGAAGTCATGGAAGCGGTACTTCTTGTTCGGAGGAACCTGGCCGGCGGCGTTGAAGAGACTCAGGAGCAACTCGCCGAAGTGATCGGTCCGGACACAGTAGAAGTTATGCTTCCCCTCGCGGCGCGACTCGATCAGGCCCGAGACGCGGAGCAGGGCCAGGTGGTGGCTCACGGCCGGCTGGCTTTGACCGAGCCGATGGCAGAGATCGGTGACGTGCAGCTCGCCATGGGGCGAGAGCGCCAGATAGAACAAGATGCGCAGGCGCGTCTCATCGCTCAGGAGCTTGAAAACTTGAGCCAGCTCGCGGACCGATTGATCGGAGACCTCCGGCCCCAATGTCGAGACCTGGCCATTGGTATCCAAACTGCGCTTGGTGTCTTTGCGTGCCATGGGAATGAACCCTCAACCCTTTCTGGGAAAAAAGCGGAACTCTGCCGGCTCAGGGCCGGCTTCGCTCATTCGCACCCCGGCGATGGTCAACGCGGACGGCCGTAACGACCGAGCAGGCAAGGACGTCCTCGATCCGATCAGGCGGGCGCCTCAGGAGTGAGCCATCAACGCTGTTCATTGGGGTGGTGAGCGAGTCCCAGAGGCGAACCAGGTAGAGCGTGATCGCTTCACGAGGACTCGCTGGAATGAGCGAGCTGGACCTCGGCCCGGCTGGGCCGGCCGAGCGTCCTTCCGGATCTCCGGTGGGCGACCCGCTGGGACGCCGCATCGGATGCCTCGCCACGGTCGTCAGTCGATCAATGTCCTCACGCCCCAAGGAAGAGTCGTAAAACGACCCCCAGGGGCGAACGCGACGACAATGATATTTCGAAGGAATGTGTCGAGTGCATGCCTCATACACGTATTATGGGGTCTCGGTCAAGAGCCCGGCGCGGACCAGGGCGCCGCGGAGGACCTCCCGCGCAGGCTCGTCCAGAGGGCACAACGGCAGCCGCAGCTCGCCGTTGCCCCGACCCAAGAGCGCCAGGGCGGCCTTGAGCGGGATCGGGTTGGGTGCCAGGCCCAGCAGGTCCCGGCAGAGGGGGAACAGCCGGGCATGCCGCCGCCGCGCCTCCGCGACCTCGCCGCGGTGGAAGGCCTCGATCAAGGCCCTGACGTCCCGCGGCACGAGATTCGCTACCACGGAAACCACCCCTTCGGCACCGATCGACAACATGGGCAACGTCAAGCTGTCGTCCCCCGAGAGGATCGTCAAGTTGGTCCGATCGAGCAGTTCGCTGACCTGGTCGAGCGAGCCGGCGGCCTCCTTGACCGCGACGATCGAGCCGATCGCCGCCAGGCGCTGCACCGTCTCGGGCTCGAGGTTGCGGCCTGTCCGCGCCGGGATGTTGTAGAGCACCAGCGGCAGGTCGACCGACTCGGCGATGGCGGCGAAGTGGCGGTACAACCCCTCTTGATTGGGGCGATTGTAATAGGGGGCGACCAGCAGCGCCCCATCCGCCCCGGCCCGGGCCGCGAACCGCGTCAGCCGGATCGCCTCGGACGTCGCGTTGGAGCCGGTCCCCGCGAGGACCTTGGCCCGCCCCGCCGCCGTCTCGACCACGAGGCTGATGACCCGTTCATGCTCCTCGTGGCTCAGGGTCGGCGACTCGCCCGTCGTGCCCACCGGGCTGAGCACCGGCGTCCCCTGCGCAATCTGCCATTCCACCGAGCGACGCAGGCCCTCCTCGTCGACCGCCCCATCGCAGAACGGTGTGACCAAGGCCACCGTGCACCCGGCGAAGATCCGACCTTTGGTTGGCATGCGCAATCTCGGGGCTTCCTGGCCAACGAGGTCGCTCTGCGGGCAACACTCGCTCGCGCGTGCGCATCGAGGGTTGACGATCGGTGGGCTCCCCGGCCGGTCTCGCCAGGGGCCTCGTCACGACGCAGCGCTCATAGAACCATGGCTTGAATCTAGAGAAATCTTAAGGAGATTCGTTGAGAAAGGGAAGTGGAATCCGCCCAATCTCGCAGAAAATCTCCCCGACGCCCCACCGGGCCGCGACTGGTCAAGTCTCTTGATGTGAGCAATCACGTGGGCGAACATGGAATTCACCACTTGCCCAAACGGCCCAAGCCACTTGACCGTAAGCATTTACTCCGAGTGGAACGGACCAAGGATGGCGCGATCGATGCATTCCTTCATCTCGCGGACGGCCTGGGTCAAGCCGACGAAGACGGCCCGGCTGATAATGCTGTGGCCGATGTTCAATTCCGCCATTTGGTCCAGCCGGGCGACGGCGGCCACGTTCTGGTAATTGAGGCCATGACCGGCGTGGAGCTCCAGCCCGGCGGCAACAGTCGCCTGGGCGGCGCCGCGCAGGGCGGCCAGCTCCAGGCGGCGGGTCCGCATCCCCTCCGCGGCCGCGGCGTAGCGGCCGGTGTGCAGCTCCAGGGCCGTCGCGCCGGTGGTCAGCGCAGCCTCGACTTGTCGGGGGTCCGGGTCGATAAACAGCGCCGCTTCGATCCCCTGGTCGCGGCACCGTTTCACCGCCTCGCCGACCCGTGCGGCCTGGCCGGCCACGTCCAGCCCCCCCTCGGTGGTCAATTCCTGCCGCCGTTCCGGCACGAACGTCACCTGGTCGGGCCGGACCTGCAAGGCGACCGTGAGCACCTCCGGCTCGGCGGCCAGCTCCAGGTTGAGCCGGACTCCCACCGTCTGGCGGAGCAGCAGGAGGTCCCGATCCTGAATATGACGGCGGTCCTCCCGTAGGTGCACGGTGATCCCGTCGGCGCCGCCCAGCTCGGCCAGGACAGCGGCCCAGACCGGATCCGGCTCCCGGCCACCCCGAGCCTGGCGGAGCGTGGCGACATGGTCGATGTTGACACCCAAGCGTGACATGTTGAGAACACCCCCGCTCAAATCGCCGTTGGGACCGGCGCTCCGTTAGACGTCTCCATCGCTGCCTGGGCGGCGGGGCGGCTTTCCGCCTGGGGTGGATCGGGTCACCGGCCGGAGTGGCGACCGGGCCAGGACGAAGGTCCGCTCCGGGCCGACGGCGAACCGCACGCGGCCTTTCCGGTGGGGTCCCGCGCCTTCGACCGTCACGATCCGTCCCAACCCGTAATCGGGGTGCAGCACAGCCACTCCTGGCTGGAAGCCCGCCAGGTCGACGGGGCCGTCGGCAGCCCCGGTGCCGGCCGGTCCGCGGTTGCCTGCCAGGTCCGCCGCCGTCATCAGGCGGAATTCGCCGGCCGCGGGAGCCGGGCGCGACTCCGTCCGGCGGGCCGGCCACGATCCGCCGCCCGGCCTGGGCCGGCTGTCCCAGGAGCTGACACCCGAGAGGTCGCGGAGGACCAGGGGCTCCTCCGGCAGCTCCGCCAGGAAGCGGGAGGGGAGCGTGGCCTGCTGCTGCCCGCGAAACGACCGGACGCAACACCGGCTCAAATTCAACTCGCGGCGCGCCCGGGTAATGCCGACGAAGAAGAGCCGCCGTTCCTCCTCGACCTCGTTGTCGTTCTCCAGGGCCCGGCCATGCGGCAAGAGCCCTTCTTCCAGGGCCACGATGAACACCACCGGGAATTCCAGCCCCTTGGCCGCGTGCAGCGTCATCAGCGTGACCGCCCCGGTCTGCTGGTCCCAGCGATCGATCGGCGCCGCCAGGGTGATTTCGGCCAGGAAATCCTGGATGGATGCGCCCGGGTGCACCTGGTCAAATTCCCGCGCCGCGGTGATCAGCTCGTCGAGGTTCGCCAGGCGATCTTCGCCGGTCCCCCCCCCGTCGGCCGCCAGATGTTCGCGGTAGCGGGTCTGGCTCAAGAGCCGGCGGATCACCTCCTCGGCGCTCAGCTCGCGCAGCGCGGCCAGATCCTCCATCATCCCCGCGAAGTCCTCGAAGGCGCGGCCGGCTTTCTCCTTGATCCCGGGGACCGTCGTGGCCCGTCGGGCCAGGGCCAGCAGCGGCCGGCCGGTCTCCCGCGCCGCGGCCGAGAGGCTCTCGATCGAGGCCTTGCCTAGGCCGCGGGGCGGCACGTTGGCCACCCGTGCGAACGCCAGGTCATCCTTGGGGTTGACCATCAGGTTCAGATAGGCCAGCACATCCTTGACCTCCTGACGCTCGTAGAACGCCACGCCCCCGACGATCTGGTAGGGAATCCGCGCGGCGCGGAAGGCCTGTTCGAACGGGCGGGTCAAGGCCGTCATGCGGCAAAAGACCGCAATGTCGGCGTAACCGTACTCCCCGTCGCGGACCAGGCCGGCGATCTTGCCGGCAATCCCCTCGGCCTCGTCGGTCTCGCGGGGATAGACGGCCAGCTCGACCGGCGCGCCCCGGGGGTTCTCGGTCAGGAGCGATTTGGGCTTGCGCCGGCGGTTGAACCGGATCAGATGGTCGGCTACGCTGAGGATGTTCTTGGTACTGCGGTAGTTGCGCTCAAGCGTCACAACCCGGCAGCCGGGGTAGTCGCGCTCGAACTCGAGGATGTTCGAGAGGTTGGCCCCGCGCCAGCCGTAGATCGACTGGTCCGGGTCGCCCGTGACACAGATATGGGGATGGTCCACCGAGAGGGCCCGGACGATCGCGTACTGGGCCAGGTTGGTATCCTGGTACTCGTCCACCAGCACGTAGCGATACCGACGATCGAGCTCGGCGCGCACATCCTTGTGCTCCTTGAGGATCGCGACCATGTGGACCAGGAGATCATCGAAATCGACGGCCGAGGCCGCGCGGAGACGGGCTTCGTACGCCTCGTAGACGCGCGCCAGGAGCTGATCTTTCCGGTCGGCGGCCCGGCGCTTCCAGACTGCGGGATCGACCAGGTCATTCTTGGCGCGGCTGATGGTGGCTTCGACCCGCTCGGGGGTCCAGCCGGGGATGTCCCATCCCACCTGGTCCAGGACGTCCTTGAGGGTGCGGACGCGGTCATTCTGGTCGTAGATCGAGAAGCCCGGCTCGATCCCGACCAGGGGGGCGTAGGTCCGCAGCAGTCGGGCGCAGAAGCCATGAAAGGTCCCGACCCAGACCCGCGATCGCGGCACCAGGGCCTCGATCCGCTCGCGCATCTCGCCGGCGGCCTTGTTGGTGAAGGTCAGGGCCAGGACCCGTTCGGAGGGGATGCCGTGGGCCAGCAGGTAGGCGACCCGCCGGGTGATCACGCGGGTCTTACCCGAACCCGCGCCGGCCAGGACCAGCAAGGGCCCGTCGATGTGGGTGACCGCCTCGCGTTGGGCATCGGTCAGGTCATCGATCACGTCCATGGGTCGATTCACTCCGGGCCCTGGCTGGGGCGCGGCCCGCCACCCCGGACTGTGGCGCCGGGACCGGTCGGGAACGGAGGTGTCCCCGCGAAACCGGGTGTGTTCAACCGGGAATGAGAACCCGCCGCGGGCACCTCGCCCAGGCTCTCCCGGTTGCCGGGACTGTTTCAGTATAGCCGCGCCCGGCGGCGCTCGCGATGGACTTCCGCCGCGACGCCCGGCGCGGGCCCGGTCCGCAATCCCCCCGGGCCGGGCCGGCTCGAGTCGTTAAGATCCGATCTTCATTCGGCTTATCTCCGGTGGCCCGGCACCGTGCGCCCCCGGCCGCGGCCGCGACGGTCCCGTGCCCGATTCGCTGGGCCGACGGCTGGGAGCGTTGACGCCTTGCGCCAAGTCCTCTATGATCGACGACATACGCTCGATTCCGGCATCCTGGAGGGGGCCAGGCGACGGATCTCGCCGCACGGGAGCGGCGAACCCGACGCCCACCCCGAGCGATCGGGAGAGGTGCGAGTGCCGTGGCGGTCCAGATGGAGCTCACCCGGATCATCATCAACGAGACGAGCGATTCGCATATCATCTTCTTGAAGGAGGTGGATGGCGATCGAATGTTCCCGATCGTGATCGGTTTCTTCGAAGCCTCGAGCATCGAGCGGCGGATCAAGAACCAGGCGACCCAGCGCCCGCTGACCCATGACCTGCTGGCCACCACCATCGACCTGCTGGGCGGCGACTTGCAAGATATTTACATCAATGAGCTGCGCGAGCATACTTATTTCGCCAAGCTGCGGATCCGCCACGACGGCGAGCTCGTCGAGGTCGACTCGCGGCCCAGCGACGCGATCGCCCTGGCCGTGACCGTCGATGTGCCGATCTACGTCGCCGACGAGATCCTCGACGAGGTCGGACAGTAGAACGCCGTGCGGCCCGAGGCCCGGTGGTGCGGATCCGGAGGGGTGCCGGAGTGGTTGATCGGGACGGTCTTGAAAACCGTTGACAGTGCAAGCTGTCCGTGGGTTCGAATCCCACCCCCTCCGTTGAGACTGGCCGCGCATCGACGCGCACGGACGCGCCCAGAGCCTTGTTTTCCAGGGGGTTCCTCGCATCTCCCCCCGTCCCGGTCCCCGAGGGTCGCGAGTCCTCATCGCGCACCGGGGGATGGAGTACGCGCACGGAAACGTCCCCGGAATGGATACAGGATGGAGCAAGCGTATGGACATGGGTCGCATCCGTCCCCGTCGCGGCCAGCGTCGTCGGCTCCGAGTCCGGCGCGGGCCGGGTCAGGTCAGGCAGGGCATCGAGGGCGGCGGCCTGATCGTACAGACCGACGTGGGCGTAGACTCCCAGGGTCAGGGTCGGGGTCGAATGCCGCGCCAGGGTTTGGACGATCTTGACCGGCGCGTTGCTCTTGGCCAGCGCCGTCACGTAGGAGTGACGCAGGCAATGGAAGTCGGCCACCCGTCCCGAGGCGTCCCAATAAGGGATGCCGGCGGCTTCCAGGTCGTGCCTGAGCATGTCGGCGGTGTGCTTGGTCAGCTTGCCGAACACGGGCTTGCCGGCGGGCCTGGCGGCCAACCAGGGGAGGAGGGCGCCGGCCAGCTCGGGGCGAATCGGCTGGACATCCTCCCGGCGGCGCTTCGAGTAAGAGGCTCGGGCCGTCACGGTGGGCGGGTCGGCATCGAGGGCGAACGCCTCGGGGGTCAGGGTCCGCAGTTCGTTCGCTCGGAAGCCGGTCCCCATCGCCAGTTGATAGAGCATGACGCGATCGGGGCCGGCTTGCTTGTAGACGACGGGGCCACGCTCGGCGGCATCGAGGAGTCGAACCAGCTCCTCGGGCTCAAGGGCTCGGCGAACCCGGCGGCGGTCGGTGTCGGGATTCGGACTTGTCATATGGACAAGAGTGTCCACACGGGCGCGGCCGTCGCGCCAGAGCCAGCGGGAGAATCCCTTGATTGCTCGCGTGTAGTGATGAATCGACCGGAGTGAAACCCCGGTGTCGCGGATCGCCTTCAAGGCGGCCTGAACCTTGGAGGGAGCCAGCGCCGAAATCCGGTCGACCCGAGCCAGTTCGATGACTCGACCGGCTCGATTGCGGCTCAAGAGTGCATGCTGGCGGGTCGATCCCTTGGCAGTCAAGTAGGAATGCCAGTCGGCCAGATGATCCACCAAGGGCCGGGCCTCATGGCCTCGATAGGCCAGGTCCCGCGGGTCGACAACGCCGGACCGGATCCGGGCGGCCTCGGTCTCCGCGCGGCGGAGCATCTCCTCGGTGGCGCGCTTGTCGGTGCACCCCTTCCGCATCCGCCGCTTGCCATCGGCGTCGGTGAACCGGTAATACCAGCAGTTGCCGCGCTGAGTCAGCTTCTCGGCCATGTCACTCCCCCTTCCTCGTACTGCGCTGGGGCCGGATCACGACCTCCAACCCGAGGGCCTCCAGGACTTTGTCCGCCGTCTCGAACGACAGGCTCGACTGTCCCTTCAAGAACCTGCACAACAAACCTTGGTCGATGCCGGTCGTCTTGGAGATGGCGTAACGGCTCATCCCCCCGGACCGGATCGCCTCTTGAATTCGCTCGGTAAGCATCACTGACCTCGGTAGGGTAATGGGGCGTCCCTGCCCCGGATCGATCCCTTTCAGAACACGCGATAGCCCAAGCCGGCTCGCTCGTTCTGTCCCGCGAGCGTCGCGAACTCGGCGCGGTCCAGGCACTCGGGGCACAACTCGTGGACGGGGTCCAGTTGGTTGCTCGGCTCGCCGCACAGTTGGCACAATCCCGCGGGGAAAGTGCGGTTGAACTGGTCATCCCACCGGGCTTGCTCAGCTTGCTCCTCAAGCCAGCGGTCCGCTTCGGCGTCGCCGAACGCTTGGGCGGCCCAATCCAGATCGGCCTGAGTGAACGGCTGGCGGCGCTCGCGGGCGGGCAGGGTCCCGAAGAGGCGGTCGGACTTGACGGGGGCGGCGGAATCGAAGATGGTCGTCATGGCGGGGGGCTCCTGTAAAGCCTCTTGCCAAGGCCGGTTGGGTGTTAGCAGCACTCAGCCGGCCACTTTGGTTTTCGGGTCGAACGTCTCGACCCGACACTTGCATTATACGCTGGCGCTTGATGAATAGTCAATCCCTCTCAGGGGAGATTCCTGGATTTTTCCTACCCGCTTATGCATCCATACTATCCACAGACTCTAATAGTGTACATGTAGTGGACAATTCTCCGGTCCGCAGGGATTTACACGTCGGCGTTTACTGGTGTTCGCAAGTACACTCACCGGGGCAACGGCTCGACCGCTCGACCCGAGGGCCTGCAAGCCTCACCAGGGCGTCGCCAGGCCGGGCCGTGCGATCCATCAACCGAGGGCGCCTCGGCCTCACCGCGGGGCGTATAGCGGCTCAGGCGGCCTCGTCGGGGCCACCCCCCTCGAGGCGTTCACCCAGCTCGGCGGCCACGGCTCGAAGGTCGCTCTCGTGCGCGACAACCAGGGCGCCGGGCTTGTGCTTGGCGTAGAGCATCAGGACAGGGATCTTCCCCTCCCGGCGCGCCAGCTCGCGGGCCTTCTCCCAGAGGGAGCGGACCGACGAAGACGCCCTCAGCTTGCTCTCGATGAACAACCGGGGATGATCGGAATCGCTACAGGTCTGATCGTCGCGGCCACTCGATCCCGACAGGATCTTGCGGCGGGAACCGAACAGAGCGGCCGCGTTGCGCTCTCGTCTTTTCCACGAACTTCGATGCGTTGACATTACGACCTCGCGGGGGTTGGAGCCAGGGCTTCGGCCAGCTCGTGGGCGCGGAGCCAGTCGAGGCGGAACGACTCGGCGCAGGCGGGGCAGAGATGAATCTCCACCATCCGCCGCGCCAGGGGGCCGGCCACGGCGCGAAGCGTCGATAGCTCGGCGTCGATGGGAAAGGTCTTGCAGCGATCACAACAGACGACCTTGGACCAGGGCATGGGAATCTCCAGGTTCGGGGGCAGGATCGGCCGGAGGATGATCCATCCGGGTCATCTCGGCCTTGACCTGCTCAAAGGCGCGCTGCTCATGCGCTGGCCACGGAACGCCCTCATCCTGCAGCGCATTGGCCAGCAGTCCCCACCGGGCGCGCCACTCGACCGGCCACCGGGCCAGCTCGGCGGGGCGGGGCGGCCACGGCGGCGGGGCCGACTCCCCGAGGGTGTCGTGCAGCAGGCGCAGCAGGGCGGCCTTGTGGGTCGCCAGGGCGGTCTTGACCTCGGGCGTCATCGCGCCGGGCGGGGCGGCCCAGTGCAGGCGGTCCCCGCGGGCCGACAGCACGATCCCGAGGCGGTCCAGGAGTGCGCGCAGCTCTGGGAGGGTCATCAAATATCACCCTCCTCAAGCTCGCCGTCGACACAAGGCGGTTGAGCTTCCACGGACACTACGGGGTTGCCCTTTATCACCGTGGAGTCCGTGGAGTCCGTGGAAGCCATCGAGCGAGAACGAGGTTGACGGGCCTCCACGACGGCTTCCACGAGGGCGTTGTCCGGCCGGCTCGCTCGTTCCGCGTTCGTGGAAACCATCGTGGAAGCCTGATCTCTTACCGTTGCTTCCACGGCTTCCACGGCTTCCACGGGGCTCAACTCGGCGTCGTCAGCTTGTTGGGTCGTCGTGACGGCGTCAGCACCCGGCGGCCATGCATGATGGGACAGCCGAAAGAAGTAGGGACCGTTGTAGCCGGCTCGCCTCGACTCGCCTTCGAGCCGTTTCTTGAGGATCGTCTCGCGCCACCATTTCACGCGGCCCAGGACGATCGGCCTGCGTTTTTCGGCGGGCAACCCCGGATCGGGCCAGCGCCGGCCCAGGGATGTGTCTCCCTCCCTGGCACAGACGATCGAGCCGACCGGACCGTTGGCCAGTCGCTCCCTCAGCCACTCCGTTGCCCGGTCGATCTCGTTCTGGGTCTGCTTCCGCTCCACCTTGGCGGCGGTCCTCAGCAGGTCGTCGGCGTCGATATCGACTGCGCCGGCCCATGCCAGCCGGTTCAACTGACCGGCCAGCTTCGCCTTGTCCTTCTCGTTCAGGTGGTCGCAGGCTGCGAGGATGGCGGCCAGGTCGTCCGGCGGCGGGAGCTCCATCGTCCAGGCGATCGCCGGGGGCCTGGGTGCGTTCAGGTTCCACTTGAACGGCGCGAGGATGCGGCGTCCCTCGTTCTCCGGGTCGTCAGCCACCACGAAACAGGCGCGGGGAACGTTCACATAGGCGACCGATCCCCCCACCCGGCTCGCCAGGGTCTTGGCCTCGTCCTTGTTCAAGTGCTTGGTGCACATGACGGTCGTCGCGCGCCGGTTCGCCAGCTCGGCCAGCGGCTCCAGCAGTGAGCGGACCTCGGCGTCGTGATGGTCCTTGACGCCGGCTCGACCGACGTAGCCGGTGATGGGATCGATGACGACCAGGGCGGTCGCGGGATGAGCGGCGAGGTAGTTCTCCAGCTCGCTCAGATAGAGGAGGGAGAACGGCCGGACGTTCTCCTGCTCGTCCTTGACGCCATCGAGGATGTGGACTCGATCTAGGTCCGCGCCGGCGGCCAGCAGGCGCGGGATCACCGTGTCTTGATAGCCGTCCTCACAGCCGACCAGCAGGACCTCGACCGGTCCGGGCGGCTCGTAGCTCAGGCCGAGGGTCGGACGTCCCCGGGTCAA